>JBEPTX010000001.1:0-514755 GCA_041691795.1 Candidatus Saccharimonadota bacterium
GGAGTGAAGCCGCCACAAACGTTTTGCTTCTTTTGCGGTCCAAAAGAAGGCTTTTGGTTCTTTTAGCGAAAAGAACAAGGAGATAGTTTAGTTAATGAATAAATGACTGGATTCCCTGGTCAAGTCTGGGATGACAAGGAAGCTATGAACTATCTGTAGTTCGTAAAACTCGTCACAAAATCAAAATCAGCTGCGCGAACGGCGCTCATAACGGATTGGAGTTCATCTTTACTGTTACTAATGACACGTACGGCATCACCCTGAATCTGGGGTTTCGCCTTGGGGAATTGCTCACGGATGAGTGAGGTGACTTGTTTGGCTTTGTCCTGGGACAAGCCTTCGACGAAAGGGACTTCCTTGGTCGCCTTGAGGTTGCTTTCGACGACACCCTTGGAAAGATCAAGTACTTTGCTGCTGACCTCGCGAGTTGCGAGTTTTTTGCGGACGATATCAAGCACGGAATCAATTTGCCACTCGCCTGCCCCGGTGATTTTGAATCCGGCTTTGTCTGCCAACCATTCAATCGCGGCCGGTGTGCCCTTGAAATCATAGCGAGTGCCGATTTCGCGCTCGGTTTGGCCAAAGACGTTGTTCATCTCTGCCTTGTCATATTCGGAAACGATATCAAAACTGAAGTTTGCCATGTATTTATTGTACCACTATACTGGTAGGTAGGCATGAGCAGTTCAGTCCCCATCATCACCCTAAATAACGACGTCAAAATACCCCAGCTTGGCCTGGGTGTTTGGCAACTCAAAAATGGCCAAGAGACAGAAATAGCAGTTGACGCTGCGATCAAGGCCGGGTACCGCATGATTGATACGGCTGCACTATACGCCAACGAACCAAGTGTCGGCAAGGCAATCCGTGGGGCCAGCGTGCCACGCGAGGAATTATTTGTCACGACGAAACTTTGGAACTCTGACCAAGGTTACAAAAATGCCATGATAGGATTTGATAAAAGCCTGAAACGACTCGGCTTGGACTACATCGACATGTATTTGATCCACTGGCCAATGCCGAAATTGGATCAATACATTGCGACGTGGCGAGCGATGGAAGAAATCTATTCGAGTGGACGAGTAAAAGCGATTGGCGTCTGCAATTTCCCTATCGCACATCTGGAAAATCTGATGAATAATACCACGATCATCCCGGCAGTGAATCAGGTAGAGCTGCATCCACGGCTACAACAACCCGAACTACGTCAGTTTTGCAGTGACCGCGGTATTTACTGTCAGTCGTGGAGTCCGATTGGTGGAACCGGTGGTGATCTACTGAACGACTCAACATTATCCAAACTTGCCCATAAACATCAAAAATCGCCAGCACAGATTGTATTGCGCTGGCATATTCAGATTGGTCAGATTGTCATCCCCAAATCGACTCATCCAGAGCGAATTGTCGAAAACATTAATATCTTTGATTTTGAGCTGGATGACACCGACATGGCGGCGATCACGGCGATGAATACAAATACTCGTCGCGGGCCAGATCCAGAAACAATGAACAGGGAATTTTCGACCGATTTGATTCAATTGGCCAGTAAAATTGGAATTCCGCCATTTCGGTAAATAATTTCGGTATCGAATTCCAATCCATCCGATCACATTGAGGAAATACCTAGGGCGGTGGACGCCGAGCGAATGCTCGATCGACGTCCACCGCATGGCGGTTAGCTACTGATCAGAGTGTCACGGTTGCTAGTATGCAATCGCAAACGTTCTGCTAGAGGACCGGCCAGACAGCCCATAGGCTGCAGCCGACCGCCGCGGGCGAGGAATGGGACCTTCGACCTTGCGGCCGTCGAGATCCACATCCCTACAGGGAGTATACCCAGTTTGCTGAACGGCCAGTCGAACGAGCGTCGTCAGCGACGATTCGTTGACCCAATCGCAGTGGTTGAATGCCACGATGGCAACAGCCGCACTACTGATGATCACACCATTGTCGCCACACCAATGTTCGCTCAGCATCCTGAGCAGCTTCCTGACAAGCCTTTCGTGCTTGCCAGTCGGCTTCATCTCAGCGCCAGGATTGTTGAAGCTTGTGTTGATCCACTCAGCAGGAAAGACGGGTTCGGAGAAATGAATCTCGAACCACCCTTCTACGCCGGATCGCACATTAAACTTCAGCAAAGCTCTTCCCTCTGCCATTTTGGTTTTACACCTCTCACTTGTGTGATGGATGGATTGGAGTGTCGCTTTGATTCTTCGTTGAATCTCTGCAGGCAAAAACTATAGTAATCCTTTCGTGCAGCAATGTCAATGATATTTCACCCCCGTTATTTAATAATCTTTTCATTGACCTTATAAAAAATAGGTGTTATAATACATTTGTCTGCATAACACGACCGAGAGGAAGTTGAATGTCCGTTCTCTTAGCGCCAGCAATCGATAAGATTCAGCGCAAGAAAGAACAGCGTGGGAGAATGAATACCTACGTGGAAAAAGCACCTCAGATCGAAGGCAAGATCGTCGACGTCATCCGCAAGGAAGTCACAAAAGTCATCGACGAAAGGCAATACCTGCTTACTAGCGACCAGATCGCTGACATTCGGTACGCTGCTTGCGCACCACTCTCTGATCGACCGCTCGGCGAACTGATCGCAAGACTTCGCCTACGGGCGCTGTGCATCGTGATGGTGATTCTGGACATCGACGTTGTGGAAGACGTTATTCCGGAATAACACCAGCAGTCACGCCACCTTGGGCACTTTTGTTTCATTATGAAAGTGCCCAAGGTGGCACTTTCATTGGTACATACAAAAACCCACTCTGTAACAAGTGGGTTTTATGTCATGCAAATACGCGATTACGTACGGGCAAAGTGAGCAAATGCTCGGTTGGCTTCGGCCATTTTGTGGGTGTCTTCTTTTTTCTTGAAGGCAGCACCAGCTTCGTTGTGAGCATCGACGATTTCCATCGCCAAACGCTGCGCATATGGCATACCACTGCGACCACGTGCAGACTGAACCAGCCAAGTGTAAGCGTAGTGCAGTTGACGGTGACCTTGGATTGGGAACGGAATCTGGTAGTTAGCACCACCGACACGACGAGATTTGACTTCGAAGTTTGGTGAAAGATTGCGAACTGCGCGTTCGAATACAGCTAGTGGATCTTCGCTATCCAATTTCTTGGCAGCTTTTTCCAGCGCTTCGTAGACGGCACGTTCGGCAACGCCTTTTTTGCCATCGAGCATTGATTTGTTGATCAGACGTTGTACCAAAACAGATTGGTATTTGCGGTCTGGTTTTAGATCACGCTGCAGTTTCTTGGTTACTTTACGAGGCATTACTTTTTATCCTCCTTTTTGGCACCGTATTTAGAACGGCCCTGTTGGCGTTTTGCAACACCCTGAAGGTCAAGTGCACCACGAACGATATGGTAACGAACACCTGGAAGATCTGGAACACGACCACCACGGACAAGCACAACGGCGTGTTCCTGGAGGTTATGACCTTCACCACCGATGTAAGCCCAAACTTCTTGCTGGTTCGTCAAACGAACACGTGCAACTTTACGAAGTGCAGAGTTAGGCTTTTTAGGTGTTTTAGTCGTTACTTTGATACAAACGCCACGTTTGAGTGGACCGTTTTGCTCGTAGTAACGGGTTTTCAGCGCGTTGTGGATACGACCAAGCGCAGGAGACTTCGATTTTTTGATCGCCGTCTTGCGTGGTTTGCGCACTAGTTGGTTGATTGTAGGCATGTTTTAATAAAACTCCGTTTTATTGGCTATTGGAATTTGGCTATTGGCTATTGGAGCCGCCTGCCATATTCCATATTCCATATTCTAATAGCTAAATTTACGATTTGGATTCAGCATCTCCGCCTCGTGTCATTCCCTTTACGCCATCTGATGTGTACACATTCTCGCATCAAATAGTAAAAGAGAGGAAACTCATCTGTTAGTATAGCAAAACAGCTGCCATTTGACAACTGCGTTATAAATTATCGAAGTTGACCCGCCAAAAGGATCCAAGCGTGCGAACCTAATGTTCGTGGCGAATCAACTTTCGGCGGGTACGAATGTACCCTGTGTTCTATCGAGCTAGCTGGTCGAGCTCCTTGCAAACCATTCGGGCTTGCCGACCCACCAAGATTGCATGTCGATAGTTGTCGACCAGACTATTCATTTGCGCCTCAGTCGGCCATTCTGAACGATTGTCCAGAATTTGTCGGCATCTGAGGAGCAGTCCCCGTGCGTGCTGACGATCTTTGTTCGTTTTGAATGGCGCTCCGATCACTTTTGCGACAGACCTCTTGAAACCGTCATCCTTACCAAGATTTGGTTGATCTTTCGCCTTTCTCAAAATAACGAGAATGGCGTCGTATCTTTCTTGCTCGGTAAAACCTTTCGTGTGATCGACAAGTGTCGGGTTTTGAAGATCCAATGCGGAGGACAAAACTTCTCCTTCGTAGACAACAGGTACTCTTCTATATTAGCCTCGTACGATAGGCCATTACAAGGTAATTTATGAAAAATATGTTAAGTTTTTTACAATCCTCCAGTGGAAAAGTCGGGTCGGTGATTATTTATACATATATTCGCGGGTGAGCGGCAGCTCGTTGGTCCAGCCTTTGACCAAGATAAACTGTGACAGATCAACACCGCCAGCGCGGAAGTTGGCGGCACATGATTTGAGGTACATTTCCCAGGTGAGATAAAAGAAATCGCCGTGTTGGTTACGAATCGCCTTTTCGTGGCTGACATAGCGGCGGTGCCATTCGTCCAATGTCATGGCGTAATGAATGCGAAGGCTTTCATAATCAACAGGGGTCAGATCGTACTTTGGCAGCAAATTGCTGATCTCGCGAATGGCTGGAATGTAGCCACCAGGAAAGATATATTTATCGATCCAAGCATCTCCACCCCCGATTGGATCGCGTGTACTGATAGTATGAAGGACGCTGACGCCACCGTCATGGAGTAGATCAGAAACAACCTCGAAGTATTTTGGAGCGCCTTGTTTGCCAACGTGTTCGAACATGCCAACACTGACGACGCGGTCAAATTTGAGATTGCGAGCCGGGAGGTCTTGATAGTTAGCGAGTTCAAACTTGATCAGATGATCAACTTTGGCCTTTTTGGCTGCTGCGGTGCTGTGCGCCAGCTGCTCGGTGCTGAGTGTAATACCGAGGCCAGTCACACCGTATTTCTGTGCTGCAGTAATCAGTAGTGTCCCCCAGCCGGATCCAATATCAAGTAGTGACATGCCCTTTTTTAGATTGAGTTTGCGCAAAATATGAGCAACTTTTTGGGTTTGAGCTTGTTCGAGCGTATCTGTTGGAGTCTTGAAATACGCACAACTATACGTCATCGATTTGTCGAGCCATAATTTGTAAAAATCATTGCCAATATCGTAGTGAATGCTGATGTTTTTGCGCTGTTTGCCGGTATTTGTGCTGGCTTTACCTAGGTGATAGACCAATGGATTGCGGAACCATTTTTCAAAATGTTTCTTGTTCATATCCATGGTAGCGATTAATTCGTCAAATCCACCTTTCTCGAAGGTAATTTCACCTGCAGCATAACCTTCGCCAAGCCCCACTGATGGGTTTCTGGCAAGTGCTCGCAGTGCGCTTGCAGTATGAAATTTAATATGTAATTTGGCAGCAAGCTTAGGGTCGCCATAGGCAACTGTTGTGTTATCAGGATATGTCAAAGTACCGCCACCAGCTTTGATGTTCTTGAAAAGGTTGTGAAGTATATTTTTTGAAATAATTGCAGTCATAAACTAAATTATATCAGGTTTCGATAGAAGAGCCGCCGAAAGGGGCTACTAGCTGAGAATAATCTCGGCGAGCTCTCCTTTCGGCGGGTTTGACACCCACACTCATATCCTGATGGTCCATGTAGTCACATCGCCTCAGGGAGTGATTGACTTGCGGCAAGCTCCTTGTGCCTGTTGAGCGTTTTGCGGACACGCCAGCAAACGATCTGTAGACTGACATCCAAAGACATTGCTTCTTCTGCTGCGATCTGAAGCTTGATAAGCTTCAAGAATGCGGCGGCTGAATCGCCTGCATCCACAGCTGCAAAATATGCAGCGATCGGTTCCGTTAGGATCCCTTCGCTGGCGGCTTGCAACGTATGGCTACCACGCAGCTTTGTCAGAATCGCCCACTGGCTGCGTTCGACGTTTTCCTGAGGTGTCGCGATGGGGTTTGACGATGTCGGCGCCTGGGCGTCAAAATTGTCAAGACCGCGAGCTGAATCCTCGGGTTCGATCGGATAGATATTGGTTGTGTCGGTACTTGTAGCCACTGTCTTCTCCTTTAATGGTTGGGAGTGGTACATATCTAGAATAATATAATTACTGACTTTTGGCAACCACAAGCAAAACCCCTCGCATTACAACGAGGGGTTTTGACAGTTGCGGCGTAAAGATTACGCGGCGATTTCGAGGTCTTCGGCGATCTCTTCGAGAACGTCATCTTCCTCTTCGACACGTTGGTTCACCAGGGCACCGGTTCCGACTGGAATCTTGCGTCCGATGATAACGTTTTCCTTTAGGCCATGCAGACGGTCAACACGACCGCTGGTTGCAGCGTTGATCAGCACACGGGTTGTGTCCTGGAACGATGCGGCTGATAGGAAGCTATCTGACCAGATAGAGACTTTGGTGATACCTAGTAGTAGCTGGGTATATTGTACCAATTCTTTACCTTCAACAGCCAAAACAGCGTTGGCTTCAACAACTGATGCTTTGCTGACGATATCGCCAGTTACAAAGATGCTGTCGCCTGGGTCTTCAACCTGAACGCGGCTGAACATTTGGCGCACGATGATCTCGAGGTGCTTGTCAGCAACATCTTGACCCTGTGCAGCGTAAATGCGCAGAACTTCGTTAATGATGTAACGCTGAGTGGCTTCGGTGCCTTTCAGACGCATCAAATCATGCAGGTTGAGTGAACCGATCGTCAGACGATCACCGGCTTCAACGCTGTCGCCCGCACTGATGACGAGTTGTGTAGAACCAGGAACTTCGTAACGTACAGGGGCGCTAGCGTTTGCAGCCAGGACCAATGTGTCTTCGGCGATTTCAACCACACCATCAAATGGTGCAACCAATGGTTTTGCTTCACCCTCTGTGGTTGCAAGTACGTCGCCAACTTTGACATTGCTGCCAGATTTAACATTAACGGTGCGACCTTCGAGTTTCATGCGTTCGACGTGACCAGCAGCTGGCGTGACTTGGACGATGTACTTTTTGCCATCTTCCCAAACATCAACCAGACCGGTTACTTCGGTAACATGCGCTTGACCCTTTGGTGTACGAGCTTCGAACAACTCTTCGACACGTGGCAGACCTTGGGTGATGTCACCTCCGGCCACACCTGATGCATGGAAAGTTTTCAGTGTTAGCTGTGTACCTGGCTCACCGACAGACTGTGCAGCGATAACGCCGACTGGCTGTGCTTCGGCGACCAAGTGGCCAGTTGCCATGTCGATACCGTAGCTCTTGCGTGGAATTCCACGAAGGTTTTTGGTCGACAGAACAGATTGGATTTTGACAGCGTCGATTGATTCATCAGCGGCAATTGCATCGGCAACTTCGCGGGTGATCAATTCGTCACGACCAATGTATGATCCAACTTTTTCGGCAGTGAAACGGCCATTCAAACGGTTAGCAAATTCGATCATTGTTTCGACAGACTCAGAGCGGTAGATAGCAAAGCCATCATCGTCGTCGAGTGTATCAGCGACCGTAAAGACATCTTGTGACACATCGACCAAACGACGAGTCAGGTATCCTGAGTCGGCAGTTTTCAGCGCGGTGTCAATCAGACCCTTACGTGCACCACGGGTTGCCACGAAGGCTTCTAGTGAGCTGAGTCCGGATTTAAAGCTACTACGGATAGGCAGCTCGATTTCGCGGTTTGTCGCGTCCACCATGATACCAACCATCGCGCTTGCTAGCTTGACGTTACTGATATCACCACGGGCACCAGAGTTAACCATGACACTAATACTTGTGTCCATGCTCTTCAATTGATCCTGTAGGAATTCGGTTACCTTGCGGTCAACACCACGCCATGCGGCAACGGTGAGGCCGTAACGCTCTTCTTCGGTCACCAGACCTTGGTCGAACTGTTCCGAGATTAAGGCAGTTTTAACGTCACCTTCACCGATAAACTCACTGATTTCTGGGAAATGCAGGTAGTCATCTTTACCGGTAGATACAGCAGCGATTGTCGCGAATCGGAAGGCCAGACCTTTCATTCGGTCGGCAGTGTGCGCAGTATCAACAGCACCGTATTGGGTGAAAATCTTGGCCAATACTTTTTTCAGCTGTTTCTTGTTCTGGATACTGTTGTCGTAGGGGAAATCTGCAGGCAGAATCTCGTTGAAAAAGACGCGCCCAAGAGTCGTATCGCGGATCTTGCCCTTGGCAAAGACACGGATTGGTGACTGCAGTTGCAGCTTCTTAGCATCGTACGCCATTTCAGCTTCATAAACAGAGCTGTACGCTTTGACGGTTTTAGTCTGCGCACTTGGTTTTTCGTAGGTAAGGTAATAGTTACCGAGCACAACGTCCTGACCGATGTTTAGCACTGGAGCGCCATCAGCAGGTTTTAACAAGTTGTTCGTGGCACTCATCAACTCACGAGCTTCGCGCTGTGCTTCGACAGACAAAGGCAAGTGAACAGCCATCTGGTCACCGTCGTAATCGGCGTTGAAACCGTTGGCGACAAGTGGGTGCAGTTGGATTGCTTTACCTTCGACGAGAACAGGCTGAAAGGCCTGAATCGACAAACGGTGAAGTGATGGTGCACGGTTAAGCAGTACGTACTTACCAGCGATAACAGCGTCAAGTGCATCCCAAACCAGCGTGTCGCCTGATTCGATCAAACGAGTCGCTGAACGGATGTTATGAGCGTGTTCGCCACGGATCAACCAGCTGATAACAAATGGTTTGAATAGTTCAAGTGCCATTTGTTTTGGCAGACCACATTGCTCGATCTTGAGCTTTGGACCAACCACAATAACCGAACGTCCAGAGTAGTCAACACGTTTACCCAGAAGGTTCTGGCGGAAACGACCCTGTTTACCCTTGAGCATGTCGCTGATTGATTTTAGACGGCGACGGCCACCAGTTGCGTTCACGGCACGGCCACCACGGGCTGCGCTGTTATCAATCAGGGCGTCGACGGCTTCCTGGAGCATACGCATTTCGTTGCGGCGGATGACTTCAGGGGCGTTAAGATCGATCAGTTTTTTCAGACGGTTGTTACGGTTGATAACACGTCGGTAGAGGTCGTTAAGATCAGATGTTGCAAAACGGCCACCGGTCAACTGTACCATTGGGCGGAGATCTGGTGGAATAACTGGCAGAATCGTCAGTGTCAGGCTGCTTGGTTTGATACCAGCGGCTTGCATACCTTCGAGGACTTTCAGTCGTTTCAGCAATTTCTTTTCGCGCTGACCTTTGGCACCAGCAACTTCTTCGCTTAGCTGAGCAATAAGTGACTTGAGGTCAATTGCATCAAGCAGTGCTTTGAGTGCAGTACCGCCCATACCAACAGATACGAGTTCTTCGTATTCTTCTGGTAGGTTTCGGTAGTCAGTTTCGTTCATCAACGCGTTCTTCACCATGCTATCCAGCTGGGCTTTTTTGACGTTGTAGGTTTCGTTCAATTCTTCAACTTCGCGTGACATTGCCGTGGCGACTACTTTTACGTCAGCGCCTTCAACTTCAGCTTCTTTTTCATAGCGGATTTTGATAGCGGCGCGACCAGCTTCGGTCTCGGCTTCGAGATCAGCCAGATATTGGTCGCGTTTTTCTTCGCTTACCTTTAATACAACGTAGGTTGCAAAGTAGGCAATGCGCTCGAGGTTACGAACAGTGATTCCAAGCAACAATGACATTGCTGATGGAGTACCACGCATAAACCAAATGTGCGCAACGGGTGCAGCCAGGCCAATATGGCCCATGCGTTCGCGACGAACAATTGATTTGGTGACCAATTCACCGTTTTTATCGATAGCAGCTTCGCGTGAACGAACGCCTTTTAGTTTGTTGTCGTGCGGGTTGATATCTTTGACTGGGCCAAAGATTCGTTCGCAGAACAATCCATCGCGTTCAGGTTTCTGGGTGCGATAGTTAATTGTTTCAGGTTTGGTGACTTCACCATGACTCCACTTCAGCATGTCCTCTGGACTTGCTACAGCGAGACGAACGGCGTCAAAGTCAGCGATGCCTGTGCCAGCCATAACTTTTGACATATTACACCTCCTCCTTGATTTCTTCTATTTCATCAATATCTTGAATTGTCATACCTTCATCGATGTCGCCAAATTCGTCGGCTTCATCCAGAACAGTTTCGACTTCTTCGTCGTCATCATCAGCAATGATAACCGCAGGAACAGTTTTGTCCTCTGGGCCACCAACGGCAATGACTTCTTCGGCGTCAATCACTGCATCTTCGGTTTCGTCGAGCAAATCGACGCGCAGACCGAGACCCTGAAGTTCTTTGACCAAGACGTTGAATGATTCAGGCAATTTTGGACCAACAATTGGTTCGTCTTTGATGATTGATTCGTACGCTTTGGCACGACCATATACATCGTCAGACTTGATTGTTAGCATTTCTTGCAGCGTTGTAGCGGCGCCATAAGCTTCGAGGGCCCAGACTTCCATTTCTCCAAATCGCTGACCACCATTTTGGGCTTTACCACCCAGTGGTTGCTGAGTCACCATTGTGTATGGACCAGTTGAACGAGCGTGAATCTTGTCGCTTACCATGTGATGCAGTTTGATGATGTGCATGACACCAACAGTTGTGCGCTCTTCGAATGCTTCACCATTACGGCCATCATACAGTTGTGATTTACCATCACGGGCAAAGCCAGCTTTTTCAAGTTCGGCACTGATAACTTCGTCGCTGACACCATTAAATGGTGGTGTTGCAACTTTGTAACCAAGTGCACGAGCAGCCATACCCAGGTGAGTTTCAAATAGCTGACCGATGTTCATACGAGATGGCACACCGAGCGGGTTCAATACCACGTCAACGGCGGTACCGTCTTCCATGAATGGCATATCTTCGACAGGCAAGATTCGGGCAACAACACCCTTGTTACCGTGACGACCAGCCAACTTGTCACCAACGCTGATTTTACGCAGCTGTGCGACAAAGATCTGGATTTGCATCAGGACACCAGCTTTGAGCTCGTGACCGTTTTCGCGGCTAAAGATTTTAACACCGACGACTTTACCACCACCGGCATTGTTCATACGCTGTGATGTATCACGAACGTCTTTAGCTTTTTCGCCAAAGATTGCGCGCAGCAGTCGTTCTTCAGAACTCAGCTCTTGCTCACCCTTTGGAGTAATCTTGCCGACAAGTACATCGCCAGATTTGACCTCAGAACCGATCTGAACAATACCGTTTTCGTCGAGGTGACGAAGTGATTCTTCGGAAACGTTTGGAATGTCACGAGTGACAATTTCTGGACCAAGTTTGGTTTCACGAACTTCTACCGTGTAATCTTTGATGTTGATGCTGGTAAGCGCATCATCTTGGACGATACGGCTTGAAAGCACGATCGCGTCATCCATGTTGTAACCACCCCATGGCATAAATGCCACAGTCAGGTCACGACCAAGCGCCAATTCACCATCAGCGATAGAGGCACCTTCGATCAGAATGTCACCCTTTTTCACCTTGTCGCCGCGAGAAACGCGGACTTTTTGGTTGATTGAACGGTCATCATTGCTTTTGGCAAAGTGAACCAATTCGTAAATCTTGACGCCATCTGCGTATTTGACGTGAATTTCATCACCATCAGCACGGACAACTTCACCGGCGGCTCTCGCAACAACCAATTGGCTGGTGTTTTTGGCAAGTTCTGCCTCGATACCAGTACCAACTGTTGGTGACTCAGGAGTTAGTAGTGGAACGGCCTGTTTTTGCATGTTTGAACCAGTCAATGATCGGTCAACACGGTTTTTCTCGATAAATGGCACCAATGATGCAGTTGAACCAAGAATTTGCTTGTGGGCAGCGTCCATGTAGGTCACTTCACTGGCATCAACTTGCTCTGGTAGTAGTCCGTTTCGGGCACTAACGCGCTCGTTGACGAATTTGCCGTCTTTTAGTTCGGCACCAGCATCAGCGATGACTTCGGTAATTTCCTGTGATGCGTCGAGGTAGACAACTTCATCAGTGACTTTGCCTTTAATAACCTTTAGGTATGGAGTTTCGATAAATCCATATTCGTTGACACGGGCGTAGCTAGCGAGGTTCAGCACCAATCCAATGTTAGCGCCTTCTGGAGTCTCTACCGAACACAAACGGCCGTAGTGTGTTGGGTGAGCGTCACGAACGTCAAATCCTGCACGTTCGCGTGACAAACCACCAGGTCCCATCGATGATAGGCGGCGTTTGTGTGACAATTCGGCAAGTGGGTTTGTTTCGTCCATCAATTGTGACAACTGGCTGCTTGCAAAGAATTCGCGAACAGCAGCAACGACCGGGCGAGCGTTGATCAGTTGACCAGGTGTGACGGTTTCAAGATCAGACATAGACATACGGTCCATGGCGTTACGTTGCATGCGAAGCATACCAACGCGGAATTGGCGGGCTACCAATTCACCGACTAATTTGACACGACGGTTGTTCAGGGCGTCGATGTCGTCGGCAGGTTCCTGTGTATTGTTCAACCGAATGATTTCGCGGATAATCGCGATCAAATCGTTCATCTGGAAGACACGGTTTTCAGTTGTGTTAGCAACTTCTATACCAAGTCGTTGGTTCAATTTGTAACGGCCAACACGGCTGTAATCAAAGCGTTTGAAATCAAAGAACATTCGTTCGATCATACTACGAGCGTTGTCGACAGTCGCCAAATCACCTGGTCGCAGGCGGCGGTAGACTTCGATCAATGCTTCGTTTGATCCACGTGATGGGTCTTTTTCGAGGGTTGCTTCGATATATTTCACATCACCGGTGTCAACGTCTGCAAATAGACTTTTGATTTCGGTGGTTTTGTTGTGACCGAGCGCACGCAGTAATGTCGTGACTGGTAGTTTGCGGCGACGATCGATTTTGACATAGATCGTACCGTTTGCAGCGGTTTCAAATTCCAACCATGCACCACGGCCTGGGATGAGTTTGGCACCATAGTTGCTGTGACCAACGGCTTTTTCGGCGGTGAAAAACACACCAGCGCTACGAATAAGCTGTGATACAACGACACGTTCGGTACCGTTGATGATAAATGTACCGCGATCGGTCATCCATGGGTAATCACCAAGATAGATTTCTTGTTCCTTGACTTCCCCGGTAACTTTGTTGGTCAATTCGACGTTGACGTGGAGTGGTGCGTCAAATGTCAGGTTGTTTTCTTTGGTGTCTTGTTCGCTGACTTTTGGATCCTGGAAATGATATTCCTTGAATCGTAGTTCCAATTTCTGACCAGTGTAGTCCTCAATTGGGTTTAGTTCTGAAAAAATCTCACTTAGGCCAGTTTCGACGAATTCACGCCAGCTGTCCTTTTGGTGAGCGATCAGGTTTGGTAGTGGCAACGCAGTGTCATCTTGGGTGAAAAACACACGTTTGCCAGCAGTAGCCTTAGCATTTGCTTTTGCCATCTGTACTCCTCGCTAATTGTTTATCATGTCTAGCGGCCGCTAGCGCATGGTTGTTGATAGTGAACTCTGGCCCGAAGATTCACTAAGTTTGGTTTCATCCACCTCTGTTGCCGACAGAAAATAGACATGTGATACCAAACTACACTACTTCTTGATACTGATTGTGAGGGATGGGTGACAAATAGTCAAGGGGTTTTAGGCTTTTGTGATGACTTGGTCGACCAGGCCGTATGTGACGGCCTCTTCGGCACTCATCCAAAAATCGCGATCGGCGTCTTTTTCGATTTTGGATAGTTTTTGACCGGTGTTTTTCGCCAGGATTTCATTCAAGCGGTGTTTGATATACACACTTTCACGCAGGCTGATTTCTTGATCGGTCACTTTGCCTTCGGTACCGCTACTAGGCTGGTGAATCATAATACGACTGTTTGGCAATGCAAATCGCTTGCCTTTGGTGCCGCTTGATAGCAAGAATGCACCCATGCTAGCTTGCAGGCCAATACCAATTGTCTGAACATCAGGAGCGATAAACTGAATCGTGTCATAAATAGCCAAACCGTCGTAGACGCTGCCACCGGGGCTGTTGATGTACAATTTAATGTCCTTTTTGCTATCGGCGTAGGCCAAATGAAGTAATTGGGCGACAACAACGTTTGCGGTATGTTCGTTGACGTCTTCGCCTAGGAAGATAATTCGTTCGTTCAACAGCCGTGAGTAAATATCAAAAGCGCGTTCGCCTTCATACGTTTTTTCAATGACCGTTGGCACCAAATACGTTCGAGGTTTCATATTCATATATATAGTATAGCGCTGGCTGGCACTCAATGCAATAGAGTGCTAATTTAAAATCAATGGGTTGCACTCTCGGCTCGATGAGATGCAACCGTTAGATGGATGGAACATGAATAGGGATGTGTTGGGGCGAAGTTTTGCGTGATTAGATGATCATACGACCCTTTCGCGCAATTCCTCCGCTTCAACCCAGTCAACTGCTTTTTTCATGAAGCGACCCATGGCTACGGCAGCAGCCGCGCCGACACCAACGATAACAAGAAATTTCAAATTCCTCACTCCTTTTTGTGAACCCGGCGGCTATGCCGCTCGTTCTGCCCAGTCATCGAGCACCTTCAACATCATAGATGCAGCCACCACAAGAACTGCGGCAGCCATAACACTCATAATCCTCATAACTTCCTCTCAGAGCCGAGAGCAAGTTTACTATACCATGAATATAGGTAACTTACTATTTTGAGTTGAGTTCGACCAAGCGATCGATGGTTTTGTCGGTCAACAGACGATTGGCAATGTCACGCTGTCGTTCAGGCGAGGTGAAATCTTCTTTCTTGCTGTTGCCATATTGTTCTTGGAATTGGCGAATTTTCTCGGCCAGTTCTTCGCTGGTAGCTTCGATTTTCTCGATTTTGCTCAGTTCGGCAAGTGCCAATCCAGCTTTGACACGGTTTTCGGCAGCGGTTTTGACTTCTGTTTCTAGCCATTTTTCGTGAGTCAGTTTCTGACTTTCCAAATACATTTCGAGCGTCATGCCTTGGTAGGCAAGGTTTTGCATCATATCTTGCTCAATCGAACTTGCTTGGTCAGCGGCCAAGATTTCAGGTACAGGAATTTTGCTGACTTCAACCAGTTTTTTGACCAATGCATCCTTCAACTTTTCGGTCGCTTCGCGGTCTTTTTGGGCTTGAATTTCTCGTTTGATATCAACTTTTAGCTCTTCGACAGTCTTAAATGGACCAGCTTTTTTGGCCAATTTGTCGTCGAGTTCTGCCAGAACAACTTCTTTGACTTCCTTGAGCGTCGTCGTAAAGGTAACTTTGGCACCAGCTAGGTCTTTGGAATGATAATCAGCAGGGAAGGTCACATGTAAGTCGAATTCATCGCCAGCTTTGTGGCCAATGATACCTTCTTCGAATCCAGGAATAAATTGGTTTGAACCTATGACTAGTTTGTAATCTTTGGCAGTTCCGCCATCGAATGGAACATCACCTTTTTTGCCAATGAAATCGATAATAACTTCGTCTTTGTCAGCAGCAGCGCGTTTGACCTCTTTGCGTTCGGCCGAACCTTCGCGCATACGCAGGATGATTTCGTCGATGTCTTTGTCAGTTGCTTTTTCGGCAACTTTTTTGACACCAAGTTTTTTGTAGTCACCAAGAGTGATTTTTGGCAAGATTTCAGTTTCGGCAGTAAATTCTAGTTCGCTACCAGGGACAAACTTTTTGACTTCAACTTGTGGACGATCAAGGGCTTGGATTTTTTCGGCAGTGTAGGCTTCGGCAACGGCTTTAGACAGTGCATCGTCAAGTGTTTGCTGGCCTAGAGCGTTCGGATCAACGTTTTTGGCCGCAACGCTGGCAGGAACTTTGCCTTTGCGAAACCCTGGGACTTTGATGTCACGAGCGATCTTTTTCAGTGCTACTAGTTCAGCGGCTTTTAATTCTTCAGCGCCAAGCGAGATGGTCAGCACTACTTTGGTGTCGGATAGGTGTTTTACTGTCGTTTTCATACTCGAACTATCATAACAGATACGACTATCTGGTTCAAACTTCCCGTCCTGCCGTCTTTAATGCGTAAAGAAAACAGGACGGGAACAGAAGGGTGAGCAGCTGCGCCTGTCAATACAATGTACAGATAAGCAAAGGCTTAAACTTAGCGTATTTGGCATGGGTGGAACTTATAGAAGTACTTTTTTGCCACCTCATCGGATAGCGTCGCAAGAACCTTGCTTACTGCGCTTTGCATCTTGGATGAAGTAGCCCACGTGTCATATGCAGCGATGCACTGACCTACTTTTTCGCCCTCATCTGCAAGATAAGCGAGCTGGGCGTGAAGTTCTACGCATTGGCTGAACAATTCAAACAGTTCATCATGCTTGCTACCAATGTTGTCTTTGAGTTGCGTTACAAGTCCGTCGACAGCGACTCGGGCAGCTTCAAACTGCTCCCAAGTTTGCGTATCAAGTTGTAGAAACTCTTCAAAAATTGATGGTGTATCGGTCATAATCTCACCTCTTCTGTATGTGCACCATATCATCCCTCACCGGATAATATCGACGGTGCATGGTTGACTGGTGTCTATACTTTATGTGATAGCTATGAATTTCGCAAGCACGAGAAGTTCGCATTTGGCCAGATTTAAAAATTATAAATCGTCTTCCCCGTGGCATCTGCAACGACCTGAGCCAATAGACAAGGTTATGGCGGAATCATTCACTGAAACTCAGTCCATTTCGGTTTAAAACCGAAAAAGAAATGGACCGACCAACGGGAGTTGTTTCAGTGACCGACAGAGCCTTGTTTATTGTCTCGGCGGAGTGAAGCCGCCACAAAGTTTTTTGCTTCTTTTTGTCGCCACAAAATGAAGGCTTTTTGGTACTTTCCAGCGGAAAAGTACACTAAGAATAATGATTTATGATTGGTTGGACTCCGGATCAAGTCCGAAATGACAAGGCAGGGTCTAGAATGACAAAAATTATACCCTATTCAAAAAACTCAGCAAACTCATCATCACCACTACTCCCGCGGCGACGATCCTTGACCTTGCTCACAATACGTTCAAAACTCAACTTTTCTTCCTCAGCGGTTGCGGTGTCCTTGAACGGATACTGTTCGCTGGCAAGTTCTTCGTCACCAACGAAAATGATGAACTGTACCTGTTTTTTGACGACAGATTTGATCTGTTTGTCTAGTTTGCGTTCGGTAATATCGACTTCAGTTTTGACGCCTTCTTCGCGCAGTCGTGCGGCCAATTTTAGCGCACCTTGTAGCGTGGTTCCCAGAGGAATAATGCCAATTTCGGTCGTTGATGGCAATTCTGGCAGTAGTTTGTGCGCAGACAAGAAAATCTCTAAAGTTGTCGTACCCTGGGCAAATCCAACTGCCGAAATAGGTTCGACACCAAACAATCCAACCAGCCCGTCATAGCGTCCACCACCCAAAATCGAGCGATTATTATCAGGATCAGTATCAAATACTTCGAAAACAGTGCCGGTATAGTAATCCAGGCCACGCATCAAGGTAATATCAAAGACGGCGTTTTTAACACCCGCTTGTTCCAGGAGCGTAAAGACTTTTTGGACTTCTTGAACTGCTTGATTGTTACGAAGATCTTCGGGCAAATCGGCAATCGAATGTGCGGCAGTCAGTGTCGCGATTTTGTGCAGACCAGCATCGGCTGCATCGGCACCAAATATCTCGCTGGCTTGATCTTTGAATTCGCTGGCTTCGATTTTGTTCTTTCGATCGAACAACTTCATCATCAGTTGCGCCTGCACAGCGTCGAGACCCAGGTAATGTGCCATCATGTAGTTGATCAAGTTTCGGTTGTTGATCTTGATAACAAACATTTTTTCGGTCGCGCCGAATGCCTTCATGATTTCGGATGCGATGCCAATAACTTCTGCTTCCGGTAATTCGCCCTCGACACCAAAAATATCAGTGTTTAACTGCCAAAACTCACGCTCCCTGCCCTTTTGTGGGCGTTCGTAACGAAGGTAATTACCGATGTTATACAGACGTGCAGGATAGCCAAGTTCTTGACGCTTTGCTGCCACCATACGGCTAAGGCTTGGAGTCATTTCGGGACGAATAGCGACTTTGCGATCACCACGATCGGTGAACGAATAGGTTTGCTCGCTGACAAGCTCTTTGCCAGATTTGGCCGCATATACTTCCAGTGGTTCTAGTAGTGGCACGCCATATTCTTCGTAGCCATGCAGTTGCATAACGCGGTGCCACGTGCGAAAAATATAGTTTTGCACTCGTTTATCGGCTGGATAGTAATCGCGGGCACCTTTGTACGGTTGGCAGGAAAGCGTTGTCATAGTGTTGTTATCCTAACATTTTTCTCTGTTACTCGCAATAATAAGCACGATTGCTGTTGTTATCAGCCGCGAAGTAACGAAGCGAGGAGATCGCGACGAGAGCCAAGATAGAACGATGTAGCAATGATCAGACCACCGGCACCGACGCCCGCACCGAGTAGTCCATCCATCGGTCCGGTCACCGGCAGCGTCGTCACGACAGTCGCTGCTTTGACGCAATCAGGGCTGGTATTTGCAATGTTGGCGTTGTATGGGCAGGCAACACACTGCGAACTATTGGCAGGCAAATTGGCGTTGTACTGACATGCAATACATTGTGGACTGTTTTTGGGCAGTGTCGAATTGAGCGGACAGACTTCGGTCTGAATCGTCACCGTTGCTTGGCAAGTAGCGGTTTTGGCGGTTGTGCCGGTACCAAATTGCAGTGTGGCAACAATATGGTACGTGCCGACGTTTGCAAATGTATGGCTATCCGTTGTGCCAGTTATATTATTGCTAGTTCCGTCACCGTAATTGATTGTCGCACCCTGATAGGTAGCGTTGGTACTGGTTTGGTTAATCGTAATATCATATGTTGTGCGATCGCGCTGGATTGCCTGGAGTGACTGACATGTCGCCGTGGCCGGAGGCGCAGTAATGACGACTTGAACGACACAATTTGGGCTAGTGGCAGTAACGTATTGTCCATTCACCCAGAATTGGACCGTCACTCTGGCCGTATAAGTACCCGGTTGGGCGTAATCGTGTTCGACACTACTACTGGTTGATTGCTGGGATGTCCCGTCGCCGAAATCAAACATATAGCTAGTAATTTGCGAACCATTGCCATGAGTCGCAGCCGCAACAAATCGCTGGCGTGTCGAAGTGATTTTGGTAGCAGTCAATGAACTACAAGCACAAACTGGTGTCGGTGTAGGAGTTGGTGTCGGGTGCGGCTGAGGCGCTGGCGCGACCGAATGTGCATAAATTGGATTGCCGCATGGTTTTAGCACGGCATGCATGAAATTACCGTTGCCATCGAGCGCGACTAATGCTGGGATACATTCGGACAAGAACGCTGCACTATTTGGAGTTTCGTAATAGGTATGGCCATTAATACTGATTGGATGGCTTCCGCTAATGGGGAGACGGCCTTCACTTTGGGCGTTATCTGCAACAACGCGTCCGTTTACGCTGACTGTACCATTGCGACAAGATTGACCTTCGACAACTGGATCGTTACATCCAATTCTGTACCATCCATAAATATTGTGGAGATCACCAGGTGCATCGGCATTACATTTGGCAGCAAAATCGGCACCATTGCTGACACCACCGCGAATAATGTCATTGTCTGGGTTTGACGAAGCTTGGGCTTGGCCGAACATCACAAACCCGCCCAGTGCAAATACTGCCAAGGCAAAAGTACCGGCCAATAGTATGGAATTGCTCTTGGCTAAACGGAAGTGGTTGATGATTTTTGTCAGACCTCGCATGTCTACTCCTTCTCACACCCTTTTATTTAATTGTGGCAGCTTCTTGATAAGCTGTCAATGAGATTCTGAGAGAAGGCTGTAATGACGCAACCATTCGTACATCACAATACCTGATGCGACGCCAACATTGACCGAACGAGTACTGCCCAATTGTTCGATCGCAACCATCATTTTGCTGGCTGCGACCATTTCATCGCTCAGGCCTGGGCCTTCGCCGCCAAATACCAAAACGGCTTTTTGTGGCAATGTAACAGATGAAAGATTTTGACTTCCTGGCAAATTATCGACAGCCACGATCACGCGGTCCGACACACTTGCGACAAAATCCGCAACTGTGGGGTGCTGAAAAATATCGAGATATTTGTCGGTCACCATTGCCCCGCGACGATTCCAATGACGTTTGCCAATAATATGAACGGCAGCAACATTAAAGGCGTTGGCATTACGCACAATCGTGCCAATATTCAGATCATGTTGCCAGTTTTCGATGGCGATATGCAGATCAATCCGGTTTTTATCCAGGTCAGCCTTGATCGCCTCGACCGTCCAATAGCGATATTTGTCTATCACATTGCGGGCATCGCCATTCGCTAGTAGTTCCCGGTCATATCGCGGATCATCAGGCCATGGCTGTGGATGTGGCGGCACGCCAATCGAGGGAGTTGTTTGCATAGATAGTAGTATAGCTTATGTTTCGGCTATTTATTGACACCCAGAATTTCAGACAGCCCACCGAAAAATTCTCGCTCGACTCGTTGTGGACGTATTGTGTTTTTACTATTTCTTTGCAACTTTTCATGCATCTCTTTTAGTGGTAATGCACCCGCTGTTGGATATACAAATGCTTCGACAAGTGCTAATTTAGTTTTATCCTCACGTAGGCGACGCGAACGATCTTCATCGGCAAGATAATTCTGCAATTTTTTCAACGCTTTGCTCGTATCTTCACCTACACGTCCGCCTTTGCTGTAGATTCTTGCATGGATGTAATGTGCCTCAAGTTTCGTAAGAGAGCCATTACTTACTGATCGCTCAAACAACGTCCTTACCGCCTCGACCCAAACACGTTCTTCGACCTGTACTTCACCTTTTGCCACCGCAAACATATCAATAGACTCAGTTGTTTGTTTCACATTCTCTGGCTTCTTTACTTCTTTGATGGCTGTCTCTGCGATTTTTTGAACCGCAACTGGTGGGCGCGGTTTTTCAACCGTAGGAGCTGTGTCGTTGTCTGCCATATCAAACAGTGTTCCAAGCGCACCTGTTACTACTTCGCGTACGTCGCGACCGTCGAGTTGCGTTCGGAATTTGTTGGCAAGCATATCAATAGTAAGTGGCCGTTCCTGTTGTACGTTAATACCGTTGCCTGATAGATAACGCAGGCAGTCATAATCAACTTTTTCACTAAATACGACACCACTAGCATTCACACGCACCGGTGCGTACTGTTGCATCAAAGATGCGATGACATCGCGAGCCAGTTTTCGATCGACATTCCTGTCATTTGGTTCCGTCGATAATGTCAGAAGCTTGCGAAGACTTTTTGCCTCTTCGCTCTCCCCATTACTGTTCTCGGGACTAGATTTTGCATCTAACCGCCCGACCAGCACGTCACGTAATCTTCCGATCCGATATTCGTCATCCTCTGGAGTGCTAGATGCTTCTGGTTGTGGTTCGACCAGATCCTCGGCAGAATGTGGTGGCAATGCTGTTATAATCTCAGGTTCTTCAGCCTGTTCGTCTATGGCAGCCTCACGTGCTAACGCCAGGTTCGTGATCAGTGATTCCATGGCTTCATGCTGCGTGGTTTCCGCAGTAATCTTATTTCTATAAAAACTCAGCCAACTGTGTACACTAGCTGGTTGGCTGCCTCGACCCTCGTCGTCAACAATTTGCTGGGCGCTTTCGCCGATTATCAATTTGCGTAGTCGCTTGCCTGGAACGATAACGCCGTCAAAAGCATATGCTGCACCTGGTAAATGAGTGATCGTACTGACAAATGCATCCAGATCAGTCTCGACCAAATCGCTCGGCAATTCACCAAATATATCCGTAAAAGCTTTTGGTGGTGCTTTTTTGAAAAGCCGTTTATCGGATTCAACCTCTGATTTCGCTTCGGTATCGGCGACAGTATCGCCTATTGGGTCAGGGACCAGGCTCACATGCGAGTTGAATGGTTCGATTACGTCAGCGAGCGTGTTCAATAGACCCACTGCAATTTTTTTGCTGTGTTCATCGGCAGATTCCATAAAACGATTGAGTGCTTCCTCGCCAAGGAGCGGTCGCACGCGATCAAGCGTCTGTTGCTGCTCGGCCGATACTTCCGATTCGGCAGTTCTTGCGGCGGCCTCTTTTCTATCATGTCCTGGCATGCGCACCTCCAATCACGTCATACTATTTTTCCGAGCTTAGCAAGTTTTGACCTATTAGACAATAGATGTGGTTATCTGGAGCGAAATCTCTGCTATAATCGAGGCATAAAGCAAGGAGCAATATGCCAAGCCAGAAATCAAACCCATCAGTCAAAACAGTCGCAAACTACGAGAATAATCCCTTTTTAGTATCGCTCAATGGGGTGAACACCTTTTTTGAAAAAGCCAAAGGAATTGCAATTTTCCTCATCGTTGTTGGTATTTTGTCATTTTTTACTAATTTCTTCTCAAACGCGCCATCTGATAACACCGATTACTCCGGCTTCGGTTCAATGAGTATGACGCAGTGGCTGGTCGTGACTCTTATCGTCGTTATCCTCGTCACCGCCGCTATTTTCATAGGTGCAATGGTCAGTGGAATTGGCGCGTATACGTCTGCACGATTGGCACGTGGCAAAAGTGCGACACTTCCCGAAGCATTTCACGCCGTGCTAGAGCGATTTTTCAGTTACATTTGGTTGCAGATTATTATTATTGTGAAAACAGTACTTTGGACATTACTGCTTATTATCCCTGGTATCGTCATGTCAGTTCGCTACTCACTCGCCAATGTTGCATTTTTTGACAAAGAACTCCGTGGTAACGCCGCAATTAAAGAAAGCATCCGCCTGACCGAAAACGGCTGGATCACCACCTACGCATCACTTTCTTTGTTCAACCTTGTCACCTTTGGCATTATCAGCGACCTTATTGATTCTGGTTCCAAAATGATCCTCTATCGTCAGTTCGTTAGCCTGAAAAAAACAGAGGAAAAACCATCGGCCCATGTCCTGTCGTGGCTGACATTACTCGTTCCACCTGCACTGATCGTTTTGGTTATCGTACTTGTCGTTATCTTTATCGGTTTCGTTGCCCTGCTGGGAATGCACCAGGCGTCATAATCGCATGAACCGACGAATCGTTATCAAAGTCGGCACAAAGGTACTCACTGATGACAAAGGCGTCCTGGACCGCGCCTCACTGGTCCGAATTGTTGACCAAATCGCACAGCTAAAGCGCGACAACTACGATATTGTATTGGTATCATCTGGTGCGATGGGTGCTGGCAAAAGTTTACTCAAAACAACCAAACGTCTGACTGATATTTCCGAAAAACAACTATTTGCTGCAATCGGTCAGGCACATTTAATCCATGAATATTCCGATTTGTTCCGTGCACATTCATTTTTTTGCGCCCAAGTGCTCGCCACCAAGGAAGATTTTCGTGACACATCACATTTTTTCAACATGCGTAACTGTTTAGAAACACTACTCCATGACAATGTTATCCCGATTGTAAATGAAAATGACGTCGTTGCACTCAGCGAGCTGACGTTTACTGATAATGATGAGCTGGCTGGGCTCGTAACCTCGATGTTAGATGCTGATCGATTGGTGATATTGTCATCTATTGATGGTATGTTAGACGATTCTGGTGCGGTTATCCCGACAATTACACTCGATGATGTTGACAGCTACCGCTCGGTCATTACCACTGACAAGTCCGAAGCAGGTCGTGGCGGCATGATCACCAAATTTGCCATTGCCAAAAAACTAGCCCGTCAAGGTGTCGAAGTGATAATCGCAAATGGTGCGTATAACAACACAATTCTCAAAATTGCTAGTGGCACAGCAATCGGTACACATTTTTTACCAGGCAAGAAACAGACCAGTGTCAAACGACGAGTCGCTCATTCCGAAAACCTGATCCAAGGCAGCGCGCACGTCAATGAACATGCCGTCCCAATTTTAAGGGACGAATCGACTGCTGCGAGTTTGCTGCTCGTTGGTGTTACCGATCTCAGCGGTGAATTTAAAAAAGGTGATGTGATAGACATACAAAGTCCGGACGGTGTCCGACTAGGCTACGGTATCTCACAGTATGATCACGACGAGGCCGCCACACTGGTCGGTCGGAAAAACGTCAAACCTCTTATTCACTATGATTATTTGTTCATCGAATAATTGATTTGGTACGGATGAGAGGACAACCTGGATTATTTTTTGAAAATAATCCATCTTTCGCTTGCTCATTTTGACAAAAGTAAACTTTTCCAGAATTTCGCTGCACTGCACGACCATACACGTCCGCGTCTTGCCTTTGGCAATCCGCCAGTGGAGGTTCAAGACCAATCAAGTAACCAAATAAAACAGAGGTCCGAGGACCTCAATTTTATTTGGTACGGATGAGAGGACTTGAACCTCCACGTCCCGAAGGACACTAGCACCTGAAGCTAGCGCGTCTACCAATTCCGCCACATCCGCTTATTTGGCTGTACTGTTCAAGTTTACTGTCATTGCGGACATGCGCTTATGACGCGCGCGCCTACTATTGATTTACGTTTCACGCAGCCGCCACATTTGCAAATCCCACCATATACGCCTCAATAAGCATACGAGATGTGATGTAACTTTTCAAGATCTAGTTAGTTGGCGAGTAGTTCGCAAATGCCGCCATATCATAATCATGACGCAGCGCAGCAACGAGTGATTTCAATTCAACAGGTTGTTTGACGCCAGGGTTGAGGATTCCGTGGGGGTCGAAGACGTCTTTGACTGCCGCATAGAGATCTATAACATCATCGTCGAGTTCTTTGAATGCAAATGGTGCTTTCATACGACCCTCGGCGTTTTCACCGATCAGATGACCACTGTGGGCCGTGACCAAATTAGCGTAATCGGCCAGTAATTTGAATACTTTTTGCTTGTCACCAATTTTGTGCATTTCTAGGACTGGTCGAGCATGGAAGACACCTTCGAGCGCGTGACCGTACAGTGGTAGTTCGACGTGGTATTTCTTTGCCAAATGATCAACTGCTTGTGCGAAATCTTCGAATCGTTCAAGCGGCACATAGGCGCCGTCTAGCAGTGGTGGTGCCGACAAACCATCGCCACCTGGATTGACCGCAACCCATGAAACATCACGGACAGCTAGTAGTTCTAGCCTGGTTGGCTCATCTTCGGCGGCTTTGACATATGCCTTACGGACCTCTAGTAGTTTGCGCGCCTTTTTCAACTTCTTCTTTTGCGCGCGATCATTCATGTCATCAAATACGAACAAGATAACGGCACCGATCGGGTGTTTTTCGGTTGCTTCGGTGTAGAATGAATATTTTTTACCCCGAGCGATTGCGTTTTCGAACAACGCGGCGTCCATTACTTCCAAAACAGATGGGTCGAGCTTGTCCAGGTCATCAATCGCGTCACGAGCAGCATCGTATGTCTCGAAGGCGGCGATTGCCACTGTTTGTTTGTGGTTCAAGAATTCGGCTTTAAGTATGATCTCTGACACGATTCCAAGTGTTCCTTGGCTACCCAGAAACAGAGGTGCGAGATCGAACGAACCGTCCTTTTCCTTGACGCGTGCGATACCACTATAACCTAGGTTATTACGAACACGTTCGTAAACTTTGTCATCAATCAATTTTTCGTTATCAGTAATCAAATTATCAATTTGGCGATAAATTTCGCCCTCGAATGTCTGCAAACCCTTTTTGCGGTTTAGGTCACGTTTGCTGACACGGCCCGTCTGCAAAACGTCCCCATTTGCCAGAACCACCTCGAGCTGATTCACCCAAGCATCTGTTGCGCCGTATTTGCCAGATAGTAGCCCACTGGCATTTTTGGCGATAGCACCACCTACGGTACTGTAGCTGGCCGATGATGGGTATGATGGCACCTGGAGGCCATGAAGTGCCAAAGCATCGTTCAGGGTCTTGAATGTGACCCCTGGTTGCAAGCGAATCAGGCGTTGTTTGGCATCAAGTTCGAAAATTGTGTTCATGTGCGCCGTCGTGTTAACGATTACACCCTTACCGATAGCGCCACCAGTCTGGTCACTCCCACCACCCCTAGCGGTGATTGCCATTGTGTGGCCTTTTTCGGCGAGTTGCCATGAAAAACGGGCGATTTTGCGGATATCATTGGCCACGCGAGGATAGGCGACCATTTCGGGCATAAGAGTGAGCACACTGGCATCCGTTGAAAAGGCTCGGCGAGTCGCCTCGTCAGTCACTACTTCCCCCAGGATATGTTCGTTCAGGTACTGCGCAATTTTACTCATTGTTCCCTCTCTGTCTGAACCATTGTTTTTATGATAGCACAAGCTGTATGATTTTTGCCAAGATCTTTCCAAGTTATCAGAGGTTTGGTATAGTAATAGATATGCGTAAGGGTGGCGTCTGATTAATAATCATAACCACTTAGCGTAAAGTACGAGTGGTGGCTGCGTGAAACGTAAATTAATAGTAGACACGCAGCGTGTCATGTCCGCAACGACACAAAACTACAAATAGGTCTACAGCCTATCACATATGCGCGAGTGGTGGAATTGGTAGACACGCTAGCCTTAGGAGCTAGTGCCTTCGGGCGTGGAGGTTCAAGTCCTCTCTCGCGTACCAAGTTAAGAACCGGTCTTTATGGCCGGTTTTTAACTTGGTATTTGAAAGTCCTTGAACCTCAACCCCTGGGCGCGGAGGTGAGAACTGCCTGTGGCAGTTCGCAAGGCGACGTCACGGATAGGCTGTGCCTATCCGCCTGACTCGCGGGGTCGCGGAACGTGACCAAGTCCTCTCTCCGTTTATCAAATATTTGCCAGAATGAACGGAGAAGCGGAGATTTCCTCAAGGAAATCGGAGCGATAGTCCTCGAACAAACTGTGTATTTTCTTTACTGGACAAGCAGAAGATGGATTACTTCTTGAGAAATAATCCAGATAGTCCTCCCACTAGAGTGGATAGTGATTCAATACCTATATTAGTTCACTTATAGCTCTTCGAAATGCATATTGAAATACAAAAATTTATCATTCTACAACACTATTGTAGTTTTAGAAATTATATGCTATTATTTTTCCAATATGTCGGGAACAGAGAATTCACCCACCAGCTTTATCGAGCCCGCACTAGAACGTGCGCTTCGTATTGAACGTGCATCAATACATCTTGCAAGAGTCGTTGAACTTGAACTTACCGATATCTCTCTGACCGGTGAAGAAATTGACGAGCGGACAAAATCCGCTCTCCATAAGCTAGGTGGTGCATTCTTGCGACTATCCACGATGAGCATGAACCTTACGAATAGTATTGCCGACAGCATCGGTAAATCACCTCTTTTGAGCGAGACGAGTAATGTACAGCCCCTACTACAACCAACTACCAAAGAATCGCAAGATATAACTGTTCCAGATGTTATTCAACACGAATCGGTAACACCTACTCAAAGCCCTCAGCCAAGCCCGAAGCCTCACGTTAGTCGCCTTGACCAAGTACGACACCGACCGACCGAACCATCCTCAGAAGAATCCACCAAACGTACACGTGAGAGGAAAAAACAAGAGGGTGAACTTTACCAGGCAATCATTACGACGGACAAAACACCTCAACTTGAACTCCGCGAAGGCAGAGTCGCCAAAGAGGTAGTCATCACCTCAGATAATACGATTAACATTCGCGATCACGAAATTAGTCTTGAGAATGATGAACTTTTCATATTTAACGGCTTTATGCTCTTAAGAAATGGGCTCATTACCGCAAAGGATATTCGTAGTCTTGGATTCCGACCAGATGCATCTGATGCTTCAAGTGCAACAGCCTTTAGTAAAGCAGTTAATACTCTTTTGCCAGCCATCAACCAAGCGGCCGGGGTTGAACTGATCAAGAAATTAGGTGAGCGACGCAACACAAAATATGCAGTTAATCCTGATCTAACACTCGTCGATAAGCGCGAAATCATTGTTTCGGAGTCTGATGACATTGCCGAAATTGTAAAAAAAAACTAGTAACAGAAACTGTTCATGAACCGGTCTGTTCCTCGCTAACTGACGCAACGCCTGGTAGTACACTAGATTTATATGACACTAGCCTTGATCAAGGAGAGACGCCGACAGCACAATGGCGTGATAGTGCAGTTTCAACAATAGCAAAAACCTACAAAAGTCATCCATCCGTTCAACGGATCATTTTGAACCAACGTCGTCATGCATCATCTGAGCGCCTTGCCACCCAACCAATACTTACAAGTTTTCTCAACGAAGCTGGGGATTTTGATTTACTCTCAAAAGAAGACGAGGCTGAGCTATTTCCTATCATTAACCGGGCGCTCGAACTATACCAGTCATTGCCTAATCTCAACAACCTTTCTTCTGATCAAGAAGCAATCCTAATGCGCGCTGCTGCCGCACAACAAGTTATATTCCTCACTAATCAACGGCTCGTCTTTAACCTTGCGAAACGACACTCTTATGGTGACGAAAATTGGCTCATGGACCTTACACAGCAAGGCATGCTAGGTCTCTCAAAATCTATTGCTCGATTCGATAGCACGACCGGTAATGCCTTTAGTACCTACGCCACCTGGTGGGTGCGACAAGAAATTACTCGTTATATTGCTGACAAATCACGAACTATCCGTCTACCGGTTCATATGCATGAGAAATTTGTCAAAGCTACCTCAATCGTTAAGGGTATGAGCCTCAATCTTAATCGCGAGCCAACTAAACAAGAGATCGAACAGGCAACAGGCCTAACGATCACTGAGTATAAGAAACTTATGCAGCACGGCAGCAACACTCCATACTCATTAGATGGCCAAGTAAATAGTGATATCGACCTTGTACTAGGTGCGACTGTTGCCGATCCGAATGCAGATATCGACCGACATGTCGACCATATATCGGATATCGAAGAGCTACGACAACTCCTTATCACTTCCGACTTGTCCGACAGAGAGAAGTTCGTCGTCGGACTACGCTTTGAGCTCACAGGTGATTACTTTGACGATCTTGTTATTTCCGTTGGCAATAGAACTGTAACTTACAAGGCCGCTAGTGCACTCATGAGTGATATTAATAGTACGACACTTGAATCAGTAGGTAAGCTCTTTGGCGTCAGTCGTGAGCGCATTCGACAGATCGAAAAGGAAGGCGTAAAAGGTTTGCAACGCGCACATCAATCTATCAAACGAGGACAACGATCATGAGCGAGCATCTCGATCTTTATGCGATCACATTTGACGACCTTGATACGCATCCAGCCCCGCAACCACTCATCGTAAAATCCCCCCGAGAGGAGCCACCTCAACAACTCACGTCTCACGCTAATGAGCTCTATACTTTCAATTTTCTTCCTGTTGAAACCGAAATAGTGCTAGCTCAGCCCAAGCTCGACACGCCGTCAAACAACCACGAACTATCCACATCTACCCCATACAAAAATAATGTAGCCAGACGAGCTCTAAAGGAGATAGTCGTCTCACCAGAGATGACACGCCTTGCCGATCAAGTCGTCCAGCAATCAATCGACATGTTAGATCAACACGTTATTTCCCTCACGACATTCAACCGTCTTGCATTCGAGGCCAAGGACGACGTTGCCATGGGAGAACGTTGGGATCTTAAGAATGCCCTCAAGCAACATCCTTCACTTAACTATCTGGGAGACAACCAATTTGGGATACGAGATCGCCTAACAGCCGACAACTACTGGCCCGGCGCAGTATCCGACGAACGACTTGATCTCACTACAATCGTCGACTCTACTGTCGCACTCATTGAATCATCAAAGATTCGCCATACAACAACAGCAGGTCTGCTCGGTGCAGTTGCCTCTCAGGGAATCTGGCTAACGCCACAAGATACGGACAAGATTCTTGCACAACTTGTCACCCATCCACAACTACGACCACTTGAGGATGGACGGTTCTCTATTCGTTCGAAGGAAATAACGAAACACGAGGAGAAACCTAGGAAGCATCGAGAGTCGATCTTGCGGCGTCATGAGCTCCAGGCAATTGATAAGGCGTTTCATCATCAAAGACACCATGCACTAAATACAATCACAAAAAGGGCTAAAAAACGGCCCTATCAGCTCCTCACGCGTGCACCACGGATTCTTCATCCCTCAAAGGTTCATGAGCTTTCTGCCAGCCGCATCGAGAGGTTGTTCAGTCGCGCAAAAGCCAAGAATCAGTCAAATTTCCCGTTGCACGGTGGTCTTAGTAGTGGCAAAAAGAGGCATCAGCAAGGAAGATCACACGGTAAAAAGCTTAGTTTCGAGGAACATCTTGCACAAGCCGCACAACAGCGTAAAAGTGTCCAACCATAGGCACACTATTAATTTAGTTAAATTGTTGTATAATATAGTATATGGAACACGAGACATCATGGTCAGATAACGAAGAGACACTTGATCAGCTTACATTTAGTCCGACGACATTATCAGTACTTGGTGAAAAAGCGATAGTAACAGTTAATCTCAAAGAACCCGAGCCATCTATACTCGAGCGTGTTCACGATAGCCATCCAAATATTGAAGTGAGGGGCTACCAAGTTGATTGTCTCGATGCGCTTGCACGCTCCCGCGAAGAAGAAAAATCAACTGCACTCGTTCATATGGCAACCGGTCTCGGTAAGACAACCGTTGCTGCGGCTGATTCAATGCGGTATCTCGATGAACATCCGGAATCACGTATTCTCTTCCTTTGCCACCAAAAAGAAATTCTACGTCAGGCACGTCAACGTTTTGAAATGACCGCAACATCTCCTGACTACACTTTTGGTGAATATCATGGTGACGAGAAAACTACCTCCCCAACGACATGCCTCTTTGCATCATTCCAAACGATGCGCACTCACAAAACCACGTTCAGACCAGATGAGTTTGACTACATCATTGTCGACGAAAGTCATCATGGTAAAGCGGCGACCTATGAGCCAACGCTTCAATACTTTCAACCACAGTTCTTACTGGGCATTACTGCAACCCCGAATCGCAACGACCTAAAGGACATTCGCGATATCTTTGGTGACGAAATTTACTCCAAGTCGCTTGCAGAAGCCCTCGCGCAAAGCCTGCTTGCACTGCCCGATTACCGGGTAATCATAGATGATGTAGACGAAAAGCTTGCCGAAACAAGCCAGAGTATCGCTGAGCTAAACCGTAGTTTTTTCTTGCCGAAACGAGACGAAGAAATTGCCCGAATTATTTCCGAGCACCTTACAGAGGTTGATCAGCCCCAAACAATTGTTTTCTGCCCCTCGATCGAGCACTCTTTGCGCATGCAATTGCTTCTTGATAATGCCGAGGTTATCAATTCAAAGATGAAGTCGCGTGAACGTCAGGATATCCTTGATCGTTTTCGCAATGGTGAAACAGATACTGTGATTACCGTCGACCTGTTTAACGAAGGTATTGACATTGCGAGTGCGAATGCGATTGTATTCTTGCGATCCACACAGTCTGAAACGATCTTTTTGCAGCAACTTGGTCGGGGGTTACGACGGACTGCCGACAAAGAGAGTGTACTGGTGCTTGATTTTGTTGCCAATTGTGATCGACTTATGATGATTGAGAATCTACTTCATAACATTGCCGCATACCACCGTAGAACAGCTGGCAATTCTCGTCCCGACACCCCAAGACCGGATGACATTACTGACGATCTGTATGACCTTGATTTTGAGACTGTCACATCCGACCAGGCGGTACTGTCCGAGCTCAATCTAGGCAGCTTTCGATTTACCGAAAGCATCCGCATGATTAGTGAGATTATCCAGCGGATCAAGCAGAAAGAGCTGGACGGGAGTACGCTCCTGCCAGAACAAGCTATTACACACTACAAGAAGCTATCGAGAGCGCTGGGGCGACTTGCTATGATCGATGACATTATCGAGGACGCCGAAAGTGGTGGACCGGGTAGATCTAGGCTACTGAGCCATTTCAACAATAGCCTCCGTGAGTTGCGTGATGCAGCCGGTTACGGTTTCGACGCTGAACATGCTGTTCACTACTACAAGGCACTGTCGGAACGACTTGGACATGCTGCAACGGAGGAAGATATTGCTGCTCAGGTCGGTGGTTTTGATCCCGGCTATTATGTACTCGTCAAACCATTCAACCGAAGCCTAGTTGCACTACGCGAGGCTGCCGGATATAAAGAAGAGAAGTATGGGCGTAGGGTTAACTGGCAAGACCTAACGGAGGCTGAGGCAATTACCCTCTATCAAGATGCCTCCAGTGAACTTGGTCATCCTGCAACCCATTCGGAGCTCTCACAACTTGCGAAAGAAGGGCGTTATCCAAGTTTCATCATACTTGGCAAGTTCAGTAATCAGTCTATAGAGCAGCTTCGTATGATGGCTGGACTCGCCAGCGAGGTGCGCAAAGATTGGTCGGATATGACAAGAGCAGAGGCAATTTACTACTACAAGGAGCTTTCTGCGCAGGTTGGCAAGGCAGCAACGGTTGCGGATATTAACAATCAAAGCCAGAGTAATAATGGACCAAGTCCCCAAGTACTCCTAAGGTACTTCGATGGTAAAAATGAAGAACTCAAGGCAGCGGCTGGCTTCCCTACTAGGCATAAGCCGGAAGACTGGCCGCCTGAGCGATGCGTTAGCTACATACAACAACTAGCTGAAGAGCTCAGTAGAACACCAACACTAGACGACGTTGAAGCTAGAAGCAAAGCAAAGACCGGCCCAAACCGTAATATGCTTACTCGTGATTTTAATAGTAGCTTTTCTGCTCTCAAAAAAAATGCTGGGCTATTGCCAGGAACGGACGATCAAAATTAAATATTAAAAATAGACGCTCTAAGCGTCATCTCGGCGGTAGAAAGTGAGAGTCACTGTTCCGTAACTACGATTGTCCACCACAACAACTCCAAGTTTCGTCGGGCTCTCACTTCTACCTGGATGTGATAATACCATAAGCGCGCCGGGTTTTAAAAGACCCATTAATTCAGAAACTGTGGAAAACTGTAATTCATTATAGGGGGGATCGGCGAAAATTATGTCGAACTTTTTTTCTTCGAATGTTTCTAGCCAACCAGCAATGCTGGATCGCACCAAACTTGCCCGATCCTCTAGACCAAGTGATACGATATTTTTGGCGATGACCTGCTGAGCCATTCTATCGCGCTCAATAAACGTCGCTGTTTTTGCCCCGCGGCTTAAAGCTTCTAAGCCCAGTGATCCACTCCCAGCAAATGCATCCAGGACTTCGGCGCCGTCAATGTCTGCCATGATTTTATTGAACAACGCACCCCTGGGACGATCACCCATCGGATGAGTTCGAATACTATCAGAGGTTTCAATTTTGCGGCCACCAAATTCACCTGCAATGATGCGAATGCTCATTCGCCTTGAATCTTTCGTTCGCGAGCCCCGAGCACGCATTCATACCAAGCCAAAGCAACCATTTTGGCAATTTCTGGAATCAAAATGTCTTTGGTATCACGCGCCAGGCGTGCTGTCCAGCCAACTTTTGAAAATTCATCGTATAGTTCTAGTTTGGCGACTTTTTGAACAGATTCGCTAAATAATTGCTCGAATCCGTCACGTTTTAGGCGCCCAATATCATCCGCATCTGGCCCAACACCCGTAAATCGCTGGCCAGCCATAGTGGTCGCAACACCTAGTTCAAACGCAAGATGTGTCGTCATAACACCCTTGGCACCCCAGAATTCCCAGTTGTTACGGAGCTGATGACGACGATTTTTGCCCGGCAAAACTAATTTGTCTTTCGGTGTGATACGAGTTTCCAAGCCTTCGCCACCACGTAGTTCCTCTAGTTTTTCCTCGAGCGGATAGTGATGGGCTGGCGTTAGGCCGTCGGTGATAGCATGTGCCATCCAGGCTGCTTCAAACGCTGCCCGCTGGTGATTATCCTCTAGTAAGGCATTCGTGAGGTTAAAAATATGGTCATTAATCATGTCACTCAATTGGTGATCATTAGGATCGTTGGGATCAATGTAATGCCATGGCTCGTCGCGACCAGGGCTTTTGCGTTTGATACCATCAGGACCGTTGAGGCCCTCAAAATGCAAAATTTCAAGTGTAGATGGAAAATAAGCCCCAGTGGGGACCATCTTAACCAGCGAACGATGAGCAATGCGATCAATCCGCTGATGGACGCCCATGATACGTCCTGATTTGGTACGAAATATTGTTCCCGAGTACAAGAAATATCCTTAATTTAACGTAGTTAGACGCTGATAATACTGTACTTGTGCGGCTAATTGTTTATATTGTAACAGATCAGATTGATCTGCGACGAATTCCCGTGCAACCTTTTGCGCGCGGGCAATAAGTTTAGTATCAGCCAAACTAGCTATCTGGAGGTTAAGTGCGCCATGTTGCGCGCGACCATAAATTTCGCCAGGACCACGTAGCCGCAAGTCAACTTCGGCCAAATGGAACCCATCGTTTGATTTTTCGACTTCGCGCAGTCGCTGCGTTGGTTTGGAACTATCGCTTGTCACCAGGAAACAATAACTTTGATGAACAGAACGCCCGACACGACCACGCAATTGGTGCAGCTGCGACAGCCCGAACCGATCGGCATCCTCAATAATCATTACAGTAGCGTTCGGAACATCAACACCAACTTCGACCACCGTTGTACTGACCAAAATATCTAGTTCACCTGCGGCAAATTTGGTCATGACAGCGTCTTTTTCGTCAGATTTTAGCTTGCCATGCAGTAGCCCAATGCGACGATGTTTGAAAACAGAGTTTTGTAGTTTTTTGTATTCGGCTTGGACACTTTTGATTTCGTTATCCGGATTACTATCGATCAAACTACAGATAACATAGGCTTGACGACCACTTTTGATCTGCTCGTCGACTTTTTCGTATAGCTGCGCACGACTATTTGGCGACCAAATCTTGGTATCGATCGGCTTACGCCCTGCCGGTAATTCATTCAGGACACTCACATCCAATTCACCGTACACTGTGAGTGCGAGGCTGCGTGGGATCGGCGTCGCTGTCATTGCCAGCAGATGCGGCATGTGCTCGGACTTTTTCAGCAGTTCCTGGCGCTGGTTAACGCCAAAACGATGCTGTTCGTCAATCACCACAAAGCCAAGTTTGTGAAAATGGACCGTTTCTTGGATCAAAGCGTGTGTACCGACAACGACATCGACCGACCCATTTTGAATCTGTTCATATAATGTCTTTCGAGCAGTACCTTTGACACTCCCTGTCAGTAATCCCACATTCACGTCGAATGGTTCTAATAATTTCGACAGTGTTTCGGCATGTTGCGAGGCCAAAATCTCGGTCGGTGCCATCAGTGCCGTCTGAAACCCATGACTGGCCGCCTGCCTGGCCGCCAGACCAGCCACGACGGTTTTGCCTGACCCGACATCGCCTTGTAATAATCGGTTCATTGGCACGGCTTTTTCAAAATCCTGAATAATTTCCCAGGCTGCCATGCGCTGCGCATCAGTCAGCTGAAATGGCAACTGTTTTACAAAACCTGCAACAACTTGCTGTTCAAACGGAATATGCCATCCTGTGAGTTTGGCATTTTCTTGCTTGTTCAGCTGGCTCGCCAGTAAAAGTGTAAATAGTTCCTCGAATGCCAGACGTTCCTTGGCATTTTTGACGTCGGCGACGGATTCGGGAAAGTGCATTCCGATAACCGCATCGCCATAGGATAGTAGTTTTTCGCTATCAATTATTTTTTGCGGCAATGTTTCGGGCAGCATTGTCATCAGTGGCCGTAGCTCGACCAATATCTTGCGCACTAACTGGCTTTTGAGTCCGCGAATTGCGCGGTAAATTGGTACCATTCGCCCCGTCGAAACAGGCACATCACTGATCTTTTCGGCGCTTGGATTGGTAAGTTGATATCTGTTGTAGTTGAATTCAAACTCGCCCGAGAAATAAAACTCATCGCCAGTTTTTAGCTGGGTTTCTCGGTACGGCTGGTTGAACCAAACTGCTTGCAATTTGCCGCTATCGTCAACCAACGTAGCCGTCGTAATCCTCAAACCACGACGTACTGGTCGGGTTGCAATCTTTTCACACCTCGCCAGAATCGTTCGTTTGCCGGGACCAATATCAGCAATCTTTGTGACTTCCGAAAAATCCTCATACGCCCGAGGCAAAAACCCAATCAAATCACCAACCGTATTCAGCCCAGCAGCGCTAAACTGCTCGCCAGTTTTTGGTCCCACACCTTTGACTTTATTTAGGGAGGTTGTTAGAAGCATTATTTATATAATAGCAACTATGAAACCGCAAGAACACCTTCTAGCACAAAGGCGGTGTCTTCCCAGCCTTCAACCGCAATCGAATCAATCCCCATAGCCTTGACCGGATAATCATTGCCACCTTCTTCGAGTTTGTCACCGATGAACAGAATTTCGTCTTTGCCGATTTCAATCGCTTGGATTAGTTTTTCCATTCCATAGGCTTTGTCGATACCAATTCGTGTAATATCAATAGTCGTTGAACCACCAGCTCGGACTTCAAAATCTGGAATTTGTTCGGCAATCGCAGCACGTAGTTCAAGGCGTTTGTCAGAGTATTTCTTTGCCCATTCATATTTTTTCTCGGCAGATGCGAGCTGTCCCAGCATCGAAATTGAAACCTGACTTCCACGGTCTTCAATAACTTCACCGAATGGATTCGCAGGCCACATATCCATTTCTTTTGCTAATTTTTCGGTAATTTTAATTATTTTTGCCTTTTCGGCTTCGGTCAGATCTTCTGCATATTGAATTGCCCATACTTTTTTTAACTCATCGTAACGGTAGTAACGCGTACCACAAGTAGGCATCAGGTGCAGGCGGTTCAATTTATGTGCAGGCGCTTCTAGTCGATCGACAACCTGAAGCAAGAACTGTTCAAATTTACCCCCAGAAATAATACAAACATCGTATTTTTCAAGAAGTTGAACCAAAAGTTCACTCATACGGTCAGAAATTGGTGATTTTGTGACGGCAAGGGTGTCGTCGAGGTCGAATGCAATCAATTTTTTGGTCATAGACCTATTGTAGCAAAATTAGCGAACCAGAACGAAGTTGTTTTTGCCTTTTTTGACCAGCGACAGATCATTCATCTGCTGATCATTGGCGATTTTGGCACCGTTGACCGATACTGCGCCATTTTCGATCAGACGTCGAGCTTCACCGTTGCTCGACGCATAGCCAGCTTTTTGCAGACCATCGACAACAGTCATGCCGAGTGGTGCGGTCGGAATCTGTGCAGACAAAATATCAAGTTCTTGTTGGTTCAGACTAGCAAAATCTGCATTGCCAAACAGTACATCGGTCACATGCACGACGCTATCAGTTTGCTCCTGGCCGTGGACTAGTTTTGTCACTTCATAGGCCAGTGTTTTTTGCACTTCACGTGCGCCAGGATTTTGCTGCTGTTTGGCTCCTAATTCGTCGATTTGGTCTTTATTCAATAACGTAAAGACTTTGGTGTAATCAATCACACCTTCGTCATCGACATTAAGCCAGAATTGGTAGAACTGGTAGACACTCGTTTTGTGTGGATCCAACCAGACGGCTCCACCCTCTGATTTGCCAAATTTCACACCAGTAGATTTATTGACAATGAGCGGTGTGGAGTAGACATGCGCTTCACCGCCCTCGATCCGTCGAATCAAATCAACGCCAGCAATCGAATTACCCCATTGGTCGGCGCCACAGACTTGCAGTGTCACACCATGGTTCTTATATAAGTGTACGAAATCATAGCCCTGAATCAGACTATAGCTAAATTCGGCGTAACTAATGCCCGATCCGCCATCGCCCAGACGTGCCTGGACAAAATCACGACTAATCATATTGCTCAGCGGGACATGTTTGCCAACAGCGCGCAGGAAATCAAGATAGTTAAAATCCTTGAACCAGTCATAATTATCGACAACTTCGAATAGTTGACCTGCAAAAATAGATTGGTACTGCCCGATGATTGCTGATTTATTAGCAGCGATTTCGTCCAAAGTCTTGAGATTGCGCTCGTCAGCTTTACCGTCAGGATCGCCGATCATCCCTGTCGCGCCACCAACCAGTAGAAATGCCTTGTGGCCATGGTCGATCATATGTCGCACCATCATGGCCGCCGCCAAATTGCCAATCGTCATACTATCGGCGCTTGGATCGACACCCCAATAAAAAGAGATTGATTCTTGGTCGAGCTGTTTAATATCGCTAAATGTGGTCTGATTAACAAAGCCGCGCCACTGTAATTCTTCGGAAAGTGTCATAAAAACATTGTAGCATCTCGGCACGACATAGTGCTATAATGAATAACAATACTGCTTATGGGAAACAAATCACGTGGTTAAACATCCTTTGTCGGGGCGCAAACTGAGCGTCTATTCCAATCTGGCACACAAGCGCCGCACTAAAAAGGACTTAAAAGCCCGTAAAAAGGCCGAGTACCTGGCGACGCTTCCCAAACATCCTCTGAAACGACTGCTCTACCGTATGCACCCAACCCGCGTGTATCACTACTGGTTTAGCAAAAAGGGCGCTCTTATGTTGGCCAAAATCGTCGGTGTGAGCGCTGTACTCGTTATCCTCCTTGTCGGTGGACTCTTTGCCTATTACCGAAAAGATCTTGATGCAATTCAGCCAGGCGAACTTGCCAAACGCGTTCAGACAACCGTTACGAAATATTACGATCGTCGTGGTCCCGCTGGTGGCCCTGACGCGCTACTATGGGAAGACAAGGGCGATGGCGATTACAAATTAGTCGTTGATGGCAAAGACATTACGCCACTCATGAAAGAGGCAACTGTCTCGATCGAAGACAAAGACTTTTACAAACACGGTGGTATTAGTGTATCTGGAATTATGCGATCGCTCATCAATAACTCAAGTGGTGGTAGCACCCAGGGTGGGTCGACATTAACCCAACAACTGGTCAAACAAGTATTCTTTGCCGATGAGGCCCAAGAACGAGGCCTCAAAGGTATCCCGCGCAAAATCAAGGAAATGATTCTATCAATCGAAGTCGAACGTATGTACGACAAAGACCAGATTTTGAACCTCTATTTGAACGAATCGCCCTACGGTGGACGCCGTAATGGTGTTGAATCAGCTGCAAAAACGTATTTTGGCAAGGACGCCAAAAACCTGACACTCCCCGAAGCCTCGCTGCTTGCAAGTGTCCCAAACCAACCTGGACTCTACGATCCATATAATGTAGATGGTAATCAGGCACTTATCGAGCGCCAGCATAAAGTCCTAGACGCCATGGTTTCACAAGGCTACGTGTCACAACGCGATGCCGACGCTGCCAAAACCGTCCCAATCCTTGACAGTATTTTGCCGCAAAGATCGCAAGATAGCGATATGAAGGCACCGCACTTTGTGCAGATGGTTCGCAGTCAACTTGAAACTGAACTGGGCACAGCCACTGTCGGTAAGGGTGGACTGACCGTCACGACAACACTTGATTCTGGTATTCAAAACCAATTACAAGCAAGTTTTGCCGAAATGTTCGACAAGAATAATCCTAAATACAAGGGTATTCCAGTCAGCGCAGGCTTCAGTAACGGGGCTGCAACAGTTGAAGATAGCAAGACCGGTCAGATTCTAGCCCTGATGGGAAGCCGTGATTACAATTACCCAGGATTCGGCCAGGACAACGCTGCTATGGCTTATATACAGCCAGGTTCAACGATCAAACCACTTGTCTATTCGCAATTATTCGCTCAAAACGCAGATGTCTCAAAAAACATCTACGGAAGCGGCACCGTTCTGCCTGACATCAGGACAACATTCGAAGGTAACTACACACCGAACGACGCCGATAAACAATTTAGGGGTAACATTAGCATTCGACAGTCGCTCGCACTCTCGCGTAACATCCCAGCCATCAAAGCCATGGCAATTACCGGTGTCCAGCCAGCTCTGACCCTCGTTCGAGCGGCAGGCGACGTCAACTACTGTACCCAAGGTGCCGATGCGCAAGTCAACCTCGCAGCTGCGATTGGTGGCTGTGGAACGCGCCAAGTTGACCATGTAAACGCTTTTGCAACGCTTGCCCGCAGTGGCGTATACAAACCAAGCACTGATGTTTTGCAAGTTACCAACAGTAGCGGTGAGGTGTTGAAAAAGTGGACAGATAATTCGTCCAAGAAGATTATCGATCCCCAAGTTGCCTACATTATGGCTGATATTCTGAGCGATGATAATGCCCGTGCTGGCCTATACGGACGTAACTTCCCGGGATTGGTAGTCGACAAAGGCAAGGTTAAAACCGCTGCCAAAACCGGTACATCTGACGTCGATGGCAAATCAAAAGACATCTGGATGATGAGCTATAGTCCCGCACTTTCTATGGGCGTCTGGCTGGGTAACTCTGACACCACACCGCTCAAAAATGGTAACTCGTCACTGCCAGGCACGATTATCAACGAAGTCATGACTTATGCTCACGAACAAGTCTATCAGCCTGCAGGCATGTGGAAACCAGGTGATTGGTACACGCAGCCAGCTGGTATCCAAAAGATCGGCAATGAACTATACCCATCGTGGTATAACAAAAACGCCGCTCAGCAAAGCAGCAAAATGACCTTTGACAAAGTATCCAAGAAAAAGGCGACAACATGTACGCCTGACGGTGCCAAGATTGATGTCAGCGTCCTCAAAACGACTGATGCGACGAACAAGCAGACTGTCTATATAGCATCAGATGGCTACGACACCACCAAAGACGATGATTTCCACAAGTGTGAAGATGCCAAGCCAACAGTGACGAATATTAGCCTGACAAAACTAAGTGGGCTCAACTACCGCATTACCGCCAGTGTCACTGCAGGTACAAATCCGCTGACCAACCTTGGTTTCAAAGTCGGTGGTACGATCATTAGTTCGGTCGCCATTGGAAGCAGCGGTGACTATTCAGCCAACTATACCTTCCCTGCTGCTGGCGCACAGTCTGTTGCTGCAGTTGCAACCGATAGTGGATTCTACACGATGGAATCTTCGCAGCAATTCACTGTCAGTGGTCCATGAAGGAGTGTTAAAAAACACTAATGAAAACGCCCGGTTTGATCCGGGCGTTTTGTTACGATTGTTTGTCGACCAGGTCGATTAACGATGCTTCACGCTGCGATGATGTCTTGGGTTTTGGGCTACGCTGCGTATTTGGTTGACCTTGTTGTGGACGCGGTGAGCGTCCGGCTGGACGTTGTTGCTTGGATTGTTGCGTCTGAGGTCGCGGCGGAGTACTCCGATTGTCACTATGGTAGGCGACTGGAGGTTTAGGCGGCTGTTCGGTGGGTTTCTCCTGTGAACGAGTTTGTGGGCGCTTAGCTTTGCCTAGGAGGGGTTCCTTTTGCTTGGCGGACTGTGATGATTCAACACGTTTTGCGAACATCATCTTGCCCGCAGCTGTTTGTAGACTACGAATAAATTCGATTTCAACTGTTTGGCCGATATTTTTGTTGGCATGTTCGACGACGACCATCGTGCCATCAGTGAGATAACCAACAGCTTGGTGACTATCTTGACCCTTTTGGACCAGTTCGAGTAGCATCTTTTCGCCTGGCAAATACGCCATGCGGAGGCTTTGTGCCAATTCATTGACGTTCAGCACCATGATACCTTCAACGACGGCAACTTTATTCAGGTTGTAGTCGATCGTACAAATGACACCACCGTATTTTTTGGCTAGTTTCAATAGACGCTCATCGACGCCTTCTTCGGCTTTGCTGCCATCCTGAAGGATTGTCACATCGACTTCGGCCATTTCCTGAAGATCTTTGACAACATCCAGACCATAGCGAGCACGAGCACGTTTGTCGTGATCGGCATTGTCAGCAAGAAACTGCAACTCACCGATGACGCTGCGTGGAATAACCAACGTATCACCGATAAAACCAGATTTGGCAACCGCAATAATTCGTCCATCGATCAACACCGAGGTGTCGACGAAAATCATTCGTTTTTTACTGTTAGTTTGACGTGGCAATTTTGCCACAAGGTAGGTTACTTCACCGAGCAGTACCAATAGTACAGCGGTGATAATCAGATTTTCTATGTTCATATAATTTCCTATTTTTGTAGGTAATCAATCAGCGCACTGCGCAGATCGGTCACCCCTTTGATAAATGATGTTTTTGACGCTTTATTGCCGAAAGCTGGCGCAATGGCCTGGGTAAATCCAAGCTTTTTTGCCTCAGCGACGCGTCGGTCGGCGCCTTGGACTGAACGAACCTCGCCCCCAAGCCCTACTTCGCCGAATACAACGATATGATCGTCCAATCGGCGTCCAGCGCTGGCACTGGCAATTGCCATACAAATCGCAAGATCAGCTGCTGGATCAGCAAGTTTGAGACCTCCGACGACATTGATATAAATATCTTTGTCCGATAAATTCAGTTTTGTGCGTCGTTCTAGGACGGCAATCAATAAATTAAGTCGGTTGAGATCAAATCCACTCGCTGTACGTTTAGGATACCCGAAATTGGTTGGATTGACAAGCGCTTGGATCTCGACAAGTAGCGGCCGCGTGCCTTCAAGCGTTGCCATAACCACCGAGCCATCGGCATTTTGACGCTCGGCAAGCAGTGCGGCTGACGGGTTTTGTACGACCCGCAGACCTTGTTCGTCCATTTCAAATATTGCTGCCTCATTGGTTGACCCATAACGGTTTTTGATCGCTCGCACAACTTTGAATCCACCGTAGCGATCGCCCTCGAATTGCAACACAACATCGACCAAATGTTCTAACACTTTTGGCCCAGCGATGCTTCCTTCTTTGGTGACATGCCCGACCAGTACAACCGCCGCACCCGATTCTTTAGCGGCGCGAATGATGACATTGCTGCTATTTGTAATCTGGCTGACACTTCCAGGCGCTGAAGTAATTTCGTCTAGACTCAGCGTTTGGATTGAATCAATCACCACCAATTTGTAGACCCCGCTGCGAATTGTTGCGGCAATATCATCAGCGCTCGTGCTGGCCACAAAACTAAGATCTTCGCTGTTATTTGCGCCTAGACGCTCGGCTCGTAATTTGACCTGATTGGCAGATTCTTCGCCACTAGCATAAAGCACTGGCGTCGAATTAGCAATGTGCGCCGTTACTTGCAGTAGAAGCGTACTTTTGCCAATGCCTGGTTGTCCTGCCAGTAGCACAACGCCACCGGCCAAAATTCCACCACCTAGCACGATGTCAAGATCCGGAATCCCGGTTGATAATCGTTCGTTTTTGTTGTCATTGTTAATCGAGTGCATCGTTTGGGGTGACAATACATGACCAGACGAACTACTGCGAGCAACCGCTGATTTACCCTGACTGACAGGCAATTGCTCGACTAATGTATTCCACTCGCCACAATTATCACACTTACCCGTCCATTTTGGATAACTCGCCCCACAATTTTGACAAACAAACTGAGTTTTTGATTTCACCATTGTTACTAGTATACCTTACCTCGTTAATTAAACGGACGGCGCAGGCGCCAGTTTGCTATTCAAACTATCATTCAATTGTTTCGATTCGGTCGCAATTTGGTTGTACTGCGCTCGAAGTGATTCGTAATTGGCAATTTGTGCGTCGATCGAGTTACGTTTGGCTGCAACCGCATCAACCCGTGCCGAAAGTGCAGCCCGTTCGCTACTAAACTGTGCTTGCGACGTAAACTGATTATTGGTAGCGCGACTATTGAACGATTGAACGTCTGCATTAATGGTGGTCACTTCCGTATTATATGCATCCGTATCGGCCTGAATCTTCTTGCCCATAGTATCAAGCTGGTCAAATAGTTGCGCTGCTTGATCGGTTATTTTTTGGAAAACAGCTGCATAATTATTATGAAGTATGACAACATTATTACGATCGTTAAAATACTGTTTGTAGTGCTCTTCTAACTCAGGGCTAATCGTTGCAACTTCCGTACCGATGATCGAATGAAGCTCATTATCGCGTTCGCCTGGTTCGGTCGATGCATAAAACGCCATGCGAGTTTTAAAATCAGGATCATTTTCTAATTTAGTATATTCGGCCTCGAGCAGCGGATTAATTTTGTCCTTGTCAGCCTTGCTCATTCGTTGATAGGCAGCGTGGAGCATTTCGTGCGCCGCCGTTACTTCGCGGATGCCATCTAGGCGAGCATCAGTGACATTATAAACATAAATACGACCCCCCGCGTAGCAACCCAAAATCGCTGTGCTTTGTTCGGAACTACCGCATTCTTTTCCGAAGTTTTGTGTCCCGTCAATAAGTGGCCGACTGGCATAATAGAGGAATCTTCCCTTGTCATTCACTCCGGCACGATCGGCAAGCTGCGTAATTTCGGCTGTCGGTTTGTATTCCCAAACAGCAATTTCGTCCAAAACGTATTGTTGGTTGAACCACAGCAACCCCGCCAGCAAAAAGAAGATGACTGCCAGTATAAACCCGGCAATTGTTCGGCCGCTACTACTTTTCGTGCTCGCTGGTGACATCAATGCTTAGTTTGCCTTTACTCGCGCCCACTGTGAGCACGCTACCCTTCTCGTATTCTTCTGACAGTATACCATCAGCTAGGCGATGCTCCAATTCGTCCTGGATAGCGCGGCGGAGTGGACGAGCACCAAACTTTTCGTCGTAACCTTTGTTGATCAAATGACGTTTGGCAGCGGATGTAATGACCAAGTGCAAACCTTTGCGAATGAGCCGTTCTTGTAGCTCATCAATCAAATTGTCAAAAATCTTACCCACTTGCGGGCGCGTCAATGCACGGAATGTAATGACCGAATCAAAACGATTAATCAGTTCAGGACGCATCATCTTTGCCAAAGCTTCATTGGCTGCCTCGGCATTTTCGTCATGCGCTGCGTCAAGTTTCTTGATATCGACTTTACTGCTGGCATGAAATCCAAGTGACGATTCTTTCATCATGCGCTCGGCACCAAGATTGCTGGTCAGAATAACGATCGTGTTGCTAAAATCGACACTACGGCCTTTGGCATCCGTTAATTTGCCGTCCTCTAGCAGTTGTAGTAGAATTTGGAATACTTCAGAATGGGCTTTTTCGATCTCGTCAAATAACACGACACTGTATGGTTGGCGACGGATTTTGTCGGTCAATTGGCCGCCATCATCATAGCCAACATAGCCTGCAGGCGCACCAAGCAGCCGACTTGTATTATGACGTTCGCCAAATTCGCTCATGTCGATTTTGATAAGTGCGTCATCACTACCAAATACTTCACGCGCAAGTACGCGTGCCAGTTCGGTCTTGCCAACACCAGTTGGGCCCATGAAAACGAATGAACCAATTGGTCGTTTGCCGCTCGCTACACCGCTACGACTACGGCGGATTGCACTTGATACTTTTTCGACCGCTTCCTGCTGACCAACGATATATTTACCCAAATGTTTTTCCAAATGACGCAGCAATTTTGCTTCGCTTTTTTGAATACGTTTGACCGGCACGCCAGTCATCATCGCAACGGCGTGGGCAATATCATCATCCGTCAGAGTAATCGGTGTTTTTGATTCGTGCTTTTCTTTGGTCTCGTCAATCTTTGCCGAAATCTGGCTAATACGTGTTTTATACAGCGCAGCTCTTTCGTAATCTTCACCAGTGACGGCTTCTTCCATCTTTTCATTCAGATTTTTCAACTGACGTTTGAAATCTCGCAATTTGCTAGGTTTGCTACCAGATTTCACCCGTACAAGTGCTGCCGCTTCGTCAATAACATCAATTGCTTTATCAGGCATAAATCGTTCGCTCACATAACGGTCGGCCATGTACACAGCGTCCTCTAGCACTTCGTCGCTCATACTGACACCGTGGTGTTTTTCGTAATAACTACGCAGACCTTTGACGATGGCGATTGTGTCTTTCAGACTTGGTTCGGGCACAATAATTGATTGTAATCGTCGCTCTAATGCGCTGTCTTTTTCGATGTGTTTACGGTATTCGTCAAGTGTCGTAGCACCAATCATATGAAGTTCACCACGCGCCAAAGCTGGTTTGAGCATATTAGCGGCATCAAGCGCACCTTCGGCCGCACCAGCCCCAACTAGCAGATGTAATTCATCAATAAATATCACAATATTTTTCTGTGTTTTTAGCTCGTCCACGACCTTTTTCAATCGTTCTTCGAACTCACCACGATATTTTGTCCCAGCGATCATGGCTGCGAGATCTAGCTGAATGACGCGTTTGTCGAGTAAATGTTCAGGGACGTCTTCGCGCGCAATTCGTTGCGCCAAGCCTTCGACAATTGCGGTTTTGCCGACACCAGGCTCACCAATCAAGACAGGATTATTTTTGGTGCGACGACTAAGGATTGTAACAATTCGCTCTTCCTGAGCTTCGCGGCCAATCACGGGGTCTAATTCTCCGCGACGAGCCTTTGCAGTCAAATCGGTCCCGTAGGTATCAAGTACACCACCGCGAGATCGCTTTTTGGTTGCACCAGTATCAATTGTCGCTTCGTAGGCATCATGTTGTCGATCAAAAAACTCTTCCAAATCAGATGTAAGATTAGCGACATCTATGTTCATATCACGCAGCAACACTGTTGCTCGGGCGTTCTTTTGGCTCAAAATACTATACAGAATATGTTCGGTTCCCAAGTAATCTTGGTGGAACTCTTGGGCAACTTCCCAACTCATTTTCAGCGTTAGTTTTGCTGTTTCTGACAGACCTTTGGCGCCTGTACTAACGACTAATGTTCGCGGAGTGAGATTAAGTGCAAGTTCGGCACGATCAAGCGTCACACCTGCATCGGCAAGGACTTTGGCACCAACTGATGAACCTTGGGCAAGAACGCCAAGCAGTAAATGCTCCGTCCCAATATAGGCACTGCCGTAGCCACGAGCAATTGCGTCTGCGTGCTGCAAACTAGTCCGTGCGTTGTCGGTTAAATGCGACACAAATTCTGCGAAATCGTCAGCCATATATCTATTATACCCCGTATACCATTTCATATTTTCGGAAAAACTGAAACAAGTTCCATTTTTTCACTCGAATACTCATGTTATCAATCCTCCATAGATGTAGCGCAAGCGTTATTTACGTTACTATATCTAGTATATGAAAAATTAGCACTCGGGTCAAGTGAGTGCTAACATCCTATTTCAGAATGAGTTGCATTTTGAATGTAATGATATTGATATAATTTATTTTATATTGTATAGTAATCTTATCAATATCACAGAAAAGTCAGTATATGAAACTACGTAACAGATACAAGCAATCACCAACAGAAGCTCCTCATCTCTCTAAAGCTGATGCCCTAAAAACTGCTTGGGGATTTGCTGAACGAACAGGTAAAAGACAGGCCGCTACGGCACTTTTGCTCGGAGCAGTTGCAGCAGGACTTGCCCTTAACCACACTGAACCTGGTGTCAGTGCTATAGAAACCGTCGGACTCACTGCTGTAGGTATTGTTGCGCTAGCAGCTGAACGCGAATCCTCAAAAAAAGGTATTGATAGGGCAGGCACAGGATACAACCGGTCACTCCTCGACTTCGAACCCAAACCAAATCATCAACTTGCCAAAGATGTCGTCGCACAAATAGCAACAGCAAGTACCATGTGGTATCCCGTGATCGGATCTCAGGAATTTGTTATGGCCGCACAAGGAGCAAACAATATACATTATGTGAATGCAGCCGCCGACGTCATACTAGCGGGTTTCGCATGGACAATTGCCAGTGGCCCAAGTCGAGCACAGGCAGCCGAACTGCAAAAGCAAATTATGCCACCACCGGTTTACTCAGTAAAAGACAGTCAGCCCCGCTAAGAGCAATCTTATTCTTCGGCAGATTCTTCAACAGCACTCAGTAGACTGTCTTCGATGTTCTTTTTAGGCTTTGGTTCAGCTGGTTTGGCAGCGACGGCTGTTTCAATATCCAGTTCGTACCCAGTCAAACGACTCGCCAGGCGAACGTTCTGACCACCACGACCAATCGCAATTGATTGCTGGTCTTCGTTCACAAATACTTTGGCGCGTTTTTCTGTCTCGTTGATTTCAACTTTCGCAACTTCGGCTGGGCTGAGTGCGTTACGGATGAATTGTTCGTTATTTTCATCATAGGTAATGATGTCGATCTTTTCCTGATCACCGACTTCGTTCATAACAGCCTGAACACGAGTACCGTGACCTCCGACGAATGTACCGACGGGATCAACACCTGGAACGGTGCTACGAACCGCTAGCTTCGTACGACGTCCAGCTTCGCGGGCAATAGCTTTGATTTCGACAGCACCAGTTTCCATTTCAGGAACTTCCTGGCGGAACAGGTATTCAATAAAGGCTTCGTTGCCACGGCTAAGGATAAGCTGTGGACCACGGTTGTCGCGTTCGATATCTTTGATAAACACTTTGATGCGGCTACCAATATTGTAGAACTCACCCTGGATTTGCTCTGACTGCGGAATAATACCGCTGGCTTTACCAAGTTCGACACGGATAACACGTGGCTCGACACGCTGCACAATACCGTTTACGACGGTGCCAATTTTGTCTTCGTATTCTTCCAAAACAACTTCGCGCTCAGCTTCACGTAGACGCTGCAAGACAACTTGTTTGGCAGTTTGAGCAGCAACACGGCCAAAGCTGGTTACTTCGTGTTTTTCCTCGATGATGTCACCGACCTTGGCGTCTTTTTTCTTCTTTTTAGCATCAGCAAGACTGATTTCGACAGCATCGCTACCGACTTCTTCGACGACTTCGCGTGATACAAAGACGTTTGCTGTACCGTCGTTAACGTTCAGCTCGGCACGCACATCCTGGTCGCGCTCACCATTGTCACGGCGCCATGCAGCCGCGATTGCTTGTTCAATAACAGAGAGAACGACTTCCTCGGGAAGGTTCTTTTCCTCGGCAATTGTTCGAACAGCAAGTGTCAGCTGTTTGATGTTGATATCTTCCATAGTAATAAATTCCTTTCTTTGATGAAAAAATCCGACCTGCTGGCCGGAATGTACTACGTTCATTATATAAGAGTACGCAGACTAAATCAACTCTTGGTGTATTACATATCCCTCGCACCCTTGTGGGAATATCGTTTTTGCGATATTATAGTACCTTAAATGGAGTATAAAATTCTTACGTGGACCTACTAACGACATCATTAGTTGTATTGGTTCTGATTTGTTTTTCGGCAGTATGTTCCGGCTTAAATGTCGCTTTGATGTCACTGAATTTGGCCGAACTAAAACGCAAAGTCAAACTCGGCAACCCGCATGCGAAAAAGGTTCTGCCGTTTCGTCGTAATACTCACTTGTCACTAGCAGCAATTTTGTTGACGAACGTCGCAGCAGTTTCGGCAACCTCTCTCGTTCTCGAACCAATCTTTTATGGTATCGTCGCGGGGATCATGACGACGGTACTTATCGTGATTTTTGGTGAGATCCTGCCACAAGCACTCTTTAGTCGTCGCGCACTTGCCTACGCTGCCAGGTTCGCTTGGGCAATGCGTGTCATGATCGTTGTGACCTACCCAATTGCAAAACCCCTCCAATTACTACTTGATCGGATCCTCCGTTACGAAAAGGCTCAGCTACAAAGCCGCCAGGAACTTGGCATTATGATTACAGAACATCTGGGCCATGACCAGAGCGAACTTGACGAGGACGAGGTCGAAATTATTCGCGGTGCATTGCAACTCAGTGAAAAACGAGTGCGTGACATCATGTTACCAATAAAAGACGTATTCTGGCTGACACCCGACACGATCCTTACGCCAGCCAAAATAAGCGAAATCAAGCGTATTGGTCGTAGCCGTATTCCTATTTTTAATCAGAATATGACGCGTTGTAATGGCGTGCTCCTGATGAAAGAATTGGTTGATATTGATTTTGGGGACCATATTTACCACGTCAGTGATCTCAATCTTCACCCCGTTCAATTAGTCGGTAGCAAAACCGCACTTGATACGATGTTACGCAAATTTATTAGTACCGGTACGCATTTGATCCCTATTGTCAAAGACGATCACATCGTCGGCATTGCAACAATCGAAGATTTGATCGAAGAAATCGTTGGTCAAGAAATCGAAGACGAGACCGACAAAAAACACGGTCATTAACCCGGCAGTTGTTGACCAGGACAACTCGATAGTACCTGCAACATAGCATTTTTCTCTGCCACCGTTACCCACAAATTATATTTCTTTTTAATGGCAATTTGACGGGCAACATACTGGCAACGAAAAGCTTTATTCGGTGGAAGCCATGTTGCCGCATCACCATCAGATTTTTGCTGATTAGCCGGGCCATCAACAGCGAGTAGTTCGAGCGGATCATTCGCCAACTGTTTACGGAGTTGTGACGTCAATTGCTGAGCACCCGTTTGCCATGTATCACCAAGTGCCACCACGTGATCGATCTGCACCGCATCACTCGTACTCCCGCGTTGGAATTGGATGTCCTTGCCCGTATATGGATCGTGGAGCAACCCAGTCACAACCTGGCACTTTTCATTCAATGCCACATTAACCATGTCACGACGCAAAATAATATTGCGTGTATCACAGCCATTTTCTATCGCCCAGCCATCACCAAATTGGGTGCGCGTATAGCCTGTGGTCGGAGCGCGGCCTTTGACGGCTAATGTTGCCAACGTATCGACCGCCGCACCAGTTGCTGGTTGACTGGAGACAGGCTCAACCTTTTGCTGCCACAGATCTGGTGTTTGAAATATAACAACAAATAATGCCACTAGAGCAGTCAATGCCACAATAAATCGTCGTCTGCGGTAACTACTTCCCATTTCCTTAGTATATAATAGTAGGATGGAAACCGTTTCTCGACTCACCCAACAATTCGTACCGACTCATTATGAACTCTCAATCGACATCGACCGTCCTGGCCGAACATTTAGCGGTACCGTTACGATGCACGGCGATTCGACACGTGGCAGCGAACATATTACTGTTCATGCCAAAGATTTGGTCATTCATTCGGCAACGCTTGACGGCCACGAAGCAGATTTTGCGGCCAGTGACAACGATGAGCTATCCATTACAACACCAGATTTTAAAGCGGCTGGTCATGTTGTCGTTATTTCGTATAGCGGTGAGATCACTGACCCAATGCACGGCCTGTACCCTTGTTACTACGAACACGATGGTGTCAAAAAAGAATTACTCGCCACACAATTCGAGAGTCACCATGCTCGCGAAGTTTTCCCTTGTATTGATGAACCTGAAGCCAAAGCAACATTTGACGTGACGCTCATGACCGAACAAGATATTACCGTGCTTGGTAATATGCCAGTCAAACTCCAGCGTCCCGAAAACGACAAACTACTGACAATATTCGAAAAATCACCACGCATGAGCACCTACCTATTGGCATTTGTAACCGGCGAACTCCACCGAAAAACAGCTACGACCAAAGCTGATGTCGAGGTAAACGTCTGGGCAACCCCAGTGCAACCAGCTACTAGTTTGGATTTTGCACTCGACAGTACAGTGCGAACCATCGAATTTTATAATGAATATTTTGGGACACCCTACCCACTTCCAAAATGTGACCTCGTTGCGCTGCCTGATTTTTCTGTTGGTGCGATGGAAAACTGGGGACTTATTACATTTCGCGAAGTTGCGTTGCTGGCCGATCCAAAAACGACGAGTATCAGCACGCGCCAATACGTTGCACTCGTCGTCGCGCACGAACTCGCTCACCAATGGTTTGGTAATTTGGTGACAATGAAATGGTGGAATAACCTCTGGTTAAATGAAAGTTTTGCCACATTGATGGAATACTTGGCCGTCGATGCACTACACCCAGAATGGAATATGTGGTTGGAATTTGCCTCGAACGAACCAATTACATCGCTGCGTCGTGACAGTATTGATGGCGTTCAGCCCGTCCAGGTTGATGTGAATCATCCCGACGAAATCGGTACATTATTCGACGGTGCAATCGTCTATGCAAAAGGTGCACGATTACTCCGTATGCTGCAAAACTACGTTGGAAACGATGCCTTTCGCGCCGGTCTAAAACAGTATTTTAGGGATTTCACTTACAAAAACACCGAAGCAGATGATCTTTGGGAAGTTATGGCTGTCGCCAGTGGCAAAGATATTGTGGGTATTATGAACACCTGGATTTCGCAGTCTGGATTCCCGCTTGTGCGTGTCTCGCAGGACGGTGACCAAGTCACACTCACTCAGGAACGCTTCTTTGTTGGCCCACACGAACCCTCCGACCAGCTGTGGCCAATTCCACTCAATTCATCCGATCATGACATGCCCGAGCAGCTTGATACCAAATCAGTCACTGTGACACGCAATAACAGTCTGCCGCTCCTATTCAACGTCGGTGACACCGCACACTTTATCACATACTACGATGATGCGTTATTTCAAGAAATTACAGATGAATTAAAAGCAAACAGATTATCACCCGTCGACCGCGTCCAACTGCTGAACCAAGCTGTCCTATTGGTTCGTGGTGGTGCGCTAAAATCCGATCACCTGATTCCATTTGTCACCGCTTTTCAAAACGAAACCAGCGAACCGGTCTGGGGACTTATGGTACTAGCACTGGGCGAATTACGAAAATTTGTCGATGATAATCCAGAGGCCGAGAAAAAACTGCGTCAATTGTACGGACAGCTTGCCCAGACTGAATATGTCCGACTTGGTTGGGAACCGAAGCCCGATGAATCCGAAGAAGACAGCAAACTTCGCAGTATTATCGTCGGTATGATGATCTATAGCGAAGACAAAGATGCGATCGCGACTGCCCGAAACTATTACGACACGACGAAATTAGAAGATCTGAACCCAGAACTTCGTCCACTTATCCTTAGTAGCGTTGCCCGTTACGGCGACGCCAAAATCGTCGATGATTTACTGACTGCCTATAAATCGACCAGTTCCAGTGAAGTGCAAAATGATATTTCCGCAGGAGTCACGGGCACCCGAATTGCAGAAAAGATTTCCGAACTACTCGAAACGATCAAAGATAACGATATCGTTCGCCCACAAGACGCAACCCGTTGGTTTATCTATCTGATGCGTGGACGTGACGGCCGAACCGTCGCCTGGCAGTGGATCCGTGACAATTGGCAGTGGGTCGAAGACACGTTCAAGAGCGACAAAAGTTACGATAATTTCCCACGTTACACCGCGACATTACTACTGACTCAGCAAGAGCTCGGCGAATACAAAGCCTTCTTCGAACCCAAGAAGTCGATTCCAGCGCTTTCTCGTGTCATTACCATGGGAATTTCCGAAATTGAAGGTCGTGTTCAGCTGATCGAGCGCGACCGTGCTGCCGTTCAAAAAGCCCTACTCGAGCTCTAAATACTCTTCGACATCTGGTGGATTACCCGTCATCGAAATAACCGCCAGCATAAGATCCATATCAGTGATTTTATTTGTGTGCGCATAAAATTTGGCAGCGAAGCCCATTTGATTCAACTTTTTGCGTGTAATTGCCGCAATTCCGCCACCTTGATTAGGACTTTTGCGATATTTCACCTCTGTAAAATAGAGCGTTCCGTCCTGGCGTGAAACAATATCAATTTCACAGTATTTTGTCTTCCAGTTGCGCTCCAAAATCTCGTGGGTATGACGTAGCAGATAGTTCGCTGCCTCATCCTCGGCTCTGTCACCAATCTTCTTTGTCGTCTCGCCAACAGACGAATCAATCAAACTTTTACCAGCTGACCTGTCACCGCCGACACCATCAGGTGTGGCGTGGTCAGCAGGTGAAATGTTTGGTTGATTTGTCTGGCTTTTATACTTCGCCAGCGGTGCGAACGAAAGCCGATGTAGTGGTGTCACACCATGTTTTTCGATCGCATTTCGATGCGCCTCAGTCCCATACCCAACATGACTTTTAAACTTATACTCCGGATACAGCAAATCTTGTTCGATCATATAATTGTCACGTGCAACTTTGGCAATGATTGACGCCGCCGATACACTTGGTACCAACAAATCCGCTTTTTTCATCGTCGTGACATACGGCCCCTTGCCCGTTTCTGCCAAAAAATTCACCGTTCCATCAATAATAATTTCCGTATATGACGCCTGGACTTCCTCGACCGCACGCCTTGTCGCCAGCACCAGCGCAGCCGATAGCCCAATCTCATCAATTTCCGCCGCGCTCACCCATCCCAGCCCATAACCACCCGCCTGATCACGAATAAGCACGTCTAGCTCATCACGACGTTTCTTGGTCAATTTCTTGCTATCAGTCAGACCTTCAATAGATGCGCCACCCAGCACAACAGCACCAACAACCAACGGTCCTGCCCATGGCCCTCGCCCAACTTCATCAATCCCAAGTATCATTAAAGTCTATTATAGATCAAAACGCCCCGATTTCTCGGAGCGTTCTTTTATTCGGTGGATTCTGAAATAAATTCAGAATGACAAGATTTATTTTTCTTCGGTTGCAGCTTCTTCAGCTGGAGCGTCAGCAACTTCTGCTTCTGCTTTTGGCTCTTCTTTGACAGGAGCTTCAGCAAGCGTGTTGATACCTTCGCGGTCGAAGTTTTGTGCGGTCAAACGAGCGCTTTTACCACTACGGTTACGTAGGAATGATAGGAAGTTACGGCGAACTTTCGCACGACGAACAACTTCTACCTTGGCAACAAGTGGGCTGTGGAGCATAAAGCTCTTTTCGACACCAACACCACTGGCAATTTTGCGGACAGTAATACGTGATGTGTGGGAATTCTTGTTGTCAGTACGGATAACAACGCCTTCAAAAATCTGAATACGCTCTTTGTTACCTTCTTTAATTTTTTGGTGGACACGGACAGTATCACCACTGCGTACATCAACAACAGCGTGCTTTTTCTGTTCGTCGTTAACCTTTTGGATTAGTGCAAAACTCATTTTATCTCTCGCTTAAACTTTATAAATACAATCAACTGTAAATTGTAGCATAGTTTTATCTGTTTTGAAAGAGGTAGCCGTCTAAATTGCGCGGTTTACTTCTTCGAGCGTCGTTTCACCGCGCAGTGCAGCCAGCACTCCGGCCTGGATCAAGGTAATAAGATCAGCCGATTTCTTGGCTTCGGCCTCGATCGCCTCCGGGTTGGCATCGGCAATATCACCACGAAGAAAGGCTTGAATTTGGTGATTGACCACCATCTGTTCCATCACCACAATACGCCCCTTAAACCCAAATGGTGCATCGGGATGAATATTTGGCTTCCATAGCTTGAAATTATCCAGATCAACACCCCCCAGACGTTCCTGGCGCACCCCGGCAAGCGTCGCCTTGACCCAATGTTTGGTGGCTTCGTCGGGCTCGTACTCTTCCTTGGATGGATCATACAATTTACGCACCAATCGCTGTGCAATCAGTAGACGAATCGCCGAACTAAAGATTGGGTTGATACCAATCATACCGATCATACGACTAAAGGCCGCGCTGGTAGAGTTGGCGTGAAATGATGATAGCACGAGGTGTCCGGTAATAGACGCCTGGATCGCCGTCTTGGCGGTATCAACGTCACGGATCTCACCAAGCATCACGACATCAGGGTCCAAACGAAGCACCGAACGTAGCCCATCTGCAAAGGTCTGGCCGTGTGTTGTATCAATCGGAATCTGGGCAATACCACCAATACCATACTCAATTGGGTCCTCTAGGGTGAGGATCTTGCGATCGGTCGTATTGAGAGCGTTCAAAATACTATACAAAGTAGTAGACTTACCCGAACCAGTCGGACCCACCATCAACATCATCCCGCGCGGGTGACTGACAATTTCTTGAATTTCGGCCATTTCCTTGGGCGGAATACCTAGGAGGTCAAGGTTTAGCATACTCTCGTCAAAGTTAAACAAACGCAGCACAGCGTCCTGCCCATACATCGTCGGGACGGTCTCGATACGAATGTTCAACAGGTGGGTTGCGCCGTCGCGAGTAATTTCCTTTTGGATGTGTCCAGATTGCGACGTTTTGGCTGCTGCCGAGATATTAGCACGCGAGGCGATCGCGCTCATCAACACGCGATATTTCTCTTTGTTAATATCAGCAACAGGGTGCAAACGACCATCGACACGCATACGAATACGAATATAGGTGCGTTGGTTTTCGACGTGGATGTCACTGGCGGTCAGACGGTCAGCTTGGTCGATCAGATAATCCATTACTTGGTCGGAACCAACAGAGTTGAGGGTGTCACTAACCGAACGGAGCGTATTACTATCGCCCTCTTTGGCAATACTAATGTCATCGTAAATAATTTTCTTGGGCGGATCATAACGATCCATCAAATAGGTGTAGCCAGATTGGCTTAGCAGGAATACTTGGGCTTCTTTGCCCTGATCAGAATATTCCTTGCGGAGTTTCGCAATGACTGATTCTGGCGTTTGACTACTAACACCGAAGCGAAAAGGTATATTCTCGCCACCCATCTGCAGCGGAACCATGCGGTTCTTGTGCATGTCCGCGATCGACAGTAGTGTTGGTTCAAGTTGCAGTTCTTTCTCGAACTCGCGCGAATCTAGATAGGACAAACCCAAGATAGCCGCACGCTGCTGCGTGGACTTTTCTTCGTGTTCCCTACGACGATCCTGGATTTTTCCTTCGTCCATTACCGCTTATGATAACAGAAAGCACAAGAATTTTGTAGACCATAGGGTGTTACAATGGCTTTATGCCCGAAATTATCGTTATTGCACATAATATCCGTTCGACCCACAATGTTGGATCGATTTTTCGGACATGTGAAGGCTTTGGAGTAAAACTCATCATACTGAGTGGCTACACGCCCTACCCAAAAATAGTTGACGATTCACGTCTCCCGCATATTTCTGAAAAATTGACGAAACAGATACACAAATCTGCACTTGATGCCGAGTCGTTGGTACCATTTGTCTATCAAGAGGTTCCTGATCTCGAAGCACTCAAAACCGATGGTTATCGCCTTATAGGATTGGAGCAAGATGATCGCAGTGCGATGCTACAAGATTATGTAGCAGGTGACAAAATCGCACTACTACTAGGCGAAGAAGTCGAGGGTTTAACACCGGAACTACGCGCTGCTTGTGATGACCTCATCGAAATACCGATGCAAGGCCAAAAAGAATCATTCAACGTCAGCGTAGCCACCGGAATTGCCCTCTACGGGCTTTTGTACTGACCTATTTCAAGGACACGCAATCTTCACCAAGCAACTTCACCAGATTACCAAGTAACGTATCACTGCCATCAACACGGAATGGCAATCTAATTGCCGACGTTTTTTCGGCACCCAGAACCAGAACGATATCCGTCGAACCCGGGAAGTCACTACACGCTTGTTTGAGCGCCAATAGTGCGCCGTGATCATCCGGATCTTTAATGTGAACAAATAGTTTTTTAATAACTGGCGCATCAAGCACTGGTCGTGCCTTCTCGGTCACTACGGTTGCTTTTGGTTTGGCCGTTTGAGCCGCAGCGTCGCCATCTTCTTTGGCGTTTTGTTCGGCAATACGCATGGCTTTGACACGGCTGCTTATTTTGGGCGCCTGCATTTTACGGCCTGTCGATTCATAATCACGAAGTTCTTGATCGCTCACAATCACAACTTCGTCAGCAATCATTTTTGCTTCGGTTCCGACATTACCATCACGATCTCGTGCGCTTATTTTGCCTGTCGCTCGAATCACTGTGTCTTGGACCAATTTGGCACCAATTTGTTCGTATAAATTTGGAAAAATGATTATTTCACCTTCACTTGTTTTGTCTTCCAATCCGACGAATGCCATTTTGGTACCTGATTTTGTCACAATTGTTCGGACGGTATTTATAATACCTCCGATGGTTGCTTTTTTGCCGTCAACATCTGGCGTCATTTGCATCAATGGAATCGTTTGTTCTTCAAAATACGCATCGTAATGATCAAGCGGGTGCGCACTAATATAAAGCCCGAGGAGTTCACGTTCCCAGGTTAATCGTTCCTTGTCAGTATGTTTGGCGGGTGCAGGCGTCATGGTGACGGTTGGTTGAATTGATGCACTCGCTCCCAGCGCACCAAATAAATCAGTCTGTCCGCTCAGTGCGTCTTTTTGTAATTTACTTGCAAATGCTTGGACTGTCTCAAGATTAAACAGCAAGTCAGATCGATCACCAAATCCATCGAACCCACCTGATTTAATCAGCGATTCCCAAGCTTTTTTGTTGAATTTTCCGGTACTGACACGTTTTGCAAAATCTTCGACTGACGTAAATTTCCCGTCGGCGCGTGCTCGCAAAATTTCTTCGACAGCACCAACACCAACACCTTTTACGGCTGCCATTCCAAAGCGAATTTTGCTCTCACCAGGCACGACAGCAAATTCGACAAATGATTCGTTTACGTCTGGCGCCATGACAGTAATACCCATTTTTTTACATTCAGTAATTTCAATCGCCAACCTATCAATATCGTCCTGGTCGCTGGTCATAAGTGCTGCCATAAATGCATCAGGATAATGTGCTTTTAGATAGCTGGTCCAGTATGAAATTTGAGCATAGCAGGTTGCATGTGCCTTGTTAAACGAATAATCAGCAAACGGCTGAATCTGTGCCCATAATTTTTTAGCACCATCACGTGTCAGGCCTTGCTTGATACAACCTTCGATAAACTTCGGCTCTTCGGCATTCATAATATCGCGTTTCTTTTTACCAATAGCTTTACGCACCAAATCAGCTTCACCGGCTGTATATCCCGCCACTAGCTGGAGGAGTTTAATAATCTGCTCTTGGTAGACCATGACACCGTACGTATCCTGCAGGATTGGCTCCAAAGATTCGTGAATATACGTAATCGATGCCGGGTTGTTTTTGCCTTCAATAAAACGTGGAATTTCAGACATTGGACCCGGTCGATACAACGCGCCCATCGCAATAATATCTTCGAACTGGGTTGGTTTTAGCTCTTTTAGATAACGTTTCATACCGGCAGATTCAAGCTGGAAAACACCTGTCGTATCAGCACGTCGTAGTAGCTCAAATGTTTTCTCATCGTCATTGGGAATGCTTCCAAGATCAATTTCATTCTTGTAAACTTTTCGGATTATACGCAGTGCGTTATTGATAACCGTGAGGTTTGAAAGACCCAAAAAGTCCATCTTCAAAAGCCCAAGTTCCTCGACTGGTCCCATCGGATACTGTGTTGCAACGACGCCTTTTTGCGCCATTTCTAACGGTGCATATTTAACAATATCATCAGGCGCAATTACCACACCCGCTGCATGAACACCATGACTACGAATCGTACCTTCTAACTGAATCGCAAAATCAAATACTTGTTTTGCCGTAGGGTTAGTTTCGTACTCATGTTTCAAATCTGGGTCATCCATGATTGATGTGGCGAGCGGAATATGACGACCCTGGGCAGGTGGCGGAATCATTTTTGATAAACGGTCAGCTTCGGCATAGGGAACCTGGAGCACGCGCGCAACATCACGTATGGCAGCGCGGGCAGCCATACGCCCAAATGTAACGATATTAGCAACACGTGACGCACCATATTTTTGTGAACAATATTCAATCACTTCACCGCGACGCGTATCCTGAATATCAATATCAATATCTGGCATACTAATACGGCCTGGGTTCAAAAATCGTTCGAACATCAAACTATAACGAAGTGGTTCGATTTCGGTAATCCTAATCGCATAGGCAACAATTGAACCGGCTGCCGAGCCACGCCCGGGGCCAAAAATAATTCCCTGATTTTTGCCCCATTTAATAAAATCTTGGACAATCAAAAAATAGCCATTGTAGCCCATTTGGTCCATGATTCCCAGCTCATAATCAGCACGTTCAATCACGTCTGCTTTTAGTTTTTTACGCGCATCATCAATCGATAATTTCTCACTCTCGTCGAGTGCAACACCGCCGTAGCGCCAAGCAAGACCTTGCCAAACAAGTTTATCTAAATACGATTTTTCGTCCTCACCATCTGGAACAGGGAATTTTGGAATCAATATTCCGCCCAACTTGATCGTGACATCACAACGATCAGCAATATGACGAGTATTTTTCACTGCATCAGGATTTGTTTTGCCCCAACGTTCAATAATTTCTGCAGGTTCGGTGACATGTAGCTCAAATTCTTTTAAACTCATGCGTTTTTCGTCGCTCAAAAATGCGCCCGTGCCAACACAAAGGAGAATTTCGTGCGCATCTCGATCCTCGTGTTTCAGGTAGTGACCATCACTTGTAATAACACATGGAATTTCAAGTTCTTTTGATAATTTTTCAAGATATTTATTGATTTTTACTTGGTCCTCCCACTTACTTGGGTGATCCGGATGACCATGATCTTGTAGTTCCAAATAGTAGCGATCGCCAAAGATAGATTTGTACCAACTTGCAACTTTCTTTGCCTCTTCGTAATTATCCATCTTCAGATTCTCACCAACCTCACCACTGGCACAGGCGGATAATACGATCAGGCCTTCGTTGTACTGCTCTAATAGATCATGATCAATACGTGGTTTGTAATACATACCCTCTAGGTTTGCCTTGGTCGATAAAATCATCAAGTTTTGATACCCAATATCGTTCATTGCCAGGAGAATAAGGTGGTAACGCGCCTTGTCCTTGCCAGGGTCACGATCATGACGAGAACGCGCTGCTACGTAGGCTTCCATGCCGATAATAGGCTTAATCCCACCGTCTGTAGCAGCTTTGTAGAATTCGATCACACCCGACATCGTACCGTGATCCGTAACAGCAACCGCGCTCATACCCAGTTCTTTAACACGATCAACAAGCGCAGGAATTTTGGTCATACCATCAAGCAAGCTGTGATGTGTATGATTATGCAAATGCACATAATCAGACGCTTGCAGCTGCGTAGGTGTACTGGCCGTTTTACTTTCCCCCATAACTTACCCTATTATATAGGATTTTGGGTCATCACGATAGAGGTCGTCTAACGACTATGACTGTTTTCAATATTATGCGCAGCATCTTGAAAAGTCGTACCGATACCAGGTATCTGAACAAAGAAACTCAGTATCCAAACCACAATTGCAACAACCACGGTACCACCTAGCACACTCCCAAGTCCAAAGAAAATACCACGAAAAAAGTTCACATGATACATACGACGACGATTTCGATAAATATCGTCAAATATTTCTTCTAACAGATCTCGTTTGGCTGATTTTTCATTATCTTTTTTTAACTTTTCCAGAAAATGCATACTATTTTTTGCCTGCTAAATCACGTTTTGCATCACGAACCGCACGCTGCCCACGGGCTTTGTAGTCTTCGGCTTTTGATTTTGCTTTTTCGGCTTTTTTTGCAGCTTCAGACTTTAATTCTTCGGCTTTTTGCTTTAGATCAGCCCGTGTTTCACTTCCACTTTTGGGTGCAGTCAAGATACCTGCCACGATGCCCGCCGCAGCACCTATCAGTGCACCAATTGTCAGTCTAGCTTTCATCGTCAGGCGCTCCCCTTTTTTCGGCGTATTTTTTGGCCTTTTTCAGATAATCAACAATTGTTTTTGTCATCAAAGCCGGTGATGCAACCTTGTGAACACCACGTGTTAATTGTTCAAACATTGTTGCTGTTCGCGCGGCAGATTCTGTCACGGTTTTAATTTGGTTTGTGACTTTGATTAATAAAATCGTCAAAATAATACCAAGCAACAGAAAAACTGCTAGAAAGATTGACAGAATAATCACGAGAATTTGTGCAGGATCCATAACTTCCTTTTCCTTTTTTATTTTTTATGTGCTTATGTAAAGTATAGCATGTATTTCAAGATAAATATAGCTAGCGGTCAAGACGATTGTTCAAGTATTTAGCAAATGCTTCACCGTATTCGTCGCTCTCTAGCGCAACGTCAACAACAGCCTGTAAATATTTCAACTGATTGCCTGTATCGTGCCAGATACCTTCGACAAATCGTCCATAGACTTCATCGTTTTGAGCAAGTTCATTAATACTTTCAGATAACGTAATCTCACCGTTTTTATCAGTTTTTTCGCGTGCAATAATGGACAAAATATCAGGTGTCAAAAGATAGCCGCCAACAGACGCAAAACTACTTGGTGCATTAGACGCACCCGGCTTTTCGACAAGTTTGGTCAACTGGAAGGTTTTGTCATCGAGCTTTCGATCAATCGCCACCATGCCATATTTATCAGCATCTTTCTCTACATCAACTTCGATTAATGTGATGACTGATTTACCAGTTTTCTTATATGCTTCAAGTAACTGGACAGCACGGGGAACTTCACTACGGAAAAAGTCATCAGCAAAAAAGACAAAGAACGGTTCATCGTCGTCAATCAAATGCTGGGCATTGAGAACTGGTCGAGCATTGCCTTTTGGCGAACCCTTTTGACGAACGTAAACAAAATTGGCTAATTCCGCAACAGCCTTGATCTGATCAGCCTTGTCATCCTTGCCCTTTTCGCGGAGTTCAGCCTCTAACCCATCACTCCGATCAAAATGATCTTCAATTGAACGTTTCGTGCTACCTGTCACGATAATAATATCAGTTACACCAGCAGCAACGGCTTCTTCGACAATCAATTGAATGACGGGGCGATCGATAATTGGTAACATTTCTTTTGGCATCGCTTTAGTCTGCGGCAAAAATCTCGTCCCAAGTCCTGCAGCACAGATAATTGCTTTGGTGGGCTGTTTCATGAATGTTTCTCCCTATCAATTGCTTTTAGTTTTTCGTACGCCATGAGGATCTTTGCATGGTCTGTCGTTAAATCATTCACACTATTGTCCAGAAATTGGCTGATAGATATAAGATCAACTTCGACAAATTCTGTATCTTCAAGTTCTTGTTCTGCTTGTTTGGTACAATCCAATGCCAAAAATGCATGCCATGTCGAGTTCATATATGCATCTTTGTGATATGGTCCAAGATATTCGATGGTTCCGACTTGATAACCTGTTTCTTCTAAAAGTTCTCGTCTGACAGCCTGCTCAGGTGTTTCGCCTGGGTCAACAAAGCCACCAGGTACTTCGTCCATCATCTTTTCGGGGCCTGGACGAAATTGTCTTGCTATAATCACTTGATTGTCTGGAGTAAGTGCAACAACTCCTGTGAATTCCAAGTCTTCTGGATGAAATAAATCATATATTGCTTGTTTTCCGTCTGGTTGAACGAATGTTTTTGAAACTACTTTTCGCCAACCTACTTTTGTCACCGTTGTTGGTTCAATTCGTTTCCAGGCTTTCATGAATGTTATAATCTTTCTCGAATCAGTTTTTGCGCAAGTGCCGGATTTGCTTTGCCTGCTGATTTTTTCATGACCTGGCCGACCAAGAATCCAATAACTTTGTCGTTGCCATTTTTGATGTCTTCAATCGCCTTCGCACTACTTGGATCTGCCAAGACTTGATCAACAATTGCTGCAATTTCGCCTTCGTCACTGACCTGTAGCAAGTTTTTGCGTTCAGCAATGGCACGTGGATTTTCGTCACTTGTCAGGAGTTCGATAAAGACTTCTTTGGCGGCAGTACTGCTGAGTTCATTAGCCTCGACCATTTTGGCAAGATCGATAAATCCGTCTGGCGCAAGATTTCCGACTGTTGCAATCGCTTGATCGTCATCGTTATGTCCAAGGGCGCTCGAGAACCAGTGAGCCACTCGTTTGGCGGTTTCGTCGCCAGCACGTTGTTGAATGTCAGTTATGAGTACGGCGTAACTTTGCGTCGCGAGTAACGAATCTATAACTGATCGATCCAATCCCAAACTTTTCCATGCCTCACGATATGCGGGTGGTAATGTTGGTACATCAGATTGGATTTCGGTAATTTCCGCATCTGTGAGAACGATTGGTGGAATATCGGCATCAGGCATATAACGATAGTCTTGGGCGTCTTCTTTACTACGCTGCGACGATGTGCGCATTTTAGCATCATCCCAACCACGAGTTTCTTGCACGACTTGACCACCTTTTTCAACCAGTTCTACCTGACGACGGAATTCATATTCAGCAGCTTTTTCGACGCTACGGAACGAGTTAAGATTTTTGACTTCGGCGCGTATACCAAGTTCGGTTGCACCCTTTGGTGCGACGGACACATTAACGTCAAAACGCATGTTGCCCTGATACAAATCACCGTGAGTCACACCAGCATACGTCATAAGACGATGCAATTCTGCGGCGTAGGCTTTTGCTTCTTGCGCCGAATGCATATCGGGATCGGACACAATTTCGATCAGTGGCGTTCCTGCACGGTTCAGATCAACCAAGCTGTAATCACCATAATGTGTCAGTTTACCTGCGTCTTCTTCCATGTGTGCATGATGAATACCAACGGTTACTTCGTTGCCATCTTCCATGGTCGCCATCACAAAGCCTTTGCCAATAATTGGCTCGTACATCTGGGTTGTCTGGTAGCCTTTTGGCAGATCTGGGTAGAAATAATGCTTGCGATCGAATCGACTGACGCGGGCAACTTCGGCATTCAGGGCCTTACCGGCACGAATGGCGAGGTCGACTGCTTTGCGATTGAGAACCGGTAACATACCGGGTAGTCCAAAATCGATCGGACTGACGACACTGTTCGGATCTTTGTCACGGGCGTCATTGTCAGCACCACTAAATAATTTCGTCGCTGTCGCCAGCTGCACATGGCACTCAATACCAATAGTCATGTCATATTTGTTCAATTGTTCGTCAGTTACCATTAGATAGCTCCCAAATCTTTCAACGCCTGTTTAAATCCAGCCAAGGCACGCCTGGCAGCGTCGTACGACACATTCACATCTGTTTCGTGCGCGATTTGATTGCGAAGCTTGTGTGCTTCCCAAATTGCATTACGATTGGACCAGCGGTTTTTGACTGTTTTCATGCGTTCACCCATTGTTTCGCCGCGAATACCGCGATCCTTTAATGCTTGATCGACAAGTTTGTCGGCATTTAAAATCGCCATATGTGCACTGGCTGGCTGATCACGAACAAGAGAATTCTCGATCGCGAGCCATTTGCTGCGATATTTGTCGACATCAAGATTTTTGGCACCTTTTTTTGTCAAAGTGATGATAGCAAACAGCAGTCCACCGACGATCAGAATTGCGGCAAAAAAGACAATGATTGATCCGTTATCCACGATCTACCTCTACCGATCGCGCTAATGACAATAATCGCGCATCATCCTGACGTTTGCCAATCAACTGTGCACCAATTGGCAGTCCGTCTGCATTTGTTCCAGCGGGCACGCTAATCGCAGGCATTCCAGCCAGACTCGCAGGAACGCTCATGATATCAGACAGGTACATCGCGACTGGATCATCCGTTTTTTCGCCTAGTTTGAACGCAGGCGTAGGTGCAACCGGCCCAAGCAGCACATCGTAGGTTTTGAAAAGTTCGTTCAATTCGTTGATCAGTAGTGTGCGAGCTTTTTGCGCCTGTTGATAATAGGCATCGAAGAAACCACTTGACAGGACATAACTACCAATCATAATACGACGTTTGTTCTCTGTCATAAAGCCATGATCACGTGACAATCCATATAGTTCAGCCAATGTTTCAGCATCGGCGCGTTTGCCATAACGAACACCGTCATAACGCGCTAAATTGCTACTGACTTCGGCCGGAACAATAATGTAATACATCGCCAACGTATATTTCACCATCGGCAAGCTTACTTCTTCGACGGTGTGGCCAGCCCCGCGTAGTAAATCAACATACTCGCTAATTCGAGCACGGACGTCAGGATCAACACTATCAGTCATGAACTCTTTCACCAGGCCGATTTTCTGCTTGGGCGCAGCTGTTTCCTGGATTTCAAAAAAATCAGGCAGCGTTGTCATATCATGAACATCACGACCAGCCATGACCGCCATGACTGTCTCGGCATCGGCAGCATTTGTCGTAAAACAGCCGATTGTATCGGTGCTACTGGCCATCGCAACAACACCATAACGACTGACTGTTCCGTAGGTTGGCTTGATACCGACCACACCGTTAAAGCTGGCTGGCTGACGAATCGAGCCACCCGTATCTGATCCGAGTGCAAACGGCACAATATCAAGCGCTGTCACCACAGCCGAACCACCGCTGCTTCCACCAGCTACCCGTGATGCATCAACTGAGTTTTTTGTTGGTCCAAATGCAGAGTTTTCAGTACTTCCCCCATGAGCAAAGGCATCGAGATTGGCTTTGCCGATACAAATCGCACCCTCTGCCTCTAATTTTTCGACGGCAGTTGCCTGCAAAGGTGCATTGAAGTTCTCTAATATTTTGCTTGCTGCGGTCGTCGGAGCGCCAAATGCCAAGAAATTGTCTTTGACGACAAATGGAACCCCAGCCAAGCTACCAGTAATTTCGCCCTTGTCGACTTTGTCGGCACGCTCAAGCGCACGATCTTCAGTAAGGCTAAGGAGTGCATGATATTCTTCGTGCGACTTAGCTTTTTCAAGCGCAGCCAGGACAACCGATCGCGCGGACTTATCATTAATCTGACTTTTAATCGATGCAATACTAACCATTATAAGACCTTGGGTACTTTCACTTGGTGAGCATGTGAATCAGGTGCCAAACTAAGCAAATCCTCACGACTGAGACCACTGTCAATTACCGTATCATCACGCCAAACGTTTTCTAGGCCAGTTACCTGGTAGGTCGGCTCTACTCCGCTGGTATCAAGTTCGGCTAGTTGATTAACATATTCGAGAATGTGTTCAATGTCCGTCTGCAAAGCCGTGGTTTCGTCATCTGTGAGCTGCAGGCTAGAAAGCTGTGCCAAATGCTGCACATCATCACGGGAAATTTTCATCATATAGCTATTATACTGTGTCGTCTGGTATAATTCAAAGCAAGTGGCTAACAAAAAGAAAAAGACCCTCATCACTCTCATCACCGAGTTTGCCAAGCTCCAGCTGGCCGGAAATATTCCGTTCTGGGGCACTTATTTGGGGTTTACTTTTTTCGACCAAGTAATGCACTTACCAGAGCTGACGGGACTTGCGATCTCAATGGTGATTGCTAATGCACTGTTTTTCATCGTTGATGACCAATGGGTGTTCTCGACCAGTCGTGGGCATCGTGGCACACGAAAAACGCGCTTTGAGATGCTAAAGTTTGGCATTTTTATTAGTTTTAACGCACTCGTCAATCTGTTTATTATCCATGGCCTATCGATCTTTGCGAATATCACACCTTACATTGGGCAATTTATTGCTGGCGCCTTCTCGACGATCTGGGTCTTCACCGGCCTTCGTTTTTGGGTATTCGCTCCCTCCAAACATCATGGGCTGTTGCCACCCAAACGAACAGCGCGCCGATCGCGACGCGCTGTTTAAGTTTTCTACGGATATCGCTATCGTGGGTCGATAAACGTATGGGCTTTACCACTTGCACCACCACGACCGGTTCGGCCGATACGGTGAATGTAATCTTCGTAGTTTTGTGGCGTGTCAAAGTTGATAACGTGTGATACGTTTGGAATGTCCAAACCACGAGCTGCAACATCGGTTGCAACCAGCACGCGGACTTTCTCATCCTTGAACTGTTTCAAAGCGCGTTGGCGCTGTGACTGGTTCTTGTTGCCATGAATAGCAGCAGATGGAATCCCACTATTATCTAGGTGATCGCTCAGACGCTGAACGCCAAACTTTGTTTCACCAAAGACAAGTACTTTGTCGTAATCTTTGCCGCGTAACATTTCTGTTAACACTTCAATTTTATGCGCTTTGTCACGAGTTTCGATAATATCCTGTTCGACGTGTTCGGCTGTTTCGCTGGTGCGAACCGAGATTGTGACAGGATCGGTAAGGAAATTGTGAATCAAGGCTTCAATGTCAGGTGTAATCGTTGCACTAAAGAACAGTGTTTGACGTTCTTTAGGCATTTCATTTACGATCTGACGAATGTCAGGCAAAAAGCCCATGTCGAGCATACGGTCAGCTTCGTCCAACACGAGTGTTGTCATGTTGTTGAGCTGTAATACACGGCGTTGCATCAAATCTTTGATACGACCCGGAGTACCGATCACAAAGTGAGGACGACGCTTAAGATCACGAATCTGACGGTCAGCACTGACACCACCAACAACAAGTGTCGAGTAGAGGTTGAGGTTCTTACTAAATTCACGGAACTGTTCGTCAATTTGTTGAGCCAACTCACGAGTTGGAGCAACGATCAGTACGCTTGGGCGTAGGCTGATACCAGTTTGGCGTTCGATAATAGGCAGCAAGAACGCTGCAGTTTTACCAGTACCGGTATTGGCAAGGCCAATGACATCGCGACCATCAATAATATGTGGAATCGCTTGGTCCTGGATTGCACTTGGCGTATCGTAACCCTTTAATGAAATGTTGTGGTGTAGCTGTGAACCGAATGGAAAGTCAGCAAATTTATGCTTTGACACATAAGCTGGCGCTTCTTCGATAGTTTGAGCTTTGTTAATAAATTTTGATGGGTGGATGTATTTTTTTGCGGGACCTTTACGGCCACCACGGCTTCCGCCAGAGCGACCACTAGCGCCAAAGCTACGTCCACTTTGTGGGCGTGAGTTGTTATTAGGACGTCCAGTCCTACGTTGAGTAAATGCCATATTTAAAATAGCCCTTTCGTTGTTTTTTGATAACTGTAATGCAGTCTTGAGGGAAGTAACCCAGGAAGAACAGCGAGAGGATATTTCGGTGGAGGCGCCGCTACAAGATACTTGTAGACTTTGACTTAGTGCGCGCTTCTTTGAAAGAGGCTCGACATTCTATCGAATGCAATGTATTGACTATAACACAAGTGTTATCTAAACGCAAGAGTTATTGGCGATAAAATGGATCTTGCGGAGGTGGAGTTGGATCCTGTGGAAGAACGGGTTGCGAAGGTTGTGGACCTGGTGTAAATGGTTGCTGTGGTTGAACCATTTGCGGTTGTTGCATAGGTGTCGGTGCTTGTTGAACCGCTGGAGGACCGAATTGTCCAGGCTGCTGAGGGTATTGCTGAGGAACAGGTGCCGCCATAACAGGCATAGCAGCTGGCTGGAAAGTCTGAGCGCCATAGTGCCCCACCTGGAGTGTGTCGAGCCGACGCAAGTGAATCAACAGCAAAATACCGAGAATAATCATTGCGACCACTGTAACGATAATCACCCCTATTGCAATTGTGACGAGCTGATTCATTAGCGATGTGTCGCTGGTACTGCCGTATTTGGTGGCAGACAAATCTGCAAGTTTGCTCGCCGACTGATTAAAGCTATACATGCTGCCAGATTGGGCAAATTTGGCATTGGCAACGCGATAATCGCCCTTGAAGTACGCGTCCACACCCTGCGCCCAGATATCTGAAATATCGCTCTTGTTTGTCAGAACAAGATTATTTTTGTCGATCATTGCTGATAATTCGTTGATCGATCGAACGGTTCCACTGTCAAAACAGTGCTGATCAGGACAGTAGCTATGGCCATAGACGCCAAGTCCAACAAACTTGCCTGTTTCGTCAAAGGTCGGTGCTCCGTCATTACCAGGCAGAATAGGTTCGTTGGTTTCAATCAGCGGGTGACCGTCCTGTTGGAAAGTTTGGTTAACCATTGATGAAGTAGCGACTGGGATATTTAAAATCTTATCAATCGTCAGGCTACTATCAACATAGGCGGGATATCCAATAATAGATAGTTTCTGGTTAGCCTTGATCCCATCACCCGCGCCAATCGTTACAACTGGGAATGAACCATCGGCTTTGAGTAAAGCAACATCAGTGGCGGACGCTTGTGTTCCAAAAGCCTCCTGAGCTGATTTACTGGCATCATAATCTGCCATGACGAATTTGGCCGGAATGACTGCATCGGAGTAAGCGAATTTTGGTTTATTACCAGATGAAAGATCGAGTACAATTGGTTTGTCGGTTGGTTGAATCGCGTAGACATATGTTTCGTTTGCTGCCTGGATGTATTTATTCTGAATAACCGACCCTAAATTCTCTATTTTGGCGAGCGCATCTTGATTGCCGGTATTGGCGCCCGTCTTGAGATAATCGACATCCGTTTGGTAGATAACGCCAGATTTTAACAGGTAATCGAGTACTCGGCCCAGACGATCAAACATATCCGCCCGACTAGAAGCGAAATTAATATAGCCGTTGATCGCCGCTTTTGGATCATAACGAACCGCGTGACCAGCCGTAGCAATATAACCGTCCTTGGAGATAAATGCACCGGTCGATATATTACCCGCACAGGCATCGGTCAATGTTGTGCCAGTCGTCCCATCAGCTAGTTTGAGCGCAATATCCGCACAATAGAGTGTTCCGATACGCATGACGCTTGGCTGGTTTTTGGCAATCGCTTTCAGGGCATTTTCGTCTTTGACATACGCTGGCGTCAGTTTGATTTGCGGGGTTATTGTGTCCTCCGGCGTATTTGATGTATCTGTTGAATCAGGCTGAGGTGGCGTTGTTGCCGCTTGTGCCAACACGACGTGTGCCGAAAGTGGCAGACTACTTGCAAGATACACAGGCTGGTACGAAACGGGTTTGGTTGTATCTACTTTGCCAGGGACAACAGGTTCCTGATATGTGATCATGCCTATTGTGTCTTCTAGCAGTGATGCGGCTGCGACAGAATCTGGACGAACATTAACGACACAGGCCGAATACGCCTGCGAATTCTGAATCGTGTAGTAGCAGTCATCGTAATTCTCTGTTGAAATGCGATAATTGTTGTTGTGTGTCGTATAACGAACCTTTTGATAGTCCGCACCGTTGATGTTTTGGTTGGCAGGTTTGGTAGATTCTATCGTAACAGTGGTGCTGTCGTCAGCAGTTGTCTGCCCCATGCGTTTTTTGGAATCAATCGCCACAAATGTACTAAGCGCAATTTCTCCCTTTGGTGTTGCATTGCCATTTGTTTTATCGGTGCCCGTACCTGCTGTTGCCGCCTTTGCCTCATCTGTAGTCAGCAAAGATGCTTTGTCGTAGCTACGAATCTCTAGTTCGGGTGGAAGTGTAATTGCAGCACGACTGGTATCTGTACTTTCCAGTGGTGTAATGCGAATCAGCCCATAGCCGCGCTTTTGTTTAAGATCATTGTTCTCGTAATGCTCGGTGCCTACTTGGTCACTCACGCCTTGAGCGGTAATGTGAGCAGAACCGACCTCGCCGTAACTGGTAAATAGTTGGTCTTGGTAACTGGTGGTAAATCCAAGATTTGATTGAATAGTGATCAGTTTGGAGAGTTTGGCGCTTGGTTGCAATGTGTTTGCCAGATCAGCACGCGCCTTGTCATCGACAACCGATGCACGCGGAATAATGAAATAGAGTGCAATCCCCAGTAGAACGATCAGAACACCGCCACAAATAAGCACTGTTTTAGAGATACGAGCAAAAGGCGTCTGTTGACGCTGCACTTTCGCCTGTAGTTTACCCGAAGCCTGTGGAATATACGGGTTGGTCGGTGAATCTTCCATGCTTATGGTTAAGTATACTATATTTTTGTGCGGATTTCAGCAATGAAATCACGTAGTTCGGCTGCTTTTTCAAATTCCAAATTAGCGCTGGCTAATTCCATTTGTCCGCTGAGGTCTTTGATGAGTGATTGGTACTCATCTTTTGGAATTTTCTTGAGGTCAATTTTTGGTTTGCCGTCATCTTTGTGTGGAATAATTGCACGCAAACCTTCATCGATGGCTTTATCAATACTGGTTGGCGTAATATTATGCTCGATATTATATTTTTCCTGGATAGTACGACGACGATTTGTTTCATCAATAGCGGCTTGCATCGAACGGGTCATCTTGTCGGCGTACATTATTACTCGACCATCCAAGTGACGTGCGGCACGACCGACAGTTTGAATGAGTGCATTTTCGCTTCGCAAAAAGCCTTCTTTATCAGCATCCATAATCGCCACCATGCTCACTTCTGGAAGATCCAAGCCTTCGCGTAACAGGTTAATTCCAATTAATACATCATACACGCCGCTACGTAAATCCTTTAAAATATCACCACGTTCCAAGGTATCGACGTCGCTATGGATGTATGCCGTTTTAATACCGATGTCAATCAGATATTGGCTCAAATCTTCGGCCATTCGTTTCGTCAGTGTTGTCACAAGAACACGTTGATTCTTGGCTGTTCTATCACGAATTTCAGCGATCAAATCATCAACTTGGCCTTTGGTCGGGCGAATTTCAATCTCTGGGTCCAGCAGTCCAGTTGGGCGAATGACTTGTTGTGCAGGTTCGGGACTATGCGCAAGTTCGTACTCGCCCGGCGTTGCCGATACGTAGATTGCTTGGTTGATATGCGTGTCGAATTCGGCAAATGTCAGTGGACGGTTATCAAGTGCACTTGGCAGCCTAAACCCGTATTCAACCAATACTTCCTTGCGCGCGCGATCGCCGTTGTACATACCGCGAACCTGTGGCAATGACATGTGGCTTTCGTCGACTAACAGTAGGAAATCATCTGGGAAATAGTCCAATAAAGTTGCGGGTTGTTCGCCAGGTTCACGATTTGTCAGATAGCGACTATAATTTTCGATTCCTTTTACAAATCCAGTTTCTTCTAACATCTCGATGTCGTACTTTGTACGCTGCGACAATCGTTGGGCTTCGAGTAACTTGTCATGCTTTTCAAACCATTCCAAACGTTCGGCATATTCCCTTTTGATGTTTCCAATCGCGTGTTCCAGCTTTTGTTTTGGCGTCACATAGTGACTGGATGGAAAGATTGTTGTCTCACTCGGCTCGCCCAAGATTTCGCCAGTCAGCGGATCGATACGCGTAATCCGATCGACAACATCACCGAAAAATTCGATACGATACGCAACATCACTACCGGCCGGGAAAACATCAACAACGTCACCCTTGACGCGGAATGTCCCCCGATGAAAATCCATATCATTGCGTTGATATTGAATATCGGTGAGTAGTCGAACAAATTTATCTTGTTGACGCTTTTCATCTTTTTTGACCGTAATCGACATTTCGGCGTAATCATCAGGCGACCCAATACCATAAATACAACTGACACTGGCGACGATAATTGTATCTCGACGTGTCAACAAAGCACTGGTTGCTGCATGACGCAAACGATCAATTTCGTCATTGATTTTGCTATCTTTTTCGATGTAGGTATCACTACTCGCCATGTACGCTTCTGGCTGGTAATAATCAAAATAACTGACAAAATAATGAACTTCACTATCTGGGAAAAATGATTTGAATTCGCTATACAGCTGTGCAGCCAGTGTTTTGTTGTGTGCAAGTACCAATGTTGGTGTCTGACGATCCTGAATAATATTCGCCATCGTGAATGTCTTGCCCGAACCGGTCACACCCAAAAGCGTCTGCTCACGTTCGCCTTTATTAAGCCCGTCGATCAATTGAGCAATCGCCGTCGGCTGATCACCGGTTGGCTGATAATGTGTTTCGAGGCGGAATTTTTGATCCATCTCTCTTATTATACGCTAGAAGTCAGCCGATGTCTCAGCCTTGGCCAGCACGTTTTGAACTGACTTGGCTATCGGTGCCATCATCATGAAAATCTGCATATTTTTTGTCGAGTGCCTTGATGACTTTGTCGACCAGGCGTTCTGGGTCGGTGTCATAGATCACATCATTCGCGCCAGGGGCTTCAACATTCTCAAGTAGTGTTGGAATATAATCAGCCAGGCCGCCACTGCCCAGTAGTACACCACACACTTTTCGGCTTTCGAGTGCCGTCGATAATTCGTGCAAGCTTCCCATTCGGCCACCAACCGTAATAACAGCGTCGCTACTTCGAATCAGGTGAACATCGCGCCCAACATAGGCCATACCAGTAAAATTGATATAATCGAATTCAACAGTCGGCAATTTGTAAGTCGAAACATGCTCACGAAACGAACTAGCTGGTGAAAATCCAATCGATACACCATGACGATGATTCTCGACACTTTTGTACCCCATGGCTGCGTAATGCGGCAATCCAACTGTGGCACCGGTCAGTAGTGTTTTGCCTTTTTTGGCTATCACTTTTCCTAAATCATAGGCCAATTGGTGCGATGCGGTGACTGTATCACCACTGGCTGCACCAGAAATACAGATTTGGTATCGCATTATTCAACATTCCTTAATCTGTAATCCTCAGGTGCGTGCTCAAGAAGATCCTGGATTTTACTTTTGCTCAAAAGCCCTGCCTGTGCACCCAGACTTTGTACTACACTCATGCTATTAATTGGTGCCCAGGTAAGCGCGATATCCATAGATTCGCCCATGGCAAGCCCGGCTACGATCGTTGATGCGAATGCATCACCTGCACCTGTACGGTCAAGTGGTGGCGCTGGATCGGGATAATTTGGAATGGTGACGAGTTTATAGTCATACGACGCATATGAACCATTTGGACCATCAGTAATAACGACAATTTGTGGACCCAGATCATGCAAACCATTTGCCAACTCGCGGATTGAATCATACGATTTGCCCGTCACATCAACTGCCTCTTCGCGGTTCATCACAATGATATGACTGTGACGATAGATCCCAGCTAGTTTGTCTTTGCCCCACTTAAATTGGAATGTTCCTGGTTGGAACGCTAGTTTAGTCTCGGGATGTGCTTCTAAATATTTCAAAAGGTCCTCATGGAGTTGCCAGGCCGATTCACTAATAAGTGACAAATAAATCCAATCTGGAACATCTGCTGGTTCTTGCCATGTATATTTATACTCTTCATTTTTAACCAAAATTGTTCGCTCTGCACCAAGCCGCAAAACATAGTAATAGTTCGATTTAATACCACTCTGAACAGAGAGAGTCGTCGTGTCAACTTGTTCCTGAGCAAGATACTTTAGTGAATCTTTCCCAGGTAAATCATCTCCCAGGTAGGCCATCAAACCAGCGCGAACGCCCAGACGGCTCATTGAAACGGCTGCATTCGGCGACGGGCCAACCGCCTGGACAATATCGACATGATCGTATGGTGGCTTGCTACCAAATGGCAGACTTAATCTTTTGCTCCCGTCATCATCAGTATCAACACGTGCAACGTCTTCGTTCAATTTGATAAAAGCATCAGTAAATATATCACCAATTGCTAATATATATGGGCTATTCGAATCATCTGAAGTTACTGGGTTTTGATACGACGGATAACCCTCGTCCTGGGGTGGTTTGAGTCCGATTTGTTCGGCCAATTCATGGACCATCATATTATCTGTACGATCATGATCGGCATAACGTTTGATAATTTCAGCCCGTAGATGTCGCTGACCATGAGCAACCGTCCGTTCACCATATGGTAGTTCGTGGTGTACGTTTTCGATCACATCAAGGATATTGAACGAGACAGGACCCTCGCCCAGCGCCATCAGTACATAGTCAGTCTCGCTTAGTATTGATTCGACATTACCACCTTTGACCAAACTATTCAGCGCCCAATATAGCTCTTCGCCAGTTGTATCTGCCGGATCAAGACTCAAACGTCGCATCACCACGTGGGCGTGTTCGGTAATGTCAGAAATCAATCTTACATCGACTCCGGCACCGCCAGTTGCTTTTTCAAGTTCGCCAATATTTGCACCAAAAAGTGGATGGTCGCTCCCCAGGAGGTCTTTGAGAAATTTTGTCATACTACGGATATTATATCACGCTTATGTTTAAGTTTAGTCCTAGAAATCTGTCTCGTCGATCGGCATATCATGCAGTTTGACACCGTGATGCAAAATACCTGTTTTGGCACCAACAAAGTTAACGACCGAAGTCGAGTTGGCACTGGCAAAAATAATGCTTTCTTTGAGGGTTTTGCCCTGCGCCAACTGACTCAAAAAACCTGAGCCAAACGCATCACCTGCGCCCGTCCGATCGATGACTGGCACATCCTCGTACATCCCAGCCTGAACAACTGTAACACCGTTGGTCGCGATCACTCCGTTTGGTCCGTCACTCACAATCGCGACCGGACAATAATGATAGAGATGCCGCACGAGCTCTTCGGACGACGTGCCCTCGACCAGCAGCTGAGCTTCTTCCTTGTTCATCACGACAACCTCAACATCCTCGAGTAGTGTTCGTAGTTTGGCCGCATGATCAAGCTCGAGACCTGATGGATTCATCATGATTTTGATCCCCTCGCGTGTCGCCTGCGAAATAATTTTTTCTAGTAATTCCATATTGTTGACCGACGAAAGATACAGCCAGTCGGCGTTTTTAATATCGCGCAGATGGAATGGCGATTCAGTACTCTTAAGTGACGACCCTGCGTAGTTTAGTACGGTACGCTCACCAGTTGGCGCCAACAGAATTGTCGAATAGCTTGCTTTCCAATGATCACGTTGCAGGACATTCGACGTATCGACATTATCCTCATCAAGCGCCGCCAAAATACCCTGGCTGACGACATCAGTTCCCAGTGTCCAGAAATATGAACAGTGGAATCCCTGTCGGGCAAATGTTACGGCCGCATTCGTTGCATTGCCACCGGTAGAAAAAATCGCCTCATCAATATGGATTTTTTTGCCAAGTGGCAGTTGTTCATAAATAACACCTTTGTGTTTGTATGGCTGAAAATCCTTACTTGACGACAAAAAGACATCTTGCGATGCTTTGCCAATCGTGATGAAACGTAGTTCGTTCATTAGACGACTGCTTTGCCCGCACTGCCAAAGGCTTGGATTTTTTCTTCGACGACTGCCTGAACCGCTTCGTAGACTTGCGGCATCAGTTTGACGACAGCGTATTCGTTAGGATTGTCAGCCAGAACTTTTTCAAGCGTTGTACGGAACGTATAGCGCATGTCACTGTTTATATTGATCTTACTGACGCCAATTTTGGCGGCTTCTTCAAAGTAGTGGAGTGGTGTGTCGCTTCCGCCGTGCAAACTAATTTGACAGTCGATCGCCTCACGGATTTCACGGAGCAGGTCAAGATCAAGCTCTTTTGGTACCGGATATTTACCATGGAGATTACCAACGGCTGCCGCAAAGGTATCAATACCTGTCGCATCGACAAAGACTTTGGTCGCAGTTGGATTACTAAAGGTTTTTTTGATTGCCTCGTAATCAATCGTTTCCTCGTGAACATTACTACTACCACCAAAATAGTGCGGCTCCGATTCGACCAACGCACCCGTAAATTTGGCATACTCAACAACTTCGCGCGTTTTTTCGACAATTTCAGCGTTGGTGGCATCATGATTTGCCTGAGAAATATCAATATGAATGAATTCAAATCCGGCATCAATTGCGCGTTTGCAATCATCGACTGTTGGACTATGGTCGAGGTTTATATACATTTCAACCCCGTATTCAGCGCGGTAATTGTCGACCATGTCGCGGATGTTTTCCAGACCAAGAGCTTTCACTTCTCCGTCACTTACCTCGACAAGAACAGGCGAATTCAGCTTTTGAGCAGCACGTGCAACGGCAATCAATGTTTCTTGGTTATCAAGATTAAAGGCACCGACGGCAAAATGCTGACTGCGACTGCGCTGATACAAATGTCGTGCGCGCATTGTATTTGCTCTGATCTGACTAATGCTCAAACTCATATTTCCTCCTAATAATCCCTGTGATATTGTGGTACGTTATCGATAAATTCTTTGGCTACGATGGCGATCTTGGCACCGGTCAGTCCGAAATGATCTAATAGCTCGTTCGGTGCACCACTCTCGCCAAAATGATCCAGCATACCAACGCGTTTCAGCGGTGTTGGTTTTTTCTCACCGAGTAGTTCGGCAATTGCACCACCAAATCCGCCATTGATTTGAGCTTCCTCGGCCGTCAGTACACGACCAGTTTTAGCAACGCTAGACAAAATCGTTTCTTCGTCGAGTGGTTTAATTGTTGGTACATGCACAACTTCAGCGCTAATCCCATGTTTTTCTAATTCTTTGGCAGCGACCATCAGTTGATACGTCATCGTACCAGTTCCCAGCAAGCTAATATCGTGACCCTCGCGCAGAACGTAAGCCTTGCCAATTTCAAACGGCGATTCATCAGTGCTGAAAATCGGTGTTTTTTCGCGCGCCAGACGAATATAGGTTGGTTTACCATTTTCGGCAACTAATTTCGTCGCTTTTTCGGCTTCGATACTATCGCCAGGCACAACCACAATCATATTTGGGAGTACGCGCATCAGGGCAATATCCTCGAGCATCTGGTGAGTCGCGCCGTCAGGCCCCACGCTGACACCAGCATGCGAACCAACAATTTTGACGGGCTGATCATTGAGTGCGATGGTCGTACGAATTTGTTCCCAGTTACGGCCAGGACTAAACGCTGCGTAGCTACTTGTAAATGGAATTTTGCCAGCTCGGGCCATCCCACTGGCGACCGTCACAAGGTTTTGTTCGGCAACACCCATCTCTATGAAACGCTCTGGAAATGCCTCTTTAAACTTGCTAATCTGCGTACTATCAGTCAAATCAGCACATAGAGCAACGATTTGGTCATTCGTTTCCCCTGCAGCCTTTAACCCACGGCCAAACCCAGCCCGAATCGGCTCTTGAATAACATCATCAGCAAAAAGATCAGGGTTTAGAGGATAATGACTCATTCGTGTTCCCCTGTGATCTTGCCATTAAGTGTGCGCAATTTATGCAATGCTTCCTTGGCTTGTTCGCTATTTGGTGGTGTGCCATGCCAGTGATAGTCGTATTCCATAAAATCAACGCCTTTGCCTGGGATCGTGTGGGCAATAATGACACTCGGCATATTGGTAATTGCCTTGGCCATACTGACGGCGTCGATAACACTCTCGATATTGTGGCCATCGATTTCCTGGACATGCCAACCAAATGATTCCCACTTGCCACGCAGATCTTCCAGAGGCATAACGCTATCTGTTGTGCCGTCAATCTGAATATTATTGCGATCAACAATTGCAATCAATTGCGACAATTTGTATTTGCCCGCAAACATCGCGCCTTCCCAAATATTACCTTCGTCTAATTCACCGTCACCAGTGACGACATAAGCAAATCGATGTAATTGGTGATCGAGGTACTGTAATGCATAGGCATAGCCCGCCGCTTGGCTGAGTCCACTCCCTAGAGGTCCGCTAGTATTTTCAAGTCCTGGCAATTTCAGTCGTTCGGGATGTCCCTGCAAGCGACTGCCTAATTTTCGCAGCGTCATTAATTCATCGACGTCGAAATATCCGGCCTCAGCCATCGTGGCATATTGGACGGGTACACAGTGACCATTGCTGAGGAAAAGCACGTCACGATCTGGCCACTCAGGATTTTTGGGATCATAATTAAGAATATGGAAATAAAATGCCGTAAAAATATCGGCCAAATCCAATGGCCCAGCGCTGTGGCCACTCCCGGCCTCTTCCAGCATGCGAATAATATCCTCGCGGATCGTCACGGCCTTTTGCTGCAGCTGCATTAGCGTTAATTGCCCACCCTTAGGATCCATATCACATCACCCCGTGTTTATTAATCTCTGTTACTAGTGTAGCATAAGCGTTTGCTGGGTCGTTTGATTTCTGAATCGCACCGCCGACATTGAGTACATCGACACCGTTTTGAGCCAACCCATAGGCGTTTTCGACGTTAATTCCGCCGTCCCAGCCAATTTCTATTCCGGCATTGATGCTTCGAATCAAACGAACTTTTTCAAGCTGCATCAGACTGGCTGTCCCACCATAATGACCCAGTTCGCCGCTAAAAATCATGGCGTGATCGGCTATTTCAAGCGCTGCGCGTATATTCGCCGGGACGGTTGCCTTTTGCAACGCCACGCCCGCCTTGATACCGTATTGTTTCAAATATTCGATGACCTGTACCATATTGACATTGATTTCAGCATGAAAGATGACCATATGTGGTTTCATTCCAACCAATGCCTGAATATGCTGCTCAGGGTGAGCCACCATGGCGTGAATATCAACCATCCACTCCTGCGGCCACCATAGCTGTGCGGGTGCCATCAGTGGCTGCGTAAATTCACCATCGCTAATATCCAAATGGACGCGCTGCGCAAATGGCTGAATCCGCTCGACTGATTCTTTGAATGATTCAGGGCTGTCAGCGGTAATGCACGGTGCGATGACGCTCATCTGTTAGATCTCGTCAATCTGCGCGTTACGACGCTTGAACCTCGCAGCATTAGCAAATGGCGTGTTCAGCCATGTCTCGATAATTCCCTGCCAGGCAGCGTCTTCTTCCTCTTCTAGCACACGGGCTGGTAAACAGAGGACATTGCTATCATTGTCATTGCGCGTCATTTTTGCCTCGTGAGCATCCCAAATCACACTAGCACGAATGCCACGAAATCGATTGGCCGCCATTGCCATACCTTGGCCACCCTTACAAAGCAAAATTGCTCGAGGATCTTCGTTGTCGTCACCAATGACTTTTAGTGCCGCTTCTTGGGCAAACTCAGGAAAGTCATCATCCGGATCTAATCCGTGTTCACCAACTTCTTCGACATCATAGTCATGTTTGGCGAGATACGCAAAGACTTTTTCTTTCAAATGAAAGCCACCATGATCAGAACCAAGATAAATCTTCATGTTTTAAGTATAAGCATTTTTACCCGAAAACGAAAGGGCTATTCGAGGTTTTTGCCAACGTCGGCGACCAATTCAACTAAGCGGTTGCTGTAGCCCCACTCATTGTCATACCACACCATCACTTTGACCAAATTACCGCCAACAACTTTTGTTAGTAGCAGATCGACAGTACCGGAATAGCTATTGCCAATGTAGTCGCGACTGACAAGCGGTTCTTCGCTGACACCCAAAATACCTTGGTAGAATGGTTCGTTTGCTGCCTTTTTAAAGACAGTATTGATTTCATCGACAGTTGTATCACGTGATAACAGCGCTGTGATGTCGCTGATCGAAACAACGGGGGTTGGAACGCGAATCGAAAGTCCATCAAATTTACCAACTAGTTGTGGCAATGTCTTGGTCACTGCAATGGCAGCACCAGTTGTGGTTGGAACGATGTTTTCGGCACCGTTACGACCTTCGCGCAGGTCTTTTTTCGGCGCATCCTGGATGGCCTGGCTAGCCGTATAACTGTGAACAGTGGTGAGCATTGATTTCTCGACACCAAATTCGGAATCAAGAATCGCCATGACTGCACCCAAACTGTTGGTTGTACAGCTTGCATTGCTAATCACATGGCTTGCGCCTTTGATTTTGTCTTCGTTAGCACCCAGCACGATCGTGTCAACCCCGTCGCTTTTGCTAGGACCACTGATAATTACGCGTTTTGCACCGGCAGTGATGTGCTTTTCTGCATCTTCCTTCGCAGTGAAAAATCCGGTCGATTCGATGACTATTTCCACTTGCAAATCTGCCCATGGTAGCGCGAGTGGATCTTTTTCGGCCAAAACCTTGATTGGTTTACCGTCGACGATAATATTGGTGTCATCATAGGTAACTTCGTGTTGATACGTGCCGTAGTTACTGTCGTGTTTTAGCAAATATGCCAGTGTTTTTGTATCTGTTAAATCGTTAATCGCAACGACTTCTAAATCCTTGCGTTCGAATGCGATTTTGAAGGCATTTCGCCCAATTCGCCCAAAGCCATTGATGCCCAGTTTTGTTTGGCCCATGTTATTTACCTGCTCCTTATGGATTAAGCATTAGTTCTTTCGCTATTCATTGTATATCGTGATCAACATCGGTGCAAATTTCACACACCCCACGCAAATACCGTATACTAGTAAGTACATGAAAAAGCATGAGCTAATGGAGTTCGCCAAGGGTATTTATGACGAAGACCAAGTCTTGGAGCTCGAACATGCCATCGATTATGCCACCAAAATGCACTTGGGCCAAAAACGTAAAAGCGGTGATCCCTATATTGTTCACCCCCTCGCCGTTGGCTACACCCTCGCCGACTGGGGCATGGACATCGACACGGTGCTGGCTGGCATACTACATGATACCGTCGAGGATACAGATGCAACTCTCGACGAAATCGAAAGTTTGTTTGGACGCGATGTCGCCTTTTTGGTTGACGGTGTTACAAAGGTCAGCCAAGCTCGTGCAGGAATGCGTGATATTGGTAGTTATTTGCCCCAAACCAAAGATAATTTATCAAAACTCCTAATTGCTGTCGGACAAGATGTTCGCGTAATCATCATCAAACTTGCCGATCGGCTGCATAATTTGTCGACATTACAGCACATGCCTCGCGACAAGCAAGAAAAAATTGCTCGTGAATCGCTGGAAGTCTTTGCTCCAATGGCCGATCGCCTCGGTATGGGTCGCGTGCGGATGGAAATCGAGGAACTTGCCTTTAGCTATCTTGATCCGAAAGAATTCAAACATCTCCAGTCTCTCATGAAAAAACGCCTTGGCAAAAGCACACGCAAACTTGGTATTGTCCGTGTCGAAGTCGAGCGCGAACTGAACAAGCAAGGTATCAACGCCGTTGTGAATGGCCGTGTCAAAAGTATCTATAGTTTGTATAAAAAATTGGTCAAGGTCCAGGGAAATATCGATGATATCTACGACCTGATGGCTCTGCGCATCATCGTTGATAACAAGGAAGATTGCTACCGTGTGCTGGGGATTTTGCACGCCATGTACCAGCCGATGATCGCCCGTATCAAAGATTATATTGCCGTCCCAAAACCAAACGGATACCAAAGCTTACACACGACCGTCCTGACGCCTAGCAAACAAATTGTTGAATTCCAGATTCGTACCCAAGGCATGCATGATTATGCCGAGCGTGGACTGGCGGCTAGCTTCCATTATCACGAGCAAAAATCCAGCAAAGATTACCTGAAAAAGAAAAATGCCGTGGCACTCCCTACTGAACTGCAATGGATTACGCAAATGCAAGAAATCGCCGCTCGACTACGCGAAGGCGAAGAAATCAGTCACGATCAATTGAACATCGATTTGTTTGGTAATCGCATTTTTGTTCATTCGCCAAACGGTGATATTTACAATTTGCCCGAAGGCGCCTTGCCGCTTGATTTTGCCTATCATGTGCATAGCGACATTGGCAAACATGCCTATAGTTTTCGCGTCAACGGTAACATTCATGCCTTTGATAAACCCCTCCAAAACGGTGATGTTATCGAGGTAGTCACTCGGAAATTATCACTCCCGAAACAATCATGGCAAGAACTTGTCACGACCAGTCACGCCCGCGCCAAACTCCGCATGCAACTGCGACAACTAGGCGTCATTGGTGCCATCAGCGGTGCCGCCGCTATCATCCGTGAAAAAGCCGCTCGCAAACCAAAGAACAAATCGTAAATTGTTTTTGTATGGTAATTATGCTATAGTAAATTCTCGGAATAGTCTCTCTAATCAGGATCGAGACTGTCGCTCTTCTCACCTACGAAAGGTTAATGTTTGTGTTTCAACGTTTTGAAATCAAGTTCAGCAGCGAAGACGATGCGGTTGTTTGTCACGTAACAGCAATCGTAGCCCCTGGTACGTTTACCAGCAACGACCATGCCATCATCGAAGATGTCGTGGAGGCCGCTTTCACAGCTAGTGGTCAATTGCCACAAACACTTGCCGAGCTTGCCAAAAAACTGGGGGAATCCAGTCAAGGCTGTTCAGCAGTGAGATATGGTGCTCATATCACCAACCCCTACTAAGGAGTCTCCGTGTCGACACACACGCTCAAACAGGTTCCGTATTACGTGAGCCTGCTCTTTGGCCTCATCATGTTCGTTGCACTACCTCCATGGCCACCCAGACACAAAACAGTGTTGCGCCATATAGCCTGGACAGTTCTGGCAGTACTTGGCTTTTGTCTGCTACTGTTGCTCATGCTCATGCAGAACACCACCCAGGCGACAGCGCCATAACCCGACAATCGTAGGTGAAAGGCAACCGGATTCTCGCACACGCGAGGATCCGGCTTTTCATTCTAAGACTATTTATCGATTATCCCAGCGCTCGATCGCAATGCGAATAATGACCTTTGCCTCATCAATATCGCCCCAACCTTTGACAGTCGTGCTGCCAGGTTTTTTCAGATCTTTGTAGTGATTAAAGTGGTGCTCAATCTGCTTGATAAGCTGTGGAATATCAGCCAAACTCTGAATACCATCGCCCGTGTTGCGGTCATCGGCTGGTACAACAACAATCTTGTCATCAACTTCACCGTCATCTTCGAATTTCATCACGCCAATAACTTTTGCTTTCAGGAAAATGCCCGTCGGCAGTGGCTGATCGGTCACAATCAGCGCATCAAGCTCGTCGCCGTCCTCGTCGAGGGTCTGAGGAATGAACCCATAATTAGTCGGCTTGGCAAACGCCATTGGCTCGACGCGATCAAGCTCAAAGGCAGCAAGATCGCGATTCCATTCGATTTTGTGATTACTGCCAGCCGGAATTTCGATAACAACATTGATAACGCCACCATCAACATCGCCAGGGGTAAGTATTTGATTAAAATCTGCCACTTTGTGTGCTCCTTTTCTTATTACTTACAAGTATAACAAGTCTGTTATGATAAGAGCAATGTTAGTTATTGGTCATCGTGGCGCCGGAGGTCTGGCACCCGAAAACACTCTCGAAGCACTCCGCGCAGGATTGAGTGCTGGTGCCGATATCCTGGAGCTTGATGTCCGCCTCACCAGCGATCACGTACCAGTGGTGATTCACGACAATTCTACCCTTAGAACTCACCACCAACACATCACGATAGCCAATGTCACGCTTGCAGACCTTGAGGAAAAGACACCTGACCAAACAGTGCCGACCTTATCATCAGTTTTGGACGAATTTTTTGGCCAGATCCTGTTGAACATCGAACTAAAAAGCCGTGGCAGTGGTGTTGTTGTCGCCGACCTCATTGCCCGTACCTACATCAAAAAACCATCCGATTGGAATAACATTTATTTTTCGTCATTCAAAGCCGAAGAACTTGTCGCTATTCGACGAGCAAACAAACACGCCAATCTCGCACTTTTGCATGGTCAAAACCCATTTATTTTCATTGCCTACCACCGCAAATTACAACTCACCGCAGTCGGTTTTCACCGCCTTTATGTCAACCGCTTTGCACTCGAAATTGCCAAAAAACTCGGCCTCTTTACCTACGCCTATACGGTCGACCGACCATATGGCGCACTGCTACTCGACCGCCAAGGAATCGACGGCGTTGTCACCAATCGCCCAGATATCATCCTCGATGAAATCAACAAGAATCAAAACCAGTAAAAAGCCTACGCCGAGACACTAGCCCACTTCCGCTCAAGGTACTAAAGGCGAAGAGCAGCCCACGGGTTTCCCGCCGCCGGGGCGCGAGAAACACCTGGCGCGTAAAGGTATCTCGAGTGGAATGTTGACTAGTGACGAACAAGAAACGAGCAATGCTTAATACAAACGCGCGCCCTCGAGCGACGCAGCCGCCTCACGATGTTTCATACCATCCAAATATTCCCGAATCGCCAACGCCGCCGTCGCACCCTCACCCACCGCACTCGCAATTTGCATCGTTGCACCGCTGCGAACATCACCACTCGCAAAAACACCCTTCATCGATGTTTCCAAATGTTGATCAGTCGCAATCAGACCTTGTTTGTCCAATTCAATCGTCGTTCCCACCAAAAACCCCGTATTCGGTTTTAGCCCGACAAACACAAACACACCATCAGTATCAACCCGCACTTCTTCGCCATCTTTTATAGCCGTCACATGCGTCACTTTGCCGTCAGTCGCGACAATTTCCTTGGGCGCAGTGCCCAAATGAACCGTAATTTTACCATTATCAATAAATTTCTTGAGGTCCTGCTGCAGCACCTCGCTGGCTTTGATCGTACTGCGCACCAACAGATCAATATGTGTCGTAAAGCGCGTCAAGAAAATCGCTTCTTGGATAGCAGAATTACCACCGCCAATCACCACCAGGCGCTTGTCACGGTAGAATGCACCATCACAGGTTGCACAGTAATGTACGCCGCGACCATAATATTCAGCTTCACCAGGAACACCGATTTTGTTGTAGTCACTGCCGGTTGCAATCAACACTGCCTTGGCTTTCACTTCAATCCCATCAACAACCAACGTCTTGTGCGTTCCATCATCGCGAATCGATTCCACTTCGCCGTATTCGATCTGGGCACCAAATCGTTCAGCTTGTTTTTCCAGTTGACCTGCTAATTTCAAACCTTCGACGCCATCAGGGAATCCAGGATAATTATCAACCATGTCAGTAATTGCCGCTAGTCCACCAACGACACCTTTTTCATACAGCACCGTATCAATATCTTCGCGGGTCGTATATACGGCCGCCGCCAAGCTGCTAGGGCCAGCGCCCACCATAACAACATCTCGAATTTCTTTGGTCATTTCAAGTTCCTTATTTACTATATCTAGTATAGCATTATTTGACGCTATTCAACTGCACAATAAACATCAGTGGTCCCGAAGGTTGGCCACTTTGGGCCGCAGTTGCACCATATGCTTGATCAGTTGGAATAGTGAGTTTCACGATCGATCCAGCTTTGACTCCAGTCAAACCTTTTGTCCAACCAGCAATCACTTGTGCCAAACTGAAATCAATTGGTGTTACTTTGCCACTTTTGTTACTGCTATCAAAAATCTTGCCATCGGCCGTCCAGCCAAAGTAATTAGCGTTGACCGTTGAATTAGCATTTGCAACTGCGCCATCGCCCTGAACCAATGTGTCGACTTTTAGATCTGTCACAGAACTCGCATCGAATGCTTCTGCGTTGTAACCATCAAGTGGTTTGCTGACGGCTGCATTTGCAGCTGCTTGCTCTTTGGCTTGCTTTTGATAATCAGCCATCTGCTGATTCTGTACCTTTTGATCAGCTTGCTGATTTTGGTTACTTAGAATAATAACTGCGAATGAACCGATTGTTCCTATGATCATCACGATTGCAATAATCCAGATACCAATCCGTTGGTGTTTTGGCGTTGACATGTATATACTCCCCTATTTCTGAATAACTTATCCTATTATACTACAATTACTCTGTAATATCGTAGGCTTCTAACTTCTTTTTGGCACGTTCGGTCGTCCCCATTTGAAGATCCAGCAGCTGCGCGTAAATACCACCAGTATGCGCAAGTTCGTGTGGTGTTCCCATTTCATCAACTTTGCCGTTTTTGATTGTCACAATTTTGTCGACATGTGCAATCGTACTCAACCGGTGAGCAATAATCAACGTTGTACGGCCAGTCATTAAATGATCAAGTGCTTGCTGAACCTGGTGTTCCGCCCGACTATCCAGACTACTCGTGGCTTCATCCAAAATCAGGATTGGCGCGTCTTTCAGAATTGCACGGGCAATCGCAATGCGTTGTTTCTGACCACCACTAAGTTTGATACCACGCTCACCTATTTCACTGTCGTAGCCTTTTTCTAATTTGACGATAAAATCATGGGCATTGGCTGCGCGTGCGGCAGCTTCAACTTCCTCGTCACTTGCACGAGGATGCGCATACGAAATATTTTCGCGAATCGTTCCGCTAAACAGCGCAGGGTCCTGAAACACTGTCGCGATTTGACTGCGCAAACTTTGCTGCGTCACATTACTAATATTGGCATCGTCAATCGCGATGATTCCAGCAGTTGGTTCATATAGACGCATTAATAAATTCGCGAGTGTTGATTTGCCTTCACCGCTCTCGCCAACCAACGCAACCTTTTCGCCTGGTTCAAGTGTAAATGACACATGGTCCAACACTTGCTGCGATGTTTTGTATGCAAAATTAACTGCACCATACATGACACGGCCTTCACGAATTTCCAAATTATAGGCGTGCGGTTTGTCGGCAATCTCAGGCTTTAATTCCATCGCAGTCACGTAATCTTTACTACCTGTAATTGCGCGTTGGAAACTATCAACAATGAAACTCATACTAAATATCGGCACACGAACGGCATTAATTAATGTGATCAACAGCACCATTTCACCAATCGTGAAATGCTTTTCAACCGTCTGGCCGAAAATATAAGCGTAGATTGCAAAGAAAATGAGCGCCAGTACCAGCCCACGTGCAATATCCATATTGTGCCAATAACTCGACTGACGTCGTGTCAGTTCAATCGTTTTATGAAAACGCACGCGAAAATGACGATGCTCTAGTGCTTCCTGCACGTAGCTTTTGACAACTTTGATTTGCGTGACCACTTCGGCAAAACGCCCACTCGCAAGATCGGTCTCGAGGTTTTTTTCGATTTGGTATTTTTGCCATTTTTTACTGGTCAGTGCAGTCAGCCACAAAAATAGTGGGTAGATAATAAACACCATTAATGCCAGTTGCCAGCTATAAAACCATACGATAAATAATGTCAGAAATGTCGTTAGCACCATCTGCAAAAAGTTATTTGCAAACATATTGAGAAAGTTAGTTACCTCTGTAATTGCACGGTTCAAACGATTAATAATCGTTCCCGTCAGTTCGCCGTCATAGTAACTTTGCGGCAGCGAAAGCAAATGCTCGAAATAGCGCGTCGACAGCTGGGCTTTTAATTTGACAGCCATGATATCACCCAAATAACCGCCCCAGTTGCGGATCAGAGTATTACCAACATCAAATATCAATAGCAAAAATGCCAGCCATAATGCACCGGACATGTCAGCACCACCACCCTGAACAACACTGACCATCAAATCAGTCGCTGATTTGATAATAAACGGAATCGCGATTCCCGTTAGCGCAACCAGTAACGATGCAAGGGTCGACCCAACATAGTACGGCCAGATGTTTTTGGCGTAACTAATTGCTTTTAGTAATGGCTTCATCTACTTGTCGCTTTTTGTTCGTTCTTGAATCGGAACAGATTGAAAATCATCATCCATAATTCGCGACGCACGCCACACACCAAGTGCTTGACCAATCGGAAGATAGTCATTATATCCAATAAAGTCAGCAGCTCGGCGAATCCAAGCACCTAATCTTCCCGTAATAACCAGTTTTCTCCACTCTAGTACTGCCCATTTGTCACCAACTGGTATAACTGATGGAGGCATGACCGTCTTGTAGGTCAAGCGTTTTTTGTGGTGATGCATACGAATGAGGTTTTTTACCACAAAAATCGCGTCGTGTAGAGCCGTTTGCGCCAGCCCTGTATGTGGCGTGGCTGCGTTGTCACCGATAACATAGACATTACCGCGAGCCTGCATAAACTCGTCAACCACAATCCTACCGTTAGGTGTAAATTCAAAGAACTCGCTGTTTTTTTTGTAGAATGAATTGTTCGCAACACCAGAGGTCCAGATGACGGTATGGCTTGTAATTGGTTTACCGCTTACCATTAGTTGATCAGCGTTTTGCGACTGAACAGCCTTGCTGGTATGGATTGTGACGCCCAGACGCTCTAGTCGTTTGTGAACTTTTACACTTGTCTTTTCGCTCATGCGTGGCAGCACACGCGGTGCCGCTTCGACCAAATCGATATGAATACGATGGCCGTCGGTCACGCGAAATTGTTTACGTAAACGCGCTAGGTATGATACCAGTGCAGCCGACAGTTCAACACCAGTTGGCCCAGCCCCCACGACAACATAATGTTTATCAATTTCGTTATTGCTCATTTCTTCGTACAAATGGCGTTTGAAGGCGTTTACTTCGGCAACAGATTTAATACCGTAAGCATATTGGTCAAGACCCTTTATGCCAAAATAAGTAGTGATCGATCCCAGCGCCAAAATAACCGTTTCGTAATTATATGCTTTGCCAGAGACACTACGGAGGGTTCGTTCATTTGGGTCGATCTTTTCGATACTATCAATAATAATTTCGACATTTGGCACATCTGCAAAAATCTTTGTCAGTGGCACCCATGCCTCTAGGTGGCTATGGCCAGTTGCCGCGTCGTAGAGCGCTGGGTAGTACTGAAAATGTGGCATTTCTGTGATCAGTTTTATCTTTGCGTCCTTGTGTTTTGCCAACTCTAATGCAGCTTTAACGCCACCAAATCCGCCACCAACAATCGTTATATTCATATTTGCTCACCTGCGGTATTAGCAAGTTTTGATCGAACCATCACGATCATCGTTATCATCATAACTATATAAAATAGCCCGGCCATGCACGCTTCGGTCATATGCGCAGGAGCTTGGATAACCAAATAAGTACCAGATGCAATTGTGAGCGCTGTGAGTCCGTACGAGACCTTCAGCTTTGATACTGATGGCACAAAAAAAACATAGGCGGTATAGGCCACGCTTAGTAAAGCAATGACGACATGGGAAAGAAGTATCATATGAGAATTATAACACTTATGGCAAGAGCACATCAACTGAAATAAGTGCAGAAAATGAAAGAAGTATGATTAACGAAAAACGAAACATCTGGCGTGACCAGGCATCACTGTCACTCGCCCTCAAACCTTTCCAGCCCAGCCCCAACCAATAGCCCCCAAGAAGCGCCATGACAAGCGTATAAACAATCCCTGTGTAGCCAAAGACGGATAGCGAAAGCGTCGCGACAACAAACGCCAACGTGTACCAAAATATCTGTAATTTGGTGTGTGCGATCCCTTTGACCACTGATATCACGGGTACGCCTGCCTTTTTGTATTCATCCCGTCGATAAATAGATATCGAGTAAAATTCTGGCATCTGCCACATGAACAAGATCAGAAATACAATCAGTGCCCCGACATCAAATCTGCCTCTCGCCGCTAAATACCCAGCCAAAATCGGCATCGCGCCAGAAACACTACCAACTAATGTCCCATGTAATGATAGCCGTTTGTACAACATGCCATAAAATACGACATATACGATAAACCCAACAAAGGCAGCGATGACAACCAAAATATTCGTATACGCAATGAGCGTCAAGAACCCCAGAACTCCCAAGACTATCGAAAATATCACCGCGCCTCGTCCACTGATCGTTCCCTGGATGAGCGGTCGTGTTTTGGTTCTCTCCATCAGGCGATCAATATCTTGGTCGAGGAAATTATTCAAAACACAAGCCGATGCAATCACCAGCGTCATTCCAATCGTCAGCCAAATAAACACAAAAAGATTGACATGTCCCATACTGGCCAGCAAAAATCCTGCCGATGCGGTCAGAGCGTTTCCATACAGCACGCCAGGTTTTGTCAATTTATAATATTCATTCAATTTATCCATTACAGGCCCTCATGATTTTTCATATATACTTTTGTTTCTATTGGAGTCATCATATGATAATTCAGATTTTGCATAATCCATAGTGACCCAGCGATAACAATCACTAGCACAACCGCCATTGCACCAAGCAGAATTAAATTCCAACGTGGACGTGGTTCTTGACCAAGATGAAGAAAGAAAACAAGCTGTACGATCAGCTGCGTAAACGCAAATACAAAGATTGCAATCACAATTGATTGATGCGACAACAGTTCGTGATATGAATTAACATGAATTTGAACGGCAATAAAAGCTGCGAGGGTCAATATAATTGACAGCGCAAAACCAAGACAATACGAACTAAAACGACGTTTCATTATATTGCTCCCATCAGATATACAATCGTAAAGATAAAGATCCAAATGACGTCCAAAAAGTGCCAGAACAGACTAAATAATGTCAGCCGTTTGACACTATTTCCGCCAAGACCATGACGAATTATTTGCACCGCCAGCACAGATAGCCACAACAGCCCCGTCGTAATGTGGAGTCCGTGCGTTCCAACCAACGTAAAGAATGCCGAGAGGAATCCGCTGCGTTGCCAACTATTCCCTTCACTTACTAAATGACTAAACTCAGATAATTCCATGCCTAGGAATCCAGCTCCCAGCAGGAATGTGACGCCCAGTCCAATCAACACCAAATCTTTGCGCTTGCCAGTTGCGGCCAGGACAGCCATGCCGCAAGTAAAGCTACTGACCAGTAGTAGCAATGTTTCGATTAATACAAAGTTTGTGTCAAATAGACTTTCTCCACTTGGACCACCGAACGTATTATTACGAAGCACCGCATAAGTCGCAAACAAACTTGCAAACAAAATACAATCGGTCATCAAATACAACCAAAAACCAATGTATGATTTTTCACCGGTCATCTTTAGCTCTTCTGCCTGGACAGTTGTTTCACTCATGCCTTTTGCTCCCGTCCATGTTCAATTTTTGCAACTTCCTTGGCACTGATTGTATATTCTGTTTCATCATCAGTCGAACGAATAATAATCGTCATAATAACTGTCAGTAGTCCAACGGCAACCAACCACCAAATGTGCCAAATCACCCCGAATCCGAACATAAATGCACCGGCAGCAATGTACATCCCAAGCGGTGTGCTTTTTGGCATTTCGATTGCCTGGTATTTTGGTGTTACATGTTTTTTCGACTGCTTTATTTCCCAGAATGCATCACGACTATGAACTGGCGTCAGTTCGGCAAAGTTATATTCTGGTGGTGGCGACGCGATTGACCATTCTAGCGTACGGCCATTCCAAGGATCACCCGTCGCATCCATATTTTCTTTTCGCTTCCAAATACTATAGGCAAACTGTGCAATCTGGAATACAACTCCCAGACAAATAATCATCACCCCGACACCCGCGACAATGAATAGTCCTTGCCAACCCATTGATGAATCATAGTGATCCAAACGCCTCGTCGCGCCCATAAATCCGAGGATGTAGAGTGGGATAAATGCTGTCAAAAATCCGATTAACCAACACCAAAATGCGTACCTGCCCAATCGTTCGTTTAATTTGAAGCCAAAAATCTTTGGGAACCAGTACGTAATACCAGCAAAGAATCCAAAAATCACACCACCAATAATCATTGTATGGAAATGCGCCACCAAGAATAAGCTATTATGCAGTTCAAAATCGGCAGCCGGTATAGACATCAATACGCCCGCCATACCCCCTACCGTAAACGTACAAACAAATCCCAAAAACCATAACATTGGTGTCGTAAATTCAATCCGACCGCGGTACATCGTAAACAACCAGTTGAATATTTTTACCCCTGTTGGAATAGCAATAACCATCGTCATAATGCCAAAGAACGTGTTGACATCTGCACCAGCACCCATCGTAAAGAAATGGTGCAGCCACACCAAGAATGATAGTAATGTGATCGATGCCAGCGCCCATACCATTGATGTATAGCCGAACAATCGTTTATGCGAAAAGACAGGCACGATTTCAGAAAACACACCAAATGCTGGTAGTACCAAAATGTAAACTTCGGGGTGTCCCCATGCCCAAATGAGATTGATATACATCATCGGATTGCCACCAAAATCGGCCGTGAAAAAGTGCATGCCAAGTGTACGATCAAGCGCCAACATCCCTAGTGTTGCCGTCAAAATCGGAAAGGCAAACACGACAAGCGACATACTCGCCACCACACTCCAAATAAAGATCGGCATTTTCATCAGTGTCATGCCTGGTCGTCGCATTTTGATAATCGTCACGAGGAAATTAATACCCGACAGCAAGCTACCGATACCAGCAATCTGCAAACTCCAAATCCAATAATCCACGCCCGCCCCGCGACTATATTGCAGTTCCGAAAGTGGCGGATACGCCAACCAGCCAGTGGCCGCAAAACCACCGATCAAAAGCGACATATTAATCAGTACAAATCCGGCAATATACAGCCAGAAACTCGTCGAATTCAAAAACGGAAACGCTACATCACGCGCACCAATTTGTAAAGGTACGACCAAGTTCAGCAGACCGAATACCAGTCCCATTGCCACAAAAAATATCATGATCGTGCCATGTGCCGAGAAAACTTGCTGGAACGTATCGGTCGATACAATACCATGTGCATCACCTACAGAGGTTGCCTGTTGGGTCCGTAGCATCAGCGCGTCGGCCAGACCTCGCAGCAACATTACAAGTGCAGTAATGATATACATCACCCCAATCTTTTTAGGATCCAGCGATGTAAACCAATTCTTCCAAAGCCACTTCCATAATTTGAAATATGTCAGCGCCGCGCCAATCGTGATAACACCAAGTACCAACATAACATCGCCACCAATCGTAACCATTTCGTGCGGCAACGCGTCCAAGCGCAGTTTGCCAAGTAATAAAGTGGCAATATCCATTACATACTCATCCCACGCATTGCATCGTGTTTATGATCATCGTCTGTTGGTGTCATTGGCCCCATATATTTACTGATAATCTTAGCATAGATCGACGAATCTTTTAGTACATACGAAGTCGCGGGATTGTTTTCGCTTTGTGCGGCAAGTCGACTATACTCACTCATATCTAGTGACTTGGATGAATGTTTGACCGATGTAATCCACTTATTAAAATCAGCATCAGTTGTCGAGTTGGCCACAAATTTCATACCCGCAAAGCCTTTGCCGCTAATATTCGCACTTGATCCATTGTAACTACCGATCCCATCAGCCATCAGATGCAGCTGCGTCGACATGCCACTCATGGCATAGACTTGACCGCCCAAACTCGGAATCCAGAATGAATTCATCGGCGCATCACTGGTAATCTGGAAATTAACCGGAGTTTTTTGTGGGAACTGCAATTGATTGACCGTTGCAATGCCTAAATCGGGGTACAAAAAGAGCCATTTCCATTCCAGGGCAATGACTTGGACATTAACAGCTTGTTTGTCACTCGCGAGAGCTTTAAATGGGTCCAACTGGTGCGAACTACTCCAGGTAATAACTGCCAAGATTGCAATAATTGCACAGGGTAACCCCCACCAAATCGACTCCAACACACGATTATGATCCCAATTCGGCGTGTGTTTCGCCTTTTTGTTGCTTGCACGGTATTTCCAGGCAATCCAGAATGTCAGAACAAAAACCGGAACGACAACGACCAGCATCAGCAGTGTCGCGATAATCATCAAACTACGCTGTTGGTCAGCGATTGTGCCTTGTGGGTTAAGGATTGCTGCTGGGTGACCCTGCAAAATGAAAGCATAGATACTCCCTACTGCCACCATATAGAGCGCAAACAATGCGATCTTGATAATAACTGATTTAGACACCTGTTTTCCCCATAATGCTTATCACTAGTCTACACGTTTTGGTGCAGGCTGGAAAGAGCATTAACGGGCGATAGAAAGTCCAGAGTTTGAGTAGCTCATGACACCTGCGCGTCCAAGGTGAATTGTCTGGCTGTAGATGCTTTGCAGTGGCGGTAAATGGTAGTCTGGATTAGTCAACATTCTCGCTTGTTCGCGAGCTTGCCAGACTCTTTCAGAGCCTTTCCAAAGATGTTTCACGCCTGTAACTGCACCGAGTTCTGCAGATCCAAGACTAATCTCGTTCATTCGTTCAACCGCGCCCTGTAAGATGGCTTCATTGATAATCGGATCGTATTGACCGTACATGATTGATACGTGGGTGATACCGGCGAGTGCAATAAGATCATCGGCAATCGTAGGCGGAAATCCTTGCCTAATTCCATTCCAAATACGCCCGGTGTAGCTTCGTCTATCCGACCACTCACCTCTCGCAAATTGTTGCATAGGCGATTGAAACTCGTCGCCATCTTCATCTGCTTTTCGAAAGAGATCTTGAACGAGTCGCGGCACTCCTGGCAACCCTTTGATCACCTCACCTCTCGAGCCCGCAGGCGAGACAATGGCAATACGTTCAAATTGTCCACCAGACTTTTTTGCACCAGCGGCAATGCGTCGGCCACCAATTGAATTACCAGATCCAAGGACTGGTCCGTCTTCTACTTTTTCGAGTGTTCGAGCAAATGCTCCGGCCCATTCATCCAGATTTTTTGGCTGCGTATTAGCCGTCATCACAATTGTTCGTAGTCCCATTTCGCGAGCCATAGTAGCATAGTACGACCAGCCGCTTTCCCTATCTATCTCTGTTCCTAGTCCGGCTTCAACCACGACAGGAAGCCCTGAATGATCAGGATTCAGTTGTCGTATGTCAAAGGTGATGTCTGTCCGCGTATCGTGAACACGCTGGAATAAGTCGGTCTGGCTTGGTAATGTCAGATCTTCGGCTTGTTCATCGCTGAAACGCGACAGCACATCGATCATGCGAGCATTATACTACATACTTATGCTTATTGCAATACCTAAAGGCTATTTTTTACGATAAGTCAATAAAAACGCCTCGCTACCTCTGTTATTAAATAATTATTAAATAACCTTAGCGCCGGTTTTATCAACTGTTTCTGTGACCATCGTCGCAATAATTGCCGCAATTTCGTCACCCGAAAGCGTCTTGGTGTGGGATGTCAAACCAATACGTACAGTGATATTTTTTGTCGTGGCTGCCTGAGCTTGATAAATATCAACAGGCGTAATTGTCGTTTCAAGCTGACTATTCGCTAGCCCTTGCTTGACCGCATCAATTAATTGTCCATACGCCACCCCATTATCTACCTGGAAACAGATGTCGCGTTCGGTCGATGGATAACGACTGAGCGGACGATAATTGGTACTATTTTTGGCAATCGCTTTTAATAGGCCCTTCGGATCGATTTCAAAACCAGCGGCAAATTCGGGCAATTTAAAGGCTCGTGCGACAGTTTTCTTGTATTCACCAACAATACCAATGTATTCACCAGATACTTTGTCGTTCACCATGGCACTGCGGCGATATTCAAATGGCGCGCTTTCAGGGTAGCCAGGTTCTTCTTCGATTGGCGCGTAGACAAATTCGAGGTTGAGTGATGACCCCAGATAATCAAGCAATTTTTTGGCATGATAATACGATGCGCCTTTTTCTAATTTCTTGCTCACAACGGTCAGTGCCAAATAGTCAATTTCGTTTGGTACTTCTTCGTCGTTTAGGCCTGTGATTTTGCTATGCGCTTTGTTCAGCTCAAACAGTGCAAACGAATCAAATCCAGTTTTGATGTTTTGATGTACGTTCGCTAGCAAACTTGGCGTCAGTGTTTGGCGATAATATTGCAAATCAGGACTAAGGCTATTGGTAATACGATACGAATCAGCCGGGATTTGACCAGCCTTTTGCAGAATATCGCCATGAACGAAACTATAGGTCAGGACTTCATTGGCACCTGCGCGCACCAATGTACGACGAATTTTGCTACGTAATTGATCGAATTTGCTTGGTGAAACAGCCGTAAAATCACGTCGCGGTAATGTCGGAGTGATTGTATCGAAGCCATTAAGTCGACCGATTTCTTCGATCACATCCTCGGCAATATGAATATCCGCTCGCCAATACGGCGCCGTGGCTGTCAGGTTATCGCCATCTGTTTGGATCGTAAATCCGATATTTTCAAGTGTATTTTTGGCATCATCAATCGTGAACTTACTCCCAAGCACATCGTTAATTTGCCCAAGACTAACCGTGATTGGTAGCGGATCAGACTTACCCGGATATGCATCGGCAACATCACTTACTCGCTGTGCACCAGCCGAAACCTGTAACAAACTCACCGCTTCGGCCAAAACTGGCGCGGTTAGTGCGGCTGGCTGGCCTTTGGTAAATCGTGTAATTGCTTCGCTAAAAATCCCATGACGCATTTGGGTATTACGCAGATTGTAGAGATTAAATGTCGCGCTTTCGAGCAAAATAGTCGTCGTGGTATCGTCTACTTCGGTATCTGCACCGCCCATTGCACCAGCCAGCGCAACGGCTCGATCACCGTTAGAAATCACAATATCATTTTCGGACAACTCAATTTTGCGACCGTCTAGTAACCGCAGTGATTCACCTTCGCGCCCACCACGAACATGAATATCAATCGCACCATTATTGATTGCCTTCAATTTGTCGTAATCGAATGCGTGTAGCGGCTGACCGGTCAGCATCATCAGGTAATTAGTCGCGTCGACAACGGCGCTAATCGGACGAACACCAATTCGCGCCAAATAAGTTTGTGTCTCGATCGGTGACGATACGGTAGCGTCAATATTAGTCATCACCACTGCTTGGTAACGAGCGGACAGTTCAGGCGCGTCAATTGTCACGTTAGGTGTCGGGATATTGCCCAAATTCGGAATCCAGTCCGGTTCGGTACTTTGCAAACGTACCGGTGTTTCGAACTTTTTGCCCTGAATGGCGGCAACTTCGCGGGCAAATCCAACCAATCCAAATGTATCAGGTCGATGGGTGAGTGATTTGTTCTCAATGTCCAGCAAATAGTCATTCAATTCGTACGTTTCGGCAAAACTACTGCCTGGCTGGACGTCTTTGCTGACTTCCACAATACCTTCGTGTAAATCACCAATTTCTAGTTCTTTGGCGCTTGCCAGCATTCCGTTACTGACGACGCCGCGGAGTGATCGAGCCTCAAGTACAACAGGTTTTGGATCATTTGCCGTTTCAGGTAGTGTCGCGCCAGGCGGCAACCAAACGGCGTTCATACCAGCGTGGACATTTGGCGCGCCACAGACAACTTGGACATGGCCATTTTGATCACGTTCGACGTTTTGTGCGATTCCGCCATCGTCAATTCTGGTGACGTTCAAGTGATCACTACCTTCGACTGGGTTACATTCGACGACATTGACAATCAGTGCACCTTCGTACTTTTTGCCTAGATCTGCAACGCCTTCGATCTCGACCAGACGTGACCCAATCAGCGTCGCAAGTTCATCAATTGGCACAGTAATGTCGGTAAATTTTTTCAGCCAGTTAATCGAAATAATCATGACTCAGCTCCTTTTTTACTGGAGTAGTGTTTACCATGTTGATATGAAGATAGTACCTCAACCACATACGGTAACGTATTTTCTGGAAGCTTATCAATATCAAACCAATCCAAACCGCCACATTTTTCTGGTTCATTGTTAGTAAACTCACCTTCCCAGCTTTTAACTTCAAAAAATAAATCAATATATTCATCTTCTGGACGACTTTTTAGACGATGCATAGTATATGCATATACTAAATCTTTAGGATTAATCATAACAGCAGCTTCTTCGGCTGCTTCACGAATCATTGCTTCTTCGGCTGCTTCGCCACCATCAACATGTCCAGCCACAAGACTATACATGCCGTCCATATATCCGGTATTTTCTCGCAACGAAAGCAACACTTGATTGTCTTTACGTGGAATTAAGTAGACTGCAAATTTGATTTTAAATTTTTCAGCCATTATGCTTCGGCCTTTTCTCGTTCGATTCGGGCATGCATTTGGTCAACCCATTTTGTAAACGCTTGTTCGAGATCAATGTTAAGTTCATCGGCAATTACCATAATGCTCCATAGACAATCACTAAGCTCATGTTCCAGAGCATCATCAATATTTTCCGGACCACGACGAAGGCCATGCTTGACCATGATCAGTTTTGACAAATCACCAACATCACCCACGAATCCCGCCATTCGATCCTGGGCATTCCATAATTTATTGCCATCGGCTACCTGCAACTCATTGTAATGATCGCGAATTGCGGTTGCTTTTGCTGATAGATCTGAAAATTGCTGACTCATGAAAACTTCCTCAAAAATGCTAATTTGCCTGATTCGAAATGACGGACGTCTTCAATTGCGCACTTCAGCATAACCAGCCGATCGATGCCTCCGCCCCATGCAAAACCACGATACTTTTCAGGGTCAATATCAGCTGCCTTTAGTACATTTGGGTGAATCATACCGCAACCAAGCATTTCCATGAAGTCACCTGGACTTCCGCCTAGATCCATAGGTTTTTGGATCAGAAATTCCAAACTCGGCTCGGTAAACGGAAAGTAGCCAGGTTGAGTTTTTATCTTGAGTTCCTGATGGTAATATTCTTCAAAAAACGCACGCAACGTACCAGTCATCTGTGACAATGAAGCATCACTACTGACAAATACACCCTCACACTGATAGAAGGTATGCTCGTGAGTGACATCGACATCTTCATTGCGGAAGACTCTACCGTAACTCACACAAGCGATCTGCCCACCAGCCTCTAATTTTTGCTTACCTTGTTTTAAGATACGATGTTGCATTGTACTCGTATGCGCAGGGGGAATAAGACCTTCTTCTGTACGAAATGTGTCATAACCGTCGCGCGCTGGATGGCCTTCGGGGAAATTCAGTGCACCGAACATATGCCAATCATCGTCAATTTGCCGCGATTCGATTGCATCGAAACCCATCCGTGTGTAAATATCAATTATCCGTTCCAATTCACGAGTCAACGGATGTTGTGTGCCCTGTTCGGTTGACAGTAGGCTCACAGGATTTGCGTTTACATCCCATGGAGCCGTCACATCGAGCGGTTCAATCGTAGCGTCTTCGAGTGCAGATTCACGCGCATCTACAGCCGCTTCTAACTCATTCTTGAGCGCGTTAATTTTCTGCCCATACTCACCACGTTCGTCTGGGCCAAGTGTTGGAATGACGGCATATAATTGCTTAAATTCCGGCGCCCGCAAAATATCACGTGGTGTCGGACTTTCCTGAATGCGTACCAGCAGGGTATCGCGCAGTGTATTGATATCTGTCATTAGTCTTTATTTTAGCGGTTCAATGAAACAATTACTAGCCAAATCATAGCCACAACCACCGACAGTCCAATCACTATCCATAACCACATCAATGATGATGTTTTTTTCGTGCCTTCCATATAGGCAGAATCGTCGACGCCGTCTGGTCGATCCACATCGCCAGCCGCTGCACGTTTGCGAGACTTTTCACTTAATTCGGCCGCCAGCCGTTCCTGTAATTTACTTCGATTACTCTCTTGATTTACGAATAGTGCCATAACCCTATTGTAGCACTCATAGTTGCGTCTATGTTTAATATGGTATACTAGCACTATATTTCACTATAAGGAGGGAAATTAAATGGCTACCAAAAAATCCGGCGCTGCCGCAAAGAAGACGACTAAAAAGTCTCCTGCCGCAAAACCAGTAACTAACGTCACGACTGTCAAAGCCGTTGAAACAAAGAATAGGGGCGTATCATCGTTCCTAAGCAAAGATCGCAGCCTACTTTTGACTGCATTTGTTGCAGAGTTCGTAGGTACATTCCTGCTAACCGCTGCATACATTATTACTAAAGGTGAACCACTTTACCTTGGTTTCACATTGATTGCTATCGTACTTGTTGTCGGTACAATCTCTGGCGCACATGTTAACCCACTGCTGACAGTTGGTGCATGGGTGACTCGCAAAATCAGCCACCTACGTGCGGTTGTTTATCTTGTCGCACAAGTACTTGGTGCTATTGCAGCACTTGGTCTATTGACTGCGTTCATCAACGGTGCACCACACCCATCAGCAGCTGATGCACAGGCAGCTATGATGAACGGTGGCGCTGCAGCTCCAGCGCTGTTCAAAGTAGCCGCTCTTACTGCTGGTAAAGAATGGTTCGTATTCTTTGCAGAACTAATGGGTGGTTTGATCTTCAGCCTTGCTGTTGCAACTGCGCTTCGTGAAAAACGCGATCGTGTTGCTGCTGCATTTACTGTAGGATTCGGCCTGTTCGTTGCTGCACTATTCGCAGGTGTTGCTGCTAGCTACGTTAGCTCAAACGCTGTTATTAACCCAGCAATGGCAATCGCCGCTGGTGCTATCGATTGGGGTAAAATCAACTGGATGGCTGTCGCCACTTACTTGGTTGCACCACTTGTTGGTGGTGTTCTTGGATTTGCACTTTCAGACGCATTGCGTATGGACCGTGCCAAAGACGAAGTTTAGTACATTCGTTCAATAAAATACCCCGCCCTGGTGGCGGGGTATTTTTTGCGCCCAACAAGTGTCGAGCTTTTCAGCCACTTCCACCCAGGATACTAAAGGCGAAGTGCAACCCTGAACTCTCCCGACTCGTGTTCGAGAGAGTTCAGGCGTGTAGCGGTATCCTGGTGTAGAATGTGGCGGAAAGCGAACGAGAAAACTATTCGTCTTCTCGTGGTTTGTCCAACAGTAGCGGTTCAACGCTCGGGCTGGTGTCGGCAATTTTAACCACATCCTTATCAATCTTTTTCAACTCCTTATGCGCATTATTATAATGACCGACCGTTAGTCCCAAACTATTACCAAGTTTTTGCATGAACGCTTCGTAGGCACCAATATGTCGGCCTAGCTGGCCAACACGGATCTGAATCTCCTTGGCCTGTTCTTCAATTTGCAAACTGCGCAGACCCTGCAATACCGTCTGCAAATAAGCCATAAAACTTGTCGGGCTGACAATAATCACGTGCTTGTCACGAAAGGCATATTCAATCAAATCACGCGCGCTACTGCCCGTCCCAACATCGCCGATCAGTAGATCATAATACAGAGATTCACTCGGAATAAACATGAACGCAAAGTCCATTGTGTTTTCGCTAGGGCGAATATATTTGCTCGTTTCATCGATACGACCTTTTAGGTCAGTTCGGACTTTCGCCAGGAGTGCTGCGCGCTTAACCTTGTCATTTTCACCAACCATTCGATTGTAATTTTCTAGAGAGAACTTACTGTCGATTGCCAAAATTTGACCCTTTTCCAGAAAGATCACTGCATCAGCAATTTCACCATCAGCAAATTTGTACTGCATCTTGAAATTCTTGGGTGGCAAAATATTATCAAGCACCGATTCCAAATAATATTCACCAAACACACCGCGCTGTTTTGGATTTTGCAGTACGTTTTGCAGTGTTTTTAACTCATCAGCCACATCGACAACTCGGCGATTGGTTTCGTCCAATTTTGTGAGTCGTTGTGTTACGTCCGTCACTAATTTCGCACTTTCACTCAATTGTTTCTGAACCGATGTTTGCATTGCCGCACTACTGCGATCCAACTTTTCACCAACCGATTGCTGCAACAGTGTAATACTCCGCGACAGTTCAGTCACATCGGCTTTCATTAGTTCTACGGCACTTCCCTGTTTTAGTTCGCGCAGACGTTGATTCAATACAAAAATGACGGCGCCAAACCCAACGACAACCACAACTAAAACAATCACAAGAATAAGCTGATCCATGCTATTAGTATACCATTTACTAGAATGTTGCGGCGTAACGTGCAAGCACAATCACAACCAGCAGAATAAAGATCGACAGCACAAAATTACGTGGTCGTACCAACCAGGTAAATAACGCATACGCAGCGGTAAAAATGAGTGCAGCCCAGCCGAGTGATTCGTACCAAACAATCCCGTTTAACCAGCCGAACAAATCCCACAGACAGATCGCAACAGCGATAGCAACGAGCATTGGACGATAGACACCCAGGCGCACAAGCCCAAGCACACCTGCAACTGCCATCATCACAAGTGCAATATTACCAGCCAAGCCCTGTGTATTAGCACAAATGCCAGTAGCAGGCTGATTGTGGCAAAACAGCGGCTGAATAGCAAAATGATCTAGTAGCATCGCTAGTCCCCATGTAACAATACCAAGCCCTAGGCCTAGCAGTGCAACACGCACCAACATATCCATGTGAATATCAATTAATCCTGATGTACTTTCGGTATCTTGCATTTCTGCCATCTCTCTATCTCCCTGTATTTCTTATATTGTACATGGAAATAGCTGAATATGCAAAAAGGTGAAGACTAAGTCTTTTTAGTCAAGCGTTTTGGTGCAGGCATCACTGTTAGAACCTGTTCCAGATCTCCCATATCGACGAAATTGCCTGATTCCGGAACAAAAAGAGCTTGAGCCGACAAAAGGTGGCCGTAGCCACCTTGCGGAGGATCAGGCTTCTTTTTGACCGGAATGAGGTGATTTTTAGTCAGAATGGAGAGATTTGGAATAGGTGCTTAGATACCAACCCGCGCCAACCATCGCGACTAATATTCCGCCGACAACATCAAGTGGCGTATGAACCAGTGCAAGTACACGACCAACACAGACAAGCAGTGTGAAAATAACAAGTAATATCGTCAATACCTTCTGTTTTGTCTCGAACCACACTGCAAGTGTAATAGCTGTCGCAAACAACGCATGATCAGATGGGAAACCAGCGTTTTGCAGATATGACGCACCCGGTGCGACACCCAGTATTTCAAATGGTCGCTCACCCGACGGCTGGTAAACCGTTGCTAGTAGTTTGGCAACCAAGAAAGCCGTGAGACCCGCCATTAATACCCGAGCATATGCCTCGTAACGATGGCCTTTTTTTGTCTTGAAAACAAGTGCGTAAACTCCGATCAAAACGATTGGAATAATTGCGCCATCTGCAATTAACTTGATTAAAGTGTGCGTCAACATACCTACGAGTATACTACAGCTAGTTCATACGTTGAGAGCGCAAAGTAACATGTTCGTCGATTTTCTGGCGGGTCCAACCCCTATGAAGTAGTTCGTCACGGAGCTTGCCAAATAAGGCTAATCGAAATTCGCGAACGCTTTTGAATCCAGCTGATTTTATGATTTCATCAAATGTGTGTTTTTTGTGCAGTTCACGAAATTCCAATGGCGTCATGCCCAGAATATCGGCTCGCAGCTCTGCCTTGCGGTCATGATGTTGCAAAATCCGATCAAACTGTGATTCGCGTGGCTTGCCCTCGCGTCGCCGAGTCACGCCAGGTACGACCGCAACTGCCGTTACGAGTAATAATGATGCGACTGAATTGGTTGCTAACTTCACTTTTAGAACCCCTTTCATAAACAATTTAATATGCTTATGGATCAATTATAGAATGTGAAAATACGTGAAAAGAATGTAGTTTTTGCTACATATTTTCAATCTACGTAGCCGGAACTCCAGCTCTTATTCCCAGCGAAACACACGGAAGGCAATGGCGTAAATAACGACCAGCCAGATACCGATCATACCGAGTTGTGGCAGGATATCAATCAAATGTTTACCTTCTGTTGCAATCAGACGAATACCATCAATGATTGGTGTCAGTGGCAAAAAAGCAGAGATATTTTGCAGCCAACCTGGCATCAGAAACGTTGGAAAGAACGTACCTGATAGGAACATCATTGGAAAGACAATAATGTTACTGAGCGGCGCGGCTTGGCGCTCGTTTTTAGCCCACCCACCAAGTGCCAATCCAATACCTAAAATCGTCGTAATACCGAGGATGAGGAACGGAACCAACTCGAAATAACTACCGACCACTTTCAAATGGAAAACAGTGATAGCGACAATAAACATGATCGTCAGTGACAATGCGCCAATGATGGCCTGGCCGATCATTGTTGCCAGGAAATACTGCCAAACCTTGAGTGGTGTGGTGCTCAATCGGCGCAAAATTCCCATCTTTTTAAGCTCCGGGAACACGTTAACTGGCCCGAAGATACCCATACCAATGATAGAAAAGCCTAGTAATCCGGCAAATGTATAGTCAAACTGTGACAAGCTGCGTTCGTTCAATTGGGTTGATTTAACAGTGAACGGTGTGTCCGTGTGGACGAATTTGCTGTTAATACCCTTGAACTCTGCGTCCAAGATCGATCCTAATGCCGACGCAGATTGCGCGTCGTTTTGAGTAAAGACGATATTCGCCTCGCCACTCGGATATTTAGCGCCCGATTTCACGGTTCCAAAATCAGCAGGCAGGACGATCGCAGCATCTAGTTGCGATTTGACCATTTTTGCTTTGGCCGCATCAAGCGTCGTAATGTCGGATTGAACTTTCAGGACTGAACTTTTTGTACTGGTATCGACAAATTGCTTGGCAAAATCGCTCTTGGAGTCGTTAATAATCGCGACATTGAACGACACATTATTAGTGCCACTGTTGAGCGCACCAAAGACAAACAGGAAAATCAGTGGGAAAACGATGGTGAAAAAGATCGCCAATCGGTCACGGAAAAAGCGTTTTGTATTAATTTTGACAAAGATTAGAACGGTAAAAAATGATTTTTTCATAATTATTCTCCTCGTAGCCCTTTCCCTGTCAGATCGATAAACACATCTTCTAGGTTAGCTTGTTCGACGTGTTGGTCTTTTTTGAATCCACGTTTTAGTAGTTGTTTGATCAAATTGGCAGGCGTGTCAGTTGCGACAATTCTACCGTTGTCCATGACAGCGATTCGGTCACACAACACTTCGGCTTCGTCCATATAGTGTGTCGTCATGATGACGCTGATGCCTTTGTCACGGACTTGTTCAATCAATTTCCACAGATGACGACGAGCTTGAGGATCCAAACCAGTCGTTGGTTCGTCCAGGAAGAAAACTTTTGGCCCATGCACAAGTGCGGTCGTAATACTCAGACGTTGTTTCTGACCGCCAGACAAATCTTCGACATAGCTGTTGGCTTTTTCTTCTAGTTCAACATCGCGCAGGAATTCCATCGGATCAACTTTTTCGCCGTACGCTGCAGCAAACAGTTCGACAACTTCGATCAATTTAGTCTTGTCCTGAAATGCTGGCGACTGTGGCTGGACACCAATCAAATATTTGATCGCTTGTGGATCTTCTTTGACGTTAATTCCGTCGATGATAACTTCGCCGCTGTCAATCGGACGGAGTGTTTCCATCATTTCAAGTGTGGTTGTTTTGCCAGCACCATTTGGGCCCAAAATCCCAAATATCTCGCCTTTTTTGACAGTGAAACTGACGCCATTGACCGCCTGTTTGTCACCATATCGTTTTTTTAGGTCTTTGACCTCAATCATTGCTTTCATATCTCTATACTATAGACCGATTTCAGATGACAATCAAATTTCACCTCTCGTTTCTATCATCTTGAGTCATATCCGTAAAAATGGTACAATTTGATAGCCCTACTGGGGTGTCGCCAAGTGGTAAGGCACTGGTTTCTGGTACCAGCATTCAGGGTGAGAGCCGCCAATGGCGGGTCGCAAGGGAACTTTCCGATGACAACTGGTTGTCAATCGCGAAATTCCGGGGTCGCGGAACGTGACTCGAATCCATTTAACAATTTGTAATACATATCCTGGCTCATTCAATATTGGGGTGTCGCCAAGTGGTAAGGCACTGGTTTCTGGTACCAGCATTCAGGGGTTCGAATCCCTTCACCCCAGCCAGGATAAGTATTACACCTCTTCACCCCAGCCAAGAAAATAGAAGGTCATCTGACCTTCTATTTTCTTGGCCAGGCTATCGGGATCCGAACCCTGGTTTTGCAAAGCAAAACGACGACTCACTCTCACTCTACCTATAAAACACATTATAAACAGAGTGAGAGTGCGGAACGGCCGAAGCCGCTCCGCAGGTCAAACTGCAACCCTCTCACGCATGCGACCACGATGACCAGTCGGTACCAACCTCGATGACGGCGCCACGGCAATGCACTTGATGTTGCTTGAGACCATCCGGCCCTGACGTGTCGACAATTTCAGCGATGACGCCACCGGGATAGGTACCCAATTCGCGCAGCTGGGTCGTCGTCGCGTAGGCAAAGCAGACCGGCGGAAACACCAAGCGATGATTGACATCATTGTCGGCCATTTCCTTCAGCACATCTGAACGGAATCCGACGACAGGGACGTTAGTATCGAGCGTTGTGTGACCGATACGGGCCTCCTCCTCTGGGATCGGATTCGCCAGCACCTCATTAAAGGTGATCTGGTCGACAGTATGGTAGTTCGACGGAACTGATTCGTATGCAATTTTGTGGTGCTGCGAACTGACGTGCGACCACACCAACGAAACGAGAATAGCGATCGCCAAAAGTGCCACCACGATGATCGTGATACGAAACCTTGTACGGCCTTTGGAACTGGTTGTCGGCTGAGGAACGAAACCCTCGACGACTCCCGACTCCTGTCCTAGTTCGACCAGCTCCGTATTGATTTCGGCCGGGTTATGAGGTTCACTCACTTGGATTCCTTACTATTGAGAGTTGCAGATTGTGAAATAGCGACGAGGATTTACGTTACCTCTGTTGCCTTAAAATAGATTATAATATTTTTTATATATTTTGTCAATCAATATTGATTCAGTTTTTGTTTGATATAATTTATCTATGCCTGAAACTTTATTCGACAAAATTATCAGTGACGAAATCCCAAATTATAAAGTCTGGGAGAATGATAAGTTTCTTGCATTTTTGACACCATTCCCGAATACACCTGGACTAACAGTAGTTATTCCCAGAGAAAATCCAGGTGACTATGTATTTAATATGAATCCTGACCTATACATCGAATTTCTTGACGCAATTAAGACTGTGGCAAATATTCTCGAAAAAGCATTAGATGTAAAACGGGTAGCACTTGTGTTTGAAGGGACCGGAGTGGCACATGTTCACGCTAAACTTTATCCACTATATGGTGAGCTGGCATCCAAAACTGATGTATGGAGTAAAGATCGCGAGTTTGTAGAAGAATATCGCGGCTGGATAACAACTCTTGAAGGCCCACAAATGGATGAGTCTAGGCTAATTGAGATTCAAAAGAAAATTCGAAACGCCAGTTAGATTCCTGCAATACATCTACCAGCCCCAGCCAAGACAATTCCCGGAGATCTTATGATCTGCGGGAATTTTCTATGTTGAGAGTAGTGTGGTGGCGTGTCGCATTAGCGACTTTTGCATTGAATATTCGTGTACCTTACGAGAGTAATATGAGATGAAATGCCAACATAGTATTATACTATTAGATAGATTTAATAAAAGTCTAGAGAGAAGCAAATGAATAAAAATAATTGTCCATTCTGTATACCAAATAATACCTTACGCTGTAAGGTATTATACGAGGATGACCTATGGTACATTACCGATATGGAGGATGGGGAGCTGAAGCACGGTTATATGATAATTACTAAACGCCACATAAAGACTCCATTTGATATCAACGAGACAGAATGGAGACAGCTACGAAAATTACTCAAAAAATGTAAGGTATTGCTTGATGAGGCTACACCCGACGGATACAATCTTGGCTGGAATGTTCACCCTGTTGCTGGTCAAAACATTGATCATGCACATTTACACCTCTTTGGGCGTTTTGCAGACGAACCATTAGCCTACAAGGGTCTTCGCTATGCATTTAAGCAGCCAAGTAATAAACGAGACAGCGACAAGTAATAGGTAGTTTCGATGATTATTGACCTTTTTAAACATACCAGGCCCACAACCCCACCCAAGAGAACAGAAGGTCAGATGACCTTCTGTTCTCTTGTCCAGGCTGTCGGGATTCGAACCCCTGGTTTTTGCAATGCAAAACAAACCCCTTGCAATATCAACAACTTTATTATACAATAAGCTACCATGAAACATTTGCAACGATTTGTCCTCCTTGCATTCCTCACTGTAGGCATTATTAGCCTTGGTCTGGCCGCGACTGCTCACGCCGAGCGCTATTTACCACATCTGTTAAAAGGTAGTAATCGAAAAGTATGTGACGTCAATTCCGCAAAAACCGTACGTTGTTTCGCCAAAGTCGTTGCCAACCAATCGAGCGTTCCAACAGTCACGCCGCTCCCTGCCGGATATGGACCATCACAATTCCATGGCGCCTACCAATTGCCAAACAACAGCACGAATCCTGGAACAATCGCCATTGTCAGCGTCTATGATGCTCCGACTATTACCGAAGACCTCGCCACCTACAACAAGACCTTTGGCTTGACGGTTTTTCCTAATTGCTCGGCTACTGTTACCAAATCTTGTTTTGCCAAAGTAAATCAAAACGGCGGCACGACCTATCCACAACGTAGTTCTGGCTGGGCGCTAGAAACGGCACTTGATGTTCAGGTGGCACACCAGACATGCCAGAATTGTAAACTGATTTTGGTCGAAGCCAGCAGCGCGAATTACGACGATTTGATGAAAGCGGTCGACAGGGCTCGTCTGATGGGTGCAAATGTCATCTCTGGTTCATGGGGATCGAGCGAATTTAGCACCGAAACGACGTACGATTCGCACTTTAATTACCCAGGAATTGCCTTTGTCTTTAGCACGGGTGACGACAGTTACGGTGCCACCTACCCGGCCGCATCACGCTATGTCACAGCAGTAGGTGGGACAACACTCAGCGTCACCGCAGCCAACACATGGCAGTCCGAATCGATATGGGCAAATGCCGGAAGCGGTTGTAGTGCTTACGAATCCAAGCCGACTTTCCAATTAGATACCGCCTGCAAAAAGCGAACAATTGCTGATGTCACCGCAGACGCCGATCCAAATACCGGCGCTGCAATCTATGATAGCTACGGGTACAACGGCACGAAGGGTTGGTTCCAGCTTGGCGGCACGAGCCTTTCGGCGCCTATTGTTGCTGGTGCCTATGGCCTCGCAAATAATGTCGGAGCCTCTGTATATGCAAATAGTTTGCCTTACAAAAAATACCAATATGGCATCAGTCTGCGCGACATCACCGTCGGAAATAACGGCACATGTGGTTCGTATCTCTGTCGTGCGGTCAGTGGCTACGACGGTCCAAGCGGACTCGGCTCGATCATGGGCCTTGGCGCATTCTAAATAATCTAGAACGCGTTCAACTGATTGTCGAGTTGGCCAGAGTCACTACCGTCACTAGTATCGGTCTGATCGAGTGTAGCCTGGGCTTTGTCCAAATCACTTGATGAATTGACGGCGGGTGCGGTATCAACATCATTTGCGGTTGAAGCTTGGTCGGTTGTTTGCTGCGAAGTGTCGCCGGTTGTTTTTTCCTGCTGTTGGCGCGTGTAGGCACCGTAGCCAATATAGGCAACTGCGCCAACGATCACGATAACAACAATGATGAGGATAAGTTCGACAAACGAGAAACCTGATTGATTGATGCGACGTATCATTATTCGTTACTCCCCGCTGGTTTCGTTGTTGTACCGACGACCGATTTGACACCAACAATCAGGTTTTTGATCGAAGTTTTGTAGGCTTTCAATGCATCGTTTTCGGCTTTCAGACTATCTTTAAACCCAGAGGCCACGCCTTTTGGATCGGTGCCGTCACATTTAAACTCAACTGTCGTTGATTTTAGCGTGTCTACTTCTGCTTGTGCGGCGGCCTTTTTGGCAGTAATATCAGCGACAAGTGCATCGTAATTAGCGAGTACTTTGCCTTTTTCGGTGTAGAATTTCTCTGTTCGCTGAGCAATCGTATCAAATAATGTAATCTGTTTTTGCCCACGATCAGCGATACGACTCATGATATTTGTAATAACTTTTTCACGGTTCTGACAGATTTTCAATTTGGCATCCTCTAGGCGAGTTTTCACGGCTGCAATTCCGGCTTTGGCTGTTGATTGACGCTGCTCGGTGCTTGGCTGGGCTGTTGGTTTCATTGATTCGGCCATGGCGACGCCAGAACCAGCAACCACCATTGCAAAGAGAGTGAGTCCAGCAACTAGGCCACGTTTTAGGAGAACAGTTTGCATTTTGCTTTTATCCTTCTGTTAACTGTTAGATAGTTCAAGCTTATGCTTATGAGAAGCGATTGTCAATTGAATACACAAAAGAAATAATGTGATCGAAGTCACAGATTATCTATTCAGTAAGGTCTTATAATAGGAACGTTCGACATTGATCACTAATTCGGAAAGGCATTTTATGATAAAAGACATATCGACGGCATGGATCGTAACGTTTGTTATTTTGGCAATTTGGGAGCTTTATTGGAAAGGACTTGCCCTATGGCGAGCCGCCAAGCGTGATGAATCAGTTTGGTTCGTTGCCCTGCTGATTATCAATACCGCGGGGTTATTACCAATTGCGTACTTGTTGCTGACACGCGACAAAAATTCCAACCTACAACAAAAGAATAATCGATGAACTTGGAATATCCGGAGGCGTATAGCTTTCTCACAACACATCCCGTCGCAATTCTCTCGACGTCAACACACGATAGTCGACCATGGGGCGCGGCAGTGTATTATGCTATCGACGAATCGTTCAATTTCTTTTTCATGACACATGTTGAATCACGCAAATGTCAGAACCTGAGCGAAAACCCCTATGCGGCAATAACAGTTGCCAGTAACGACGAGCAGACCACCGCGCAAGTATCCGGCTTGGCGGTCAAACTGCTTGGTGATGACAATGAAGCCAACGAAGCATTTCGCAAACTCGCTGCCATTCGCCCGCCTGGTGCCCAAACATGGTCACCACCTGTCAGCAAAATGGACACGGGCAAAATAATGGTATTTAAATTAAAGCCCGACACACTACAGTTCTCACAGTTTAATACCAACCATACTCCACCATCCGCAGATATCACAAAGATTATATAGCCTAGTCAATAGAGGAGACGACATGAATACACCTATGCCATTTGATCAACTATTAAATTTAACAGGCAAAACTGCCTTAATAACTGGGGGTGCTGGAGGAATCGGTGAAGCAATTGCATGTCGACTCCATCAAGCAGGAGCAAACGTTGTCATTGCCGATATAGATCAAAATAGAGCCGATGCAACTGCAGAAAAATTAGCTACCGAACGACCCGGTTCTGCAATAGGCATTGGCCTAGATATTAGCAATGCCGATCAGGTCGAGTCTGCAGTCGAACGAACTGTTTCTGAATTTGGCGGCATTGATATTCTGGTAAACAATGCGGGGATCTTTCCGTTTTCATCGCTCGCAGATATGACTGAGGATGATTTTGAAAAGGTCATTGATGTCAATCTCAAAGGTGTCTTTTTGTGCACAAAAGCCTTTAGTGAACAGATGAAGCTGCAGGGGCATGGTGGCAAGATTATTAATATTACCTCAATTGATGCGATTCACCCATCTATGACTGGTCTTGCACATTATGACGCATCCAAGCATGGCGTATGGGGATTTACCAAAAACATCGCACTAGAACTAGCACAGTACAATATCGCAGTTAATGCTATTGCACCCGGTGGGATAGCAACACCTGGCACAGGATCTATTGATGGTGAGCCAGCTCCTGGCAACGAGGCTTTCATCAAGATGATTGCAATGGGACGTATGGGCTATTCTGATGAAATCGGCAAGGTAGGACTTTTCCTCGCATCTGATATGTCGTCATACATGACCGGATCACAGGTGGTCGTCGACGGTGGGCGTCTCCTAGGATGATAGCTTCTGTTTAGCAATCCATTCATCTCTAATTTGCTATATTTTATATAGTAATCTATAATGAGTAATTGATTACAAATAAGCGGGGATATCTATGAAAGCAGCACAAATTAACAACTACGGCGACGCGTCAGTCCTTCAAATCAACGAAGTTGACGTTCCAACTATTGGTGACGGACAAGTATTGGTCGAGGTACACGCTTCGAGCCTCAATCCCTTTGATACCAGCCTCCGCGAAGGCCATATGAGCGAAATGATCCCTCTCAAGTTCCCTGCGACACTAGGTGGTGATATCGCTGGAATCGTCACAGAAGCGGGCGCAGGTGTGACAAATGTCGCGGTCGGTGACAAAGTCTACGGCCAGGCCTATGTAGTTGCCGGAAACAGTGGCGCCTTTGCCGAGTTCGCCGCAACAACTGCTGACGAAGTTGCCAAAATGCCAAGTAATATTGATTTCAACCAAGCTGCTTCATTAGCTCTTGCTGGCGTATCGGCTCTGCAAGCATTGACACATCACATCAATCTCCAGCCTGGCCAAAAGCTGTTTATCAACGGTGGCGCAGGTGCCATCGGTGTCGACGCCATCCAAATCGCCAAAGGCATTGGCGCCTATGTCACTGTCACTGCTAGTACCGATTCCGTTGACTACGTCAAACAACTTGGCGCAGACGAAGTAATCGATTACAAAACGACTGATTTTACAGAGGTGTTAAGTGACTACGATGCTGTTTTCGATACCGTCCGTAGCGATGACCTGAGTAAATCACTCGCCATCTTGAAGCGGGGTGGAACCGCTGTTTCCATGGTTGGTGGATATGATGAAGTGAAAGTTGCCGAACTGGAAGTCACTGCAATCGCACAAGGCACAAAAGTACGCACTGCCATCCTAGACGAACTCACCGCACTTGTCGAAAGTGGCGTTGTCACGGCGCACATCGATACCGTTTTCCCGCTTGATCAAATTCAGCAAGCCTTTACACTGCGCGAGACAAAAAGCGTTCACACCAAAGTCGTCATACAGATCAAATAACAAAAAACACCGGCTCGCAGCCGGTGTTTTAAATGTGCGAAACCTAATTAGGCTTTCTTGACTTCCTTGACAACTGCTTTTGCACCGAGGAAATATCCACGAATTTCAAACAGCAAGTAAGCGCTGATGGCTGCACCAATGATGCTACTCAGGAAACTAGAGAAGCTAAATGCAACAACCAAACTAAGCACAGCTGACACAACGTCAACAATTAGCAGGAGAAACAATGCGTTCCAACCACGTTTTTTGTGTGCCTTTAGTGGTGTGATCGCCATGCCACTTAGTACGACATAGAGGACTAATGTCGCAAGTGATACCAAAACGGTCAACCATACAAAACCACTATTGTATCCGTAAGCGTAGCCGCCCATCATCATTCCGCCGCCAACTGCCGCAGAAAAACCAAATGCAAACAGTGCAAGTGGAACAAGTGCTAACAGGGCCAAAACACCCAGTACTGCTCCAATAGCTGTAAGCCACCAGATGTTATCTGCCAACCATTTTTGACCACCTTTTGGCAAGTGTGGCGCACTCTTGTACCAGCTGCCTACCATCGCTTCGAGTTTGTGTACTGACTCCATAGAAACCTCCTGTTAATAATTACTTTCAGCATACTCCCAGGGGGGCCAAATAGCAACTACTTTTTGGTGTGTCCGGGCAGTGGCCACATGCCCCATGATGCCCATGCAGATAGTATGCAAAGTGCCAGACTAAACAGCACTGCCCACCACCCAACAGGGAGACGGAGACTCGCGCCAAATAGACCGACATTATCAATTGAATTAGTGCCTAGTACGGCCCAGAAGGTGAGTTTCAGCCATAGTAATGCAACAATCCATCCACATGCCATGCTAAACACCCGCATCAGCGGGCTTAATCGCATCCTGAGCAGAAACGGCAGCGCAAAGACCTCACCAACAACGATCACACAGGCCACAAGCGTCGCAGTACCATGACCGCCGGGAATCCAAAAACTCTCGACAAGTGGAATGAATTTTTCAAAGCTAAATAACTGCCCGACCACCATAAGTACGAGGATAAATGCATACAAAAGCGCAATCTGTTTAACATTGTGCGTTTTAGGGTGGGCAGCGTCAGTAGCGACAGCCAATATACTCATATATTCAGTATACGCTACTGCAGCGCGTGAAAAGTGTTGTTATTTTCAACATAGTACTTGCGCTTATCCTCATCACGATGTATTGTAAATTACAGCGAACGTTACAAAAACAAACATAAAAACTCCAAAACAAAAGTTCAAATATGTTGTGACCAATTCGCTCTACGATGATCCACCACAACATCGGGAACACCTCGGATTTGCGCCGAGGTGTTTTCTTTTGCGTCAATGTAGGTTGTCATTCTGAACTTAATCAGAATGACGGGAAGTAACTATTCAGCCTTCAGCGAGTTCTGGGCCCGCCACTTGGCGATAGCCGCGTGATTACCACTCAGCAACACATCTGGCACCTTCATGCCCCGAAACTCTTCTGGGCGCGTGTACTGCGGGAACTCCAATGTCTCGCCATCACTAAAACTCTCGATTTCGGCACTCATTTCGCCCCCCAGCACTCCTGGAATCAATCGCACAATACTATCAATAATCGTCATAGCTGGTAATTCACCGCCTGTCAGTACATAATCCCCTACACTCACCTGTTGGTCAACTAGGCTAATAATACGCTCGTCGTAGCCCTCATAGCGCCCACAGATGAATATATAGCCATGATCCGTCTCGCTATACTCTTGAGCCGTTGCTTGCTTCCAGCGCTGCCCACGTGCCGTCATAAGCAGTACTTTTGCCGTTGGATCGATCTCTTTTGCCTTTTCAACCGCCGCAAACAGAGGTTCGGGCTTGAGCAACATACCATCGCCACCACCATAGGGCGTATCATCCACCCTTTTTCGTGGCCCTAGGCCGAATTCACGCAAATTAACCGTACTCAGTTGTACGATCTCGTCCTTTTGCGCCTTCCACATCATCGAGCTTTCAAACACGCCCGTGAACATTTCAGGAAACAATGTAATAACCTGCATTTTTCTCATCTCTACCAGTCTAAAGTATATTGACTTTTTTGTAAATATTTGTTATAAAATGTATATAGCCTAACCTGGCTTGTTTTCCTAACAAAGGAGAAACCGTGACAAAGCACGATAAGAGATTGGTAATCATTTGTCTCGCTAGTGCTCTCGTCGGACTCATCTCGGGACTATGCCTTATTACCGGTGGTCCCGCATGGTTCGCGATTCCATGCGCTCTGGGTTTTATGACGTACTGGGGAGTTGTCTTAGCAGACGACAGACCCGCCCGCCCGCCAACATGCACCGAGATGGACGATGTCTGACCAAATGTGACAGTAGCAGTTGATACTGCTGTTGCCCAGGGATTACATCCACTAAGTTCTCACCGCCCGAGCCCATCGCTCGAGCCACCCTCCGAGGGTTATGGCTCGCGATGGAAACATCTCGGGCAATAACCAGAATTATTGATGACTAAATAGCTCTGGTTGTTCCAACGAAAAAACCACTCCTAAAACAGAGTGGTTATTTCGACATATAAGGCTCTCAACAATATATTTGTTGCTCGCATGAGCTGTACTGATCTCGCAGTTGAAGTTTCCTTCTAACTGTTAATGATTATATATCAAGGTCGTCGAGTTCGGCAAGCTCTTTTCGAGAGTTTTTTGCGTAATCTGACTCTTTTTCTTCTTCATCTTCTTCGTTTTCCACAGGCTCATCTGTTGAGTTATCCTCAACCTCGGCTTCTGGTTCACTGTCATCTTCCTGATTTTTAGCTGGTGCCTCGTCGTGATCATCTGATGAGATGGTATAGTTTTCACGGTCATCATCGTTATTGACGATTTTTAAGTTGTACCTGGCATCGTTTTTGGTACCAAGCGCACGCAGTAATGTCCGCAGACTCTGCGCCGTGACGCCACGTTTGCCAATAACCCGTCCCAAATCTTCGGGATTAACCGTCAGAGAAAGTAATACGCCTTTTTCGTCGATAATCCGCTCGACTTGAACGTCGTCGGGATGTCCCACGAGTGATTTTACGATATATTCTACAAATTGCTGGTCTATTGTTGACATACTGCCCTCCATCGCCGCAAGCGGTCGCTAGTCACTAATATCGTGGTTTAATTATAGCACGACCGTTTTTTATATACATAAGCAAAACAAAACCCCGCACTATTTACGGGGTTAATTTGTTTTAGGAATGTTTCAGGATTATTTAGCTGGTTCTTCAGCTGGGGCGTCTTCGACGACTTCAGCTTCGGCTTCTTCGACTGGGGCTTCCTCTGCAGGAGCTTCAGCGACAGGTTCTTCGACTACTTCGGCTGCTGGTTCTTCAACAACTTCTTTAATCTCTTCCTTTGGCTGGTTTTTGCGAAGTTTTTCAGTGTGACGAATCGCTTTTTGCTTGTCGTTTGCAGCTTTTTCTACCCATTTAGGCAGTTTGACACCAGCGTCAGCCAATAATTTGATGACACGAGGTGATGGTTGCGCACCATTATCTAGGTACTTTTGCGCATCGGCGACCTGGATTTTGGTAACTTTGGTATGTGGGTCGTAGCTACCAACATAGGCAACAACACGGCCGCTGGTAGGATGACGTTGAGCCTCCTGAACGGCGACGCGGTAAACTGGGTGACCTTTGCGGCCGACACGTTGCAAACGAATTGCGAGCATAAAAATGAAACTTCCTTCTTAACTGATTAGACTTTTATTTAGTTCTTGACCAAGTGTACACTGTTTTGACCCCTACGTCAATCTGTTATTTAGCTTGGCGTTTTTCGTAGGTCAGCAGCGCTGCCTTGGCAGCTTCTTGCTGAGCATTTTGTTTGCTTGGGCCGCTACCCTTACCCATTATCTTGTCGCCAACATAGACGCCCAGGGTAAAGATCTTGTCATGATCAGGCCCGACTTCTTCGATGACGCGATACACCGGTGTCTGGTTATCAATTCGTTGTGATACTTCCTGCAAATGCGATTTCGGGTCGCGCCAGCTGCCAGATTCGAGGATACTATCGAGTTTGCTAAGGATATGTTTGCGAATAAAGTCCGCGGCATCATCATAGCCACGTTCCAAATAGACGGCGCCGATGACTGCTTCGAACGCATTTGCCAGAATTTGCTGACGTGCACGAATACTGCCGTTTTTCTCGCCGCGACTCATTCGTAATAATGATTCGTAGCCTAGTTTATCACCCGCTTCACCGATGCTTTCGGTGCGTACCAAGCTTGAGCGCCAGCTGGTCAAAATACCCTCTGGTTCGCTGAAATTTCTGAACAAAAAGTCAGTTACAACCAGTTCCAACACTGCGTCACCTAGAAATTCGAGGCGTTCGTTATGCTCACTGACGCTTTTTTTGTGCTCGTTCACGTAACTACGGTGTGTCAGTGCCGTCACTAACAATTGAATATCTTCAAACTCGTAGCCCAAAATATCACGAGCAAAATCCTGATAAGGGGTAATCTGCATACCGGTCATAATTTCTCCTGACGAATTCGTTTCATCGCCAGCAACATCAATTTACCGATGTCTTCGTACTCGATCACGTCCAATGCATCGTGGAATTTGAACCATCGGATATCGTTCATCCAATCCTCTTTTTTGATGTCATTGGTATCACCCAGGGCTTTTACCAGATAGATTTGGGTCGTCATCAGGACTAGTTTGTCAACACGACGGTAACGGAAATGGATTTTGCCTAACCAGCCCAGAACATCTGTTTCATGTAGCCCGGCTTCCTCGCCAATTTCGCGTTTAGCGGTTTGCTGCGCGGTTTCGCCTTCTTCGATATGGCCTTTGGGGATGGTCCAGCGATCTTTGGCGTCCTGGATCAATAGAATTTCGACTTCGCCTTTTTCGTCACGACGGAATACCACGCCACCAGATGTTGGCTCACGGACGATTTCTTGAATTGATGGCTTGCGCCGGTTGAAATATTGCTTGAATTTATTGAACTTCGGTGTGGGCATCCGACTTCTCCTCGACAACTGTTCGATAAGCGGTGCCCAGTACGCCGTTGATGAACTTGCTTGAATTGTCAGAACCAAATGCTTTGGCTAGCTCGACTGCCTCGTTGATGACCACTTTTGGTGGTACCTGTTCGGCCCGAAACAGTAGTTCGTACAGACCAAGTCGCAAAATATTGCGGTCGATCCGAGCGATTTGTTCCAGGGGCCATTCAGGTGCAAGAGGGACGATATGGCCATCAAGTTCAGACTGTTTGTCCAGAACCCCCTTGACCAGATCAGTTACAAAGGCGGTGTCGTCAATTTCCTCGTGATAGCGTTCTAGATTGCGCTCGAGGATTTCGTCGATTGATACCGTGGTGTCTTCAGACTGAGTACGAAATTCAAATTCGTACAGTGACTGCAGTGCGACGATTCTCCCGAGATGACGATTCGATGCCATAAGCTTTAGTTCTTTCTTTGTTTATAATGTACTAAAAAATGGACTATTTGGCGAGTTTTTTGCCAGTTTCGTTTTTGGTCGTGCGGACTTTGACGGGTGATTTGGCATTAACACGACGTGCTAGTTTCAGCACTAGGTGACTACGACGAGTACCCGTTTTACGAGGGCTACTCTGTTTTTTTGGTTCTGCCATGGTAAAGTTCTCCTTTTGCTAGGCGTTTATATAAACTTAATGGATATTATAGCTGATTTGGTGGTGTTTCTCAAGCATAGATTGACTTTTTTATGCATAAGTGTTATAATGATAATAATCGATTGGATATTCGTCCTATCGAAAGCATCTCGAGAATTTAAAGGGAAGTACATGGCTCCGATCATCCTGCTCACGGTATTGGCTCTGTTCAACACAGGAACAATCATGTTCGCACGCAAGTGCGCCTGGCCCTACTGGGCAATCGGCGTAACGTTCCTCGGACTTTGGTTCGGGTTCGGAACATACATGTACTACTTCTACTACTACGAGACCATCAATCCCGTTGTAGTGATCGCCGGAGTGTTCTTCGCTGCAAACTGCGGCCTCGCGCTCCGACTCGATCATCCTCGAGATGTGCAGTTTTAAACTGCTAATGACCCCGCCTCGGCTTCACGCCGGACGGGGTCGCTCTCATTTCTAGAGGACAATATTCACTAAACGGCCAGCCACATAAATAACCTTGGCTGGTTCTTTGTTTTCTAGAAACTTGACGACGTTTTCAGCCGCCAGTGCTTGGGCTTTGACTTCATCGTCGTTTGTATCCTTAGGAAGTTCTAATTTAGCACGTAATTTACCATTTACCTGCACAATGATTGTCATCGTTTCACTCACAATCAAACTATCATCCCATGTCGGCCAGCCCGCCTCTTCGATCATTTCTTCATGACCAAGTTGCTGCCACAATTCTGCTGCCATATGTGGTGCAAGTGGTGCGATCATGCGCACCAATGCGCCCAATGCATCACGCCACGGCTGGTCAGAAAATCCATCAGTTTTCAATTTATAAAGTTCGTTGACATATTCCATTGATGCAGAAATGGCGGTGTTGAAACTCAGGCGATGGAAATCGTCAGTCACTTTTCGGGTGGTTTTGTGTTGAGCGCGTCGGACGGCGTCATCGTTTCCAGTGTATGATTTGTCACTCTCTAGAAATTCTTGGCTCAGCGTCCAAACACGATTCAAGAACCGGTACACACCGGCAATGCCGTGTGAATCCCATGGCGCGTCGAGTTCGATTGGCCCCATAAAGAGAACGTAGGTACGCAGGGCGTCGGCGCCATAGCCCTGGTTGATAATGTCGAGCGGGTCGATGACATTGCCCTTACTTTTGCTCATTTTAGTACCATCTTCGGCGTTGATATAGCCATGATAGACCAGTTTTTTAACTGGTTCTTTGAAATCAACCAGTCCCATGTCAAAGAATACGTGGGTCCAAAAACGAACATACAGCAAATGTGCGACAGCATGGTCGCCGCCGACATAGAAATCTACTGGTGACCAATAGTTGGCTTTGGCAGGATTCCATGCCTGCGCGTCATTGTGCGGGTCGGCGTAGCGCAACAAGTACCAGCTACTACAGGCGTAGCCGTCCATCGTATCAGTTTCGCGCCTGGCAGGTTTGCCACAAGTCGGACACGTCGTGTTGACCCAATCGTCTATGCCAGCAAGGACTGATTTGCCGTCGCCTTTTGGTGCATAATCTTTGACATCGGGCAAAATAACCGGCAGTTGATCATCAGGCACGGCTACCGCACCATGATCAGGACAATGAATAATCGGAATTGGCGCACCCCAATAACGCTGGCGACTGATCAGCCAATCACGCATTTTATACGTCGTTTTGGTATGACCATTTCCCTGCTGCTCTAGCCAAGCGACGACTTCTTCACGCGCTTCGCTTGACTGCATACCGTCAAAGGCACCGCTATTTAGAAGGAGACCCTCACCATGATACATAGCACTCTCATCATCGGATGGTTTCTGGATAACTTCAACAACTGGCAAATCAAATTTCTCGGCAAAAGCGTGGTCGCGTTCATCGTGTGCTGGAACCGCCATAATCGCGCCCGTGCCATAGCCTGACAGTACATAATCAGCCACCCAGACAGGGATTTTCTGGCCATTAATCGGATTGATGGCGTAACTACCTGTAAAAACACCTGTTTTTTCTTTCGTATCATTCATACGATCGATTTCGGATTTTTTGACCGCGCCAGCGATGTAACTTTCGACAGTTTCACGCGTTTCATCCGTGGCAAGTTCTTTTGCTAGTGGATGTTCGGGTGCAATCACCAAAAAAGTCGCGCCGAACAAGGTGTCTGGGCGAGTTGAAAAGACAGTAATCACATCATCGCGGCCATCTAATTTGAATTCAATTTCGGCGCCCTGAGATTTGCCGATCCAGTTGGTTTGGGCGGTTTTGATTTTTTGTGGCCAGTCCAGATCTTCGATCTCGTCCAGCAACGCATCGGCATAGTCGGTGATTTTGAAAAACCATTGCTTCATCGATTTCTTCTCGACGACATTGCCACAACGCCAACATTTGCCACCTTCGACTTGTTCGTTGGCGAGGACTGTCTTGTCGACCGGACACCACCATTGCAACGATTCTTTCTGGTAAGCCAGACCGCGTTCAAACAGTTTGGTGAAAACCCACTGCGTCCAGCGATAATATTCTGGGTCAGACGTGTTGATTTCGCGTTGCCAGTCGATACTGACACCCATGCGCTTGAACTGTTCTTTGAAATTGGCAATGTTTGTCTTGGTGACAACTGCAGGTGCCGTGCCTGTTTTGATAGCATAATTTTCGGCAGGCAAACCAAAGGTGTCCCAGCCCATTGGGTTAAGAACATTGTGACCATGCTGGCGATGAAAGCGGACAATGGCATCGACGATCGAGTAGCTGAATGCGTGACCTGTGTGCATCCCCGCTCCACTTGGGTATGGGAACATGCCCGAAACGTAGGTTTTTTGACGCGTTGCATCTTCGGCCACATGATATGACTGTTTTTCATCCCAAATAGTTTGCCATTTGGGCTCAATTTCAGATGGGTTGTAGCGCTTCATACAAATACTAGTATAACAGATGGACTAAGATGACTACGGTGTGGCTTTGAGTTTGTCGATCAATGCCTGGTACTGCGCTTTACTTGATTCGTCAGTCGCACTTTTGAGCGCCATTGCCGTTGTACCATCCGTGAGGTAATCATGCACTTGAGTAAGTGAAACTGTCGCCGTTGGAACAATGACTTTCACTTCTTGGTTGAACTGTGGATTGAATGTCAGTGTGCCGGTGCTATCACCAACGTTCATCTCAGTAACGATAGACGTAATATCATGATGGGCATTAATCCATAATTGGAAGCTGGATATTTGTGATGACGAATCAAAATGTTTGGCGAATGTGTCAACATTCAAATCAAATGTTGCACTGTCGCAATCGTGGAATTGCCCGTACAATGAGGTGTTTTTGAATGCAGTGAGGAATGCCTTCATTTTGGTCTGATCAACATGAATGCTGTAACCGATACTGCCGTTCTTGTTACCAAGTGTTTTATCGACGACAAAGAATCGATTATTTGCATAGAGATCAGCAGAGTCCTTGAATAACGGCTGGTCAGTTTGAACCTTTTTGATAACTGTTTCGACACACGACAGAACCGAACTGTACTTTTTGCTGTATGGCTGCAGTTGGTCACTGTTGATTTCTAGCCACTTGCCCTCGATTTTCTGTTGCAAGATATTTGCGTAGCTGCCTTGTGTTGAGGCGTCTTTTACGAGATCACTTCCCAGAAAGCTTTTGATACCTTCGCCGCTCAAATAGATATTGCCGTCCTGATCCATCACCGCGTCACTCGAAAAGTTCCCCTGTTTGTTATTGACATTCGTTTTGGCCGCAAAACTAAGTTTGGCGCCTTTGGCACCGGCAAGTCCGCCGCTTGCATCGACTGAAATTGATGCACCTAGTTTGTATGATGCATTGAAGCTTGCCGTGTTCGAACCGAGCGCCCGAACAAGCGCATCCGCAACCACACGATCAGGGTTTTGATACCAGAATATATAGACCGCAACCGCGCCGAGGCCGACCAAAAGTGCAACGATGAGCGCAAGGCCAACCATCAAATTGTTCTTTGGCACAAGTTTCACCTGAGGTTTGCGGTGGGCAACTTCGTCCTGGAACTCATGACGTTTCTTTTCGAGCTCTTCGTTAAGAGCGGCAACTGGCTCAACCACCTTGGCTGGTTTGGTCGATTTAGTTGATTTGCTTACTTTGGTTGATTTGGTTGATTGTTTACGCGGCATAATTACTCCTTTGCTATACCTGGGTGAACTGAGCAAAAAACTCTTCTTTATGGGCCATCCATGACGGTGATTGGCGGACGAGCAGACGGTTGTCTTGTGGGTGACGCAACAGAATCTTGGCAGCCTCTTCGGTAAATATACGATTTTGGGCACCTTTGATCAGCACCAGAGCGCCAGGTTTCAGATATTGATGGGCAAATGCCCCAGCCTCGACACTACTCATAAAACTCTTTACCTGACAGCCATTGGCATGCGCCGCAGTTGCCAAATATTTGGCTGCATCTTCGCCCACTGTGATCACCCAATCGACAGTATCTGGGCTAAACATGTGGCCAAGTTTGGTGTGTTCATCTGGCGAAAGAGCGCCCAGTTCGTTCATACTCCCCAATATAGCGATTCGTTGCGGGGCATCAATTGACAGAAATGTTTTGATTGCTGCAACAGCTGCGGCCGGTTGTGAATTGTATGTATCGTCAATCAGAATACTATTTTGAATACCTGGCAAAATGCGCATGCGGCCAGGAATGGACGTAATTTGCGCCAAACCTGCAATAATTTGTTCGCTCGTCAGACCTAGTTTGATACCGACAACAGCAGCGGCAACCGCCGGGCGTAAATTATGTTCACCAACTACATGAATCGTTGCTTCGATCGGCTGTGGTATCTCGGGGACGATTAACTTACCTTTGTGACCATGCTCAATGCTAAAACTTTCGTCTTTAAAATGGTATTCAGCACCGTCAGTTGTCCCATACGTCAGGACATTCGCATTTGTCAGAAAACTAGCATAGCGGCCTTCGATATCGTCGCGGTTGATAATGGCAAGATCGCTAAAGTTAGCCGCGGCCAATTCCTCACGCGCAACGGCATCCATTGTCTGAAAATATTCCATATGCTCGGCCGTCACCGCTGTGATCACGGCAATGTCTGGGCGAAGGTATTTCCCGAATCGTTCAATATCACCAGGATGATCTGCCCCAAGCTCCTGGACGATCACATCGACATCAGGCGGCTGATTAACACGAACTTGGGCTGCACGAAAAGCTTGGCGCCATAGTTTGATACTTTTTACATCTTCTGGGTACGGAATCCCTAGCATCGCCAGTGGTGCGCTGAGTTCGGTATTGTGATTACCTTCGTGCATACGAACACGATATTTTTGACTCAGCATCGCTGATAAAGCGATCTTGGTGCTGGTCTTGCCAACACTTCCGGCGACAATAATCAATTTTACCGCAGGGTGAGCTTTGAAATAGCTACGGACATAGCCTTCAAGCTTTTTTTGGACATATGTTTTGAACTTTTTTTGAAACATTTCTAATAGGTATCATACCCTATACATAAGCTTTTCGCCACCCCTAGTACCAAGAAAACTCCGCCAAGGTGGAGGAGCTTTCAGGCGTCTAGAGCGAGTTTAGTCTTGGTAGTGTCTGCTAGTTCGTTGATCCAAGTCTCGTGTCGCTGAGACTGGGCTTCGTAGGCAGCACGTTCTGTGTCGTCATCATCAAGACGAGCAGCAACTTGATCAAAACCAACTCTTACTTCATCACGCAGTGAGGCTATGTCAGCCGAAATCGTCGCCTCATTCTTGTCGAGACGCTCTTCGACGTATTTAAATAGTTTTTGGAATTCGTCGTGACTCATATACTTCTATTCTAACCCTTGGCCATTGTATTGCCAATGTTTATATATTCTCATTTGGTGGAGTCGGGGAGAATCGAACTCCCATTCCGTCCATGCCATGGACGTGTACTAGCCGTTATACGACGACCCCAAACTTGGCCCAGTGTAGCAAAAATCCGTCCCTATTTCTAGAGGCGGATCTTCTGGGCTGCTACGTGCCCACCCGGGGCACGTTTTTTGTTTGGTAGTGTTTATTTTAACGCTAGTGTTACGCAAAGGTACCCCTATGACGTATCAGCTTACGGTTAAGTATATACCGTAATTTCTTCTTATGCTAGTATTGTTTTTCAAAATGTGCTTAAATAAGCTTGTTCAGAAGCATACGCGAAGCGAGTGTTTCCCCTAGGGGATCCTCTTTCTTGAAAAAGTTCGCCGCATGGTCGATCTGACGAAACAAGTAACAAGAAAAGAGTACCTAGTTCTATGGCACAGCAAAATCTTTTCATCGGTAGCCTTGCTTACAGCACTACTGATGATAGTTTAAAAGCCTTTTTCGAAACAATTGGTCCTGTAGTTAGCGCACGTGTCATCACTGACCGTGATAGCGGCCGCAGCAAAGGTTTTGGATTTGTCGAGTTTGAAAAAGACGAAGACAACCAAAAAGCCGTTGACCAACTCGATGGCAAAGAGCTCGATGGCCGCGCAATCAGCGTTGGCTTGGCACGTCCCCGCGAAGAGCGCCCAAAGCGCGACTTCAACGGTGGCGGTGGCGACCGCGGCGGTGATCGCGGCGGCAACGGCGGTTCATTCCGTCAGCGCAGCTGGTAATTTATTACCAAACAAAATACCTCGTCTTTCGGCGAGGTATTTTGTTTGGTGTTAACGAAAGAATGGAATCGGTGACTGCATCCAGTCCCAATGAAGACCCAAGAAACTATTTATAATCCCATAACCATTGATCAGCCAGACAGTCCCGATAACGATTGTCGTCGTCAGTGCAATGAAAAATAATCTGATCCATTCATTTTGGTTATTGAGCCACGCATCCCAAGCATCATATTTGCCTTTTCCATAGTCAAGCACACGTTGTGCCCATGGAAATTCCGTTGCCAAAATAGCCAGTCCAGCAAAAACAACCACCCAGCCCGGTCCTGGATACGGAATCATAATAATTCCAATAATGACGACAAGTCCACCGACAATGCCAATCAGAATTCGTTTAGCTTTTCTACCAGCTTCCGCCACCACCGCCTCCTACGCCGCCACCGGACGAACCACCTGATGAGCTGACCGACGAATTACTACTGACTGTACTGGCAAACGACGTTCCGATATCGCTGGCGAGCGACACAGCGCTAAATGCAGCCAAATTACCACTATACCAATCAGTGCTCGCTGTTACATCAATACCCTCGAATTGTTTTGCCCACTGTTTTTCGACACCAAGCGCAACAGCATACGGGAGCAATTTGTTGAATCGTTCGGGCGTCTTTTTGGGTGCATCACTAAAATCTAAGCGATCTTTTTCGACGACGCCCAAATACAATTTAAAACCATCGACGCGCGCCCATTGTTTGGCACCATCTTTTGTCAGATTCCCTTTTTCTATCAATCCACCGGCTTTGCTGTAATAACCTTTTGTTGTTAACTGTGACTTTAGTGATTTTTTGTAACTTTCAACTGCCGCAGCCATTAATGTCTTGTCGAGATCTTTTAGTGTAACGGTGCTGCCTTTCGAAAAGAAGGCGAGATATAATTTACTTTCCGTATCAGACATATCTGTGCTTGGTTTAAGCGATGTCAATGTATACGTTGCGCTTCCCAAAAACCACTTTTTTTCGACACGTGTAATTTTCAAATATCCACGTACCGCCCAATCAATCACTGTTGCGGTAATCTCCCGCATGTCGGTTTTGTCATCAAGCAGTAACCCAATCTGTGCTGGTGTCATACCACTTGGTGGATCATATTCTGGTATCACGATTTGCGATTTGCGTAGTCGACGGGCCTTCCATTGGCGCAAAAATCCTATAAATGCCGCAGCCCCAAACCCGAGTGCAATCAGGATAAAAATTCCGAAATTTAACAGAAATTTCCACACATCAAATGGACGTGGCTTGTTCGGTTCTAGATACTGCGAAACATATCCGTCAGGTACAGCTGCATTGATCGTAATGGCATTGTAGGGCGGAATATTTTGTTGCGAAACACTGCCAGTTGCACCAGTTGCGCCGTACCAAGATACAGCAGTCAGCGGTGCGTTATCTACAAGCGAAACTGATGCCGTGAAACTATCAACTGGGACTTCCCAGCCTGCACCGAGTACGTCCAGATTTAAAAACGGATGACCATCTTTCTGGGTAACAACTGGCGACAACGTGTAGGTAATCTTGTAGGTATGAACACCCGTAATAGTTGTATCGGCATTCCCAAGTTTCAGACGTTCGTTGCCATTTTCCTCACTGACTTCAGCATCAACTTTATTGCCATTTTCGTCGGTCGTTTGTCCATAACGTGCAGTCAGGAAATAGTTAATTGCACCATCATGATAATCAATCGGAATGTCACGATAAATACCGTGATGGGCGGTAAAACCAAAATCATAGACAATCGTCTCGGTTACATGTGCGACGTCATCTTTATCGATAACAATCACACTATCAAAACTTTTAATTCGTTCATCACTACCAACCGCATGGACGGGCGCAGCACAGACGAACAGTCCAATCAGTAGTCCTATAGCAATGACAAACTTTTTCATGGCTTACTGCCCAATTCTACGAAAACGAGGAATTGTATTACCATTTACTTCGACTCTATCAATAAACAGATCGTACGGTCGCAACCAAAATGTTGGCATGTTTCCCTTCTGATAAAGTGAACGATAAATCACAAGATATTCCAATGTTTCGGCCTGACAACCGACGCCAATGACTTCATAGTAATGACCCTTGAAATGTTGATACAAATCTGGCTCAACATACGGCATATCGAACTGTCCCTCAGGTTCGTCTGAACTTTCGAAAATCTCTTGATATTGAAGTGGCCGATTGCCATAATACTGGACCCATTGGTCAGACGATGCCAGCGTAATCTTCTCGACAAAGTATCCTGCCGACAAACCACCTTTTGTATCACGTTTGGTTGTTTGGGCCTTTTCAATGTCTGCCATTTGCAGACCTTTGGTTTCAACAAACGTTTCAAAAACTTCTTTGATATCAGTCAGTTCAATCATGAGTTCTTTGTCATCGTCCAGCACAGCTAGCGCTTCGTCTGCTTCTTCTTTTAGCTTCGTCAGGAGTGCGCGCTGCAGATCCTTGCCAGTCAGAGTTTTATATTCTAAATCCTGACCTTCGGACTGCATCAACCCTAGGATTTTGTCTCGTACTAGTTTGTCGACACGAAACTGTGGCATATTATTTTACCCTTCGTCGTAACGTGAGTGCGCCTAGCAGAATAGCACCGACAACAAACCCAACAACGACCCATAAATCGCGCCATGCATCATTTGTAATATCTGCACTGCGCACAATAATATTGAGTGCATCAATTGCATATGTTAGCGGCAAAAAGTAGGCAATTTTTTCGAGCAAATCAGGCATCTGAGACAGAGGCATCAGTAGCCCACCAATCACAACCTGTGGCAGCACAAAGGCTGGCATAAACTGCACGGCCTGGAATTCTGTTCGTGCAAACGCACTCAGAAATATACCGAGTGCTGTACCGAGTAGTGCATCGACTACCGCCATTACAACCAAGAACCAGTGCGGACCAGCAACGTCTAGCCCTAGCCCATATAACAACACGCTACTTGCGAGCAGTGCTTGTACGCTGGCCAGCAGTCCAAAAGCCAGCATGTATCCCAGTACTAAATCGAGCTTGCCAATCGGCAGCGCCATCAATCGTTCCATTGTCCCGCCAGTTCGTTCACGCAGTGTCGTAATCGACGTAATGATAAACATAATAATGAATGGGAAAATCCCAAGTAGTGCTGGCGCGATGATATTGAATGTCGTCAAATTATCGGTGAACATCCAGCGCAAAAGTGCTAGCAGTACGCAGGGCACAACAAAGATCAATGCAACAGTTCGATGATCATGCGACAATTGGTGCATCACACGTTTGGTCGTCGCAAATGTCGCTCGCAAATGATACATTATTTTGCCCCTCCTTGTTTGATCATCGTGATAAACGCATCGCCAACTGATTTTTCATGCGTATGTTCCAGAAGGCCTTTCAGCGAATTGTTCCACAGTAACTTTCCATCGCGGAGCAACAATAAATTGTCACAACGTTCGGCTTCGTCCATCACGTGGCTAGAAATCAAAAGTGTTTTACCTTTTTTGGCAAGATCTTTAAATAGTTCCCACAATTCATTTCGTAGCACCGGATCAAGCCCAACTGTAGGTTCGTCGAGCACTAGTAATTCTGGATCACCCAACAGCGCCACGGCAAGTGACACACGTGCTTTTTGACCGCCCGACAGGCTTTCAACCATTTGATCACGCTGTTTTTCTAGCTGTACTTGTTTGATAACCGCGTCAACATTTGCACTCATTGCGCGCACCAAGGTTGCAAAATAACGCAGATTTTCGACGACAGTAATATCAGGGTAAACGGCCGGAGTTTGAGTAACGTAGCCAATTTTCTCGCGTAGAATCTTGCTGCCAACAGGTCGGCCAAGCACACGTAATTCGCCTGCGCTCGCCACCTGCACGCCTATGATTGTGCGCATGAGCGTTGTTTTGCCCGATCCACTTGGCCCAATCAATCCAGTGACCGTTCCTGGTTCGACGGTAAAATCCAAGCCTCTGAGGATTTCTGATTTTCCCTTGTTGACCTTTAAGTTCGATGATTCGATTGATGATTTCATAGCATCTCCTGTTCGGTCAGAACCTCGCGCAAATAGGGATCGAGATTGGAATTAAGCGCAACTTTGATTTTTGCCCACTGAAATGTCTGGTGCTCGTCGCTAATAGTTATGGCACCTTCGCCAAATGCCTTGTAGGTCAGGCGAACAACGTGCAAATCAGCCGCTTCGACAAAAATATCTTGTGCTTTTATCAGGACTGGTTTGCTATCAAGTTCAATCCCTGTTTCTTCCTGCACCTCGCGCTTCAACGCATCTGCTAACGACTCTTCGGGTTCAATCCGACCACCGGGAATATCCCAATGCGGCTCTGTTTCACCCTCCATTTTTTCGGCACGCTGAATCAACAAATATTCATTCTGTTGATTCTCAATAAGTACTTTTACCCCTACTTGTAGTTTCATGTGCTTATTATAGTCTATTCGAGCGTTTCTATATACTATTTTAAGACGCTTATGAAGAAAGTGTTCTAAGATCCTATCAGCTCTGATAATTCCGCTTCATTGATAATCTTAGTTCCGTAACTTTCAGCTTTTTTCAGTTTGCTTCCACCGACTTTGCCGCCTGCAACTAAATAGGTCGTATCTTTGGCAACAGCTGTCTGGAAAGTACCACCAAGTGCGCGAATACGATCGGCAGCCTGATCGCGGCTCATCGATTCTAATGTTCCGGTAACAACAAAATTCATACCAACAAGTTTACCCGTTTTCTTTTCGTAATGCGGCTGAACGCCTAGCTTTTCAAATTTATCTAGAAGTACTAAATTATCTTCATCAGCAAACCACGCCACGATACTTTCGGCAACGACTTTGCCGATACCATCAACAGCTTCTAATTGTTCGATCGTCGCTTTTTCTAAGCCATCCATAGAATGGAATTGATTGGCAAGATCGATTGCAGTTTGGGCACCAACATGACGAATTCCTATCCCGAGAATAAATTTTTCGAGTGGCGGATTTTTCTTTTCGGCAATTGCATTCACTAATTTATTTGCAGAGATTTCTGCAAATCGATCAAGCTGCAATAGACTATCAACAGTCAACGTATAAATATCCGCTAGATCATTTACCAGACCAGCATCGACAAGCGCCACAACATTCTTCTCACCCAATGTATCGATATCTAGTGCGCCTTTTGATGCATAATATTCTACAGAGCGTTTGAGTAGCAAATCACTGGTTGCGCCTTTGACGCGGTACACAACATCAATACCCTCACGTTCAAATTCTAGCTCTGGATATTGCTGTGCGAGCGCCATCAAGTAATCAAACTTCCTAGCCGTTTTTGGTCGCAGATTCACGACGACACTTTCGACTTGCGGAATGATATCACCTGCCTTGAAAATAATAACAGTGTCGCCAATACGAATGTCTTTGCGTTCGATTTCGTCAGCGTTATGTAAACTCGCGTGTTGGACCGTCGAACCAGCAACGACCACAGGATCAAATACCGCAACTGGCGTTGCAGCACCCGTTCGGCCGATACTAATAACAATGTCCTTTACAACCGTCGTCGCTTGTTCGGCAGCAAATTTGTAGGCAACAGCAGCACGCGGACTTTTGCCGACCACACCTAAGTCTGCATAGAGCTTTCGGTCGTTCAATTTGATCACCGCACCATCAATATTAAACGGCAATGTTTCACGATCCCTATCAACCGAATCGACAAATTTCATCACATCAACAATATGATCAAACACCGTCGCCTGAGCGTTACACTCGACGCCAAGTGCGCGAATTGTTTGGTAAGCAAACCCATAGGTTGGTATATCGGCAGGATCATCACGCTGCATATCATAGGCACGAAAATGAAGTGGACGTTTGGCGACAAGTTTGGGATCTAACTGACGAATCGTCCCTGCTGCCAAATTTCGTGGATTCGCAAACTCTGGTTCGCCTGCTTTTTTGCGTTCCTGATTTAGCTTGATGAAATCTTTTTTCAGCATAACAATCTCGCCACGAATTTCGGTACGTCCACGCAGAAATTGCTCGTAGCCTTTTTGTTCGCGAAGTCGGAGTGGTACGTTTTCAATTGTACGAACATTCATCGTCACGTCTTCGCCGACCCGACTATCGCCACGTGTTACCGCTTGAGTCAACAATCCATCCTGATACACGAGTGCGCAGGCAAATCCATCCATTTTTATATCACAAAAAAACTCGTGTTTTTGCCCAGGCACTAATTTATCAACACGCACTAGCCATGCATCGACTTCGGCTTGGTCAAACACATCATTCAGACTTAGCATTGGGTTTCGATGCGTTACTTTGGTGAATTTATCTAGCGCCACACCAGCCACACGTTGCGTCGGGCTATCGGGCGTGATTAATTCTGGATACTTTTCTTCTAGCTGTGACAATTCATGCTTCAAACTATCAGCCGCCGCCTCACTCATCGTAGATTCGTCTAGCACATGATAGTGATAACGATAGTCATTAATTGTTTCGCGAAGTTTGGCTACGCGCTGAGTAATCTCACTAGGCAGGTGTTGCGTCATCCTCGACTACCTTTCGGTAAAGAATATACGTATACGTCGACATCCATACAAGCGACAGTGCAGCCATGAACAGAACGACAATTGGCACAAGTGGCAGCCATTGAATAGCAGGCAGAACTGTTTTCAACCACGAATCAAACATGATGATTGGAATCGCCACAACCAGCCAAACAACAATCGTCCACACGACCATCCAGACAAGTCGCAGCAGCACTCGTACACGGCGACCAATGACCAAATCACCAGCTGTTTTAATTGCCTGAAATGGATACATCCCAGGTAATGTCACGACGACTAACCCAATAATTGTACTGGTCATCCAATACAGTACGAGGACAATAATCAAAATGGCGACAATCCAAAACAACATTGCTTCGACACCACCATCGATGAGACCCGAAAATGTCGCCGCGTTATATATCAGTATCAAAACTGCCAGTGGCAAGGATTGAATTGCCAGTATCATCCCAACAATCAGTGTCGAAATAATTGGTGAGCCACTGCTATAAATTCCGTCACGTAGGCGCACATTGTGACCGGCCATCAAATTGCGCAGTAACCAAATTGACGTCAACCATGTCATGAAAATAATGATGATAACCAGTGTACTTTGAGCACCTGTTGGGTTGGGTGTCAGACCAGTTGTGAATGTCGTAACAAGTAATAGCCCCGCCTGGCCGACCCCGCCCCACGCACCCGAAAATACATCACTTCCCGTCTGTTTTAGTGCTGTGGTCAGATTACTATACGCATCCTGCGCACCCACACCTGCAACAGCCGAATAAAGAATCGTGTAGATAAGTACTAGCAAACCAAATAGTTTTTTGTGCGACCACAATAATTTGATGACATCAGATGTAAACTGCCAGTAGCCAGGTAACTTGAGCGAACGCACATAATCGCGGCGACGTGTCATATGAAAACTACGATGTGGCCGACGACGTAATAGTAAACGGCTACGACGATAAAAATATTTGAACGGTCGCGCGACAAAACTTGCAGCACGGCGTAACCACTGCGGCGAAATATCATGAACTTTACGACCAAAACGTCGGAATTGATTGGTGACCATTTTCCAGTAGCGTCCGATAAAACTTGTATTGCGAGTATAGGATTTTTTAAATGCAACTACCCTTTTTTTGATATGTTTGATGCGCTTTTGGTATTTTGAGGGAAGTTTGGGAATTTTGGGAATCGTGACGTGCATATAACCTCGGCTTTAATTAAAATTTCGTTGCGTTTTTCTGGAGCCTTGCAATTCGTTCTTCAAGTGGGGGATGTGTACTAAATAGACCGCTAATAAATCCTGGTTTGAGCGGACTACTGAAAAATAAATGAGCGGTCGAGCTACTTTGACGTTGCATTGGGCGGCCTTCGGATTCTAACTTTTTCAGTGCGCTTTCCAAACCTTCCGGATTACGCGTTGTCATGGCACTGCTAGCATCAGCCAAATATTCACGCTGACGACTAATCGCCATCTGAATCATCGCGGCAATGATTGGCGCCAAAATGATTAGCACGATTCCAACGATCATAACAATCGGATTGTTACCACCTTCGCGGTCACGATTCCCGAAAAAGAACATTCTCATCGCAACATCAGACAGAATTCCGATCGCACTCACCAGACCAAACGCAATCATACTTACTCGAATATCATAATTTTGAACATGTCCCATTTCGTGCGCCATAACTGCCTCGAGTTCACTATCATCCATAATATCCAGTAGACCAGTCGTAGCTGCGACAGAGGCATGTTTGGGGTCACGACCAGTCGCAAACGCATTCGGTGCTGGATCATTGATAATATAAATTTTCGGTGTCTGGATACCTGTCGTAATCGCCAAATTCTCAACAACACGATACAACCTGGGGTTGTCCTTTTTCTCGATTTCTTCTGCACCAGTCACCGCCAAGGCTATTTTGCTTGCAGCAAAATACTGAATCAGTGCATAAATAGCCGCAACGCCTACTACCCAATAGGTAATCGATGTATTGCCATAGTACATACTGACAACCCAACCGATTGCAGCAATCAAACCAACAAACACCGCCATGATAAGGACGGTGTTACGTTTGTTGGCAGCGATTGCGCTATACATGTTACCTAAGTGTTTCCTATCTTACTGAAACGAGCCTTAGAATTTGACGTCTACTGGTTTTTCAACAGCAGCTTGATCTTCGACTTCGAAGAACTCGCGAGCGGTGAATCCGAGCATTCCTGCAAAGACATTGTTCGGAAATACTTGAATTTTGGTGTTAAGATCGCGGACACCACCGTTGTAGAAACGGCGAGCGGCCTGAACTTTGTCTTCGGTGTCGACCAATTCTTCCTGTAATTGCAAGAAGTTTTGGTTGGCTTTGAGGTCAGGGTAAGCTTCGGCAACGGCAAACAGGCTTTTTAGGGCACCGGTTAGTTGGTTTTCGGCTTCGGCTGTGTCTTTGACGCCTTTTGCGTTGACAACGTTGGCACGTGCCTCGGTGACTTTTTGGAATACACCACTTTCGTGTGCGGCATAACCTTTGACGCTGTTAACCAAGTTCGGGATCAAATCAGCACGTCGTTTCAGCTGGACAGTAATGTCGCTCCAAGCTTCGTCAACGCGGACTTTCAGTGTTACTAATCCGTTATATGTGACCCACAAAAAAATTACCAGTACGGCAACAACTGCGAGAACAATCCATAGTGCAATCATTTTTAGTCTTCCCCCTAGATGAAGTTATCGATTTATCGTGTAGCTATTATAGCATTTTCAGGTAATAAAAATAAGCCATTTCAGGCCTATTTTATATATATTTGGTGCGCAGAGCGGGACTTGAACCCGCACGACCGTAATGGTCAAGAGATTTTAAGTCTCTCGTGTCTACCGATTCCACCATCCGCGCAAATTGTTGTCAGATACCTCATTCGGTATAAATTCATGGAGGCACGTATGGGAGTTGCACCCATCTACGCGGTTTTGCAGACCGCTGCGTAACTGCTCCGCCAACGCGCCATGATCTTCATTATACCAAAGCCCACCCCAAATCGTTACCTGTTCTAGCATAATTAACAAAATGCTCTATACTACGAGCATGTGGAAAGCTACGCACACTGCCACGGTCAATGCCTCACCAGAGGCGATCTGGGAACGCTGGGTCGACGTAGACAAATGGCCCGAACAGGATGCATCGCTAAAATCTGCCTCAATCAGTGGTCCTTTCGAACTGGGAAGCACTATTACACTCCAGCCAAAAAACGCGCCCAAAGTCAAAGTCCGCCTGGCGCTCGTCACCCCAAATGCAGGATTCGTATCTGTGGGCAAATTACCCCTGGCAACCCTCCGCTTTACCCATCATCTCGAAGAACTAAAATCCGGCACAAGTTTCACTCAAAGTGTCAGCATCACCGGCCCAATGGCCTGGTTTTACGCCACCATCATGGGTAACAAAATGGAGCAAAACTTGGTCGCACGGGTCGACAAAATGGCCGGATTAATCGAAAACTACCCCGAAACCGACGAAGTTTAGTACAGCGGCAACTGGCTATACTGCATATTATCGATATGCGCCACCTCGACAAGCTGTAATGTCGGACGGCTATGAAGATCTTGGGCAAAGACAAAAAACGTTACGTCGTTGTGACCTAGGTGAACACCAAATCTGCCTTCTTGAGTTTCGACTGGCACATTCAAAAATTCGGCACGGCCATTAATAATATAGCCGAAATAAACTTCTATGCCTGGTGTCGTCTGTAGAACTGCGATATCGCGCCAACTTTGAATGATCGTTTCTAGCTGCGGTTGCTGCGTTCCCTCGGGAATTTCGGCTGCTGTCGCACTGCCAGGTACATTCACCATGGCGATTGTTGGCCAATACTCACTAGAATCCAATTGTTGATCGAGTTTTATATTACGCATATGCCTACCTTTCGTTTACCAGTCTAAGGTATGATAGATAAATGGACAAGCGCGTCGATATTCACAAAGCTGGTGCCGTCATCCTACAGGATAGACGACTACTGATCGAGCGATCGATTGGCAAAACTATTTTCAATACACCCGGTGGCAAATTAGACCCGGGCGAAACCCCCAAACAGGCACTCGTACGCGAGCTACTAGAGGAACTCCAAATTGTCGTACGCGAGGAAGACCTCGAGGAATTTGGCACATTCCACGCCCAAGCATCGACCAAACAAGACAAAACGTTGCGGATGGACGTATTCAAAGTCCTCAAATGGCAAGGCGACATTGCAGCCGACCATGAAGTAGAAGAACTCAAGTGGGTCAATTCTAGCGAAGCAGCTGAACTCGAGATCGGATCAGTCTTTCAGCAAGAAATTGTACCGCGGGTGAAAGCCCAAGGACTTATCGATTAGTTTTTAGGCCGTTTTGTCGTCTGCTGGGCAAATTGCGTTATCGCCCAGACCAGGCCCAGACCACCAACCGCAATAGCAATAATCGTCACTGCAACCCCTGTATAGCCATTAGTAATAGGGTTCAAGAACGGATACGGATACCAGCCGACCATTGCCCCACGGACCAAACTATACAATACGTACAATGACGGAAACAACATCCATGTCACACCTTGCCTAAATGTGATGCGCATTCGTTTTGGTGCATCAATAATCCAATCCAGCGCCACGATACTTGGCATGATGTAGTGAAGCACCGTATTATCCCATGGGACAGCGGTCAAATCGACATCCAATCCCGATAATAGCAGCGAGAAAACCACCCCAACAACAATCATATTCAGGGTCGATGCGCCGCGCAGCATCACCACTAGCCTGTTTTGCGTGCCATTTGCCAGCGCAACAGCACTCAGTACAAAAACAAGCACCGCGATCACATTCGATTCGATTGTAAAATAACTAAAAAAGTTAGCTGGCATGAACGTACCACGATCACTTAGTGTTGCAATTTCAGTCACAATCGCGCTCAGTCCCAGCAGCGCAAATAACATTCTATACCCAATAATCATGTTCTTTTTATTCATAAGAACTATTGTATATCAAATCATTGTCATATGCCCCCACTCCCTTGTAATTCGCATCATTTTCCCATATAATCCTTAGAGTTACGCGTGTGTAGCTCGGTTTTAGAGTGAGATATGCCAGTGGCATATCGCAAGGGAATGTTCAGATGCAAGCTGTGCTTGCAGTAGCGAACTTCCGGGGTCGCGGAACGTGACCTTTCTTGCCAGGCCAAGGAAGTGTACAATTAAAAATCGAAGAGTATGGTTTACATCATTCTCAATATGCGGGTGTAGCTCAGTTGTTAGAGCGCTTCCTTGCCAAGGAAGAGGTCGAGAGTTAGAGTCTCTTCACCCGCACCAAATTTTATCATTAGCCCCATTTTGGGGCTTTTTGCTTGCTTCAATGAATGTCCTATAGGGGTCATTGACTATATAAGACAACTTTTTGTCGTCTAATACCATGTTTGAAAGTACCAATTTGAGCATCTTCTGCTGGAGCAATGCACGTGAGTTTTTGAACAGTTCTGACGAGCGTTGAGACAGGTCTATCAGATAGGAAATGGTCACAATAAAGCTTTTGTTAGAATGTGTGAGCGTCATAAGCCGTTCGTCTAGTTCCATTTGCCTTGCAGTAAGCTCTGTAACGATTTCGTCATACAGGTCGGTAGTAATACGCCCGTCCAGTCGCTCGTAGGTCAAAGCCTTCAATCTTTCCTTGATTTTGTCATATTCGGTTCGGGTTGCCTCAATCTTTTGTGTGTAGTATTCCTGCTGGTTATTGTGCCGTGACTTCAGCTCGGCGATAACTTTTGGGATATCATCTGCCGATAGAGGCACACTCTTAATTAGCTCGACGACATCAGGCATTACGAGCTTCATGGCGGTGTTCTGGTTGCCGCATTTACCCTTTGCCCCAGAGCACTTTAGATATACGTTGTTACGGGCGTAGAAGCAAGACACAGTGCAGCCACACTTCTTGCACTTCACGTTATCCTTGAACGCAAAGGCAATGCTGTCATAGGTCGTTCGTGTGTCTTGCCGCTGTTTCCGTACTTCCTGACACTGTTTAAACAGATTGTAGGTGATTAAAGGCTCGTATTTGTGGGGATATTCTTTGCCCATATATTTCATCTTGCCGTAGTAGAACGGGTTGCTCAGGATTTTATCTACGGCTGATTTATTGAGCTTATTAGCCTTATGCGTTTTGCCTCGCAAGCCATCTTCATTAGCGGCTTTGGCAATGTGTTCATAGGGCAACCCAGTAGCCCGTCTCTCGAACATCTTGACGATATGATGTGCTCTGGTCTTATCGATTACGATATCCTTGTCTGGTTTTTTCTCGGTGCCCTTATTTATGTTTACGTAGCCAATGGGGGCACAGCCGACCCAAATCTTATCATTCAGCATTTGCTCAAAACGACGCTTCACGTTGTCCCTGATACTGTCTGAATAGTACTTCGCTAATGCCATGCCGATACCGAGCCTAAACAGGTCGGCAGCAGGTGAATACTTGGTAATGAACAGGTTATCGGAAGGAAAATGTAGCTCGATTCTATCTTGTCGTACAAGGTCGTTGAGGGTTTTAACTTCTTCTTGACTACTATCACGTGTGAAGCGGTCAATTTTGTCATGGACGACGATGCTGCGTTCTTTCTGACTTTTGATATTTTCAATCAGTTCTTGAAACTTTTTACGTGGGTCGGTCTTGTGAGCTGTTTCATCAAACTGGTGGTACTCGAATATATATTTATTTTGATTGGCATAGTTTTCAAGCCTTAATTTCTGGGCTGGCAAAGCTTTCCTTTGCTCTACGTCTGATACTCGTGCGATTAAAATTACTAACATATTATCTCCTTATATCTTAACATTACTTAACAGTATTTTCAATGTTTCCTAAAAACCCACTCATGCGAGTTGGAGTAAATTGTTCCAACGCTTCACTGACGTGCAGCATGTGCATGAAGCGATTGGCTTTAGGCGACTTGATTATCGGTTTGAGCCGATACCACGCCTGCCTGTTGTAGTGCGTTTCAATCAAATTACGTAGACCGACAGCACCTTGCTGCCCATTTATGAGCAAGCCTGTTACGGCTGCCATTGCCGTCTGCGGCGTGACGTTGGGGTTATCAATCAGATAGTTTTGCAGCAGCTCATACGGCTTCTTTACGTCCAGTCCAAGCATATCAACCGAGACTGTTAGCTTGTGCCAATGTTCTAGCAGAACATTCCGACATAGCTGTTCTTTGAACAGTGCTTCAAACGTCCAGCTATCTAATTGCTTATAGGCACTTTTAATTCTTCGCTTACCGACAAATCTCACTTCGTACCTAAACACTTCAAGTGGTTTGTATTCGTCAAGCTGCTGAAGCAAATCAAGCTGTATCAAGCTATCCTTTTCAAAAGCTCGCTTCGGGCTTATTCTTGTCTTCCTTAAGTCCGCTGCTTTATCGTAAAACGCAATGTCCAACGAATTGCAGTGAATATGCACCACGTGCCCATCACGAAAGTTGGTCTTTTGCCAGTCATAGATACGGCTCACATCAAGTTTTGCAACGGTGTTCAGTATCGTTTGGCTGGCAGTTCCATCCAAAAAGACCACGTTTTTTGACGGATGCCATGCACCAACGTCTGCACCAGCAAGCCATTCCCTAAGAAAACGAAATTTCAACAACTCATACAGCCTTTTCTGTAGCTCAGTAAGTAACAGCTCGAAATCATCTTCCGTTAGCTCGTCAAAGTTATTGCCATACACCATCTTTGGGGCTGAGAACTCAACCACAAGTTGATATATAGGTCCGAACTTCGTTGGACGCTTGTGCATGGTCAGGCGGGGCATATACGTGCCCATTTTGGCGTAGGTAGGCGATGGATTTAGCCAAGTCCGACCACTAGGGCAATTCACTAGCTGCTCTAGTGTCATCGGTGCAAACCTGCTACCGTCAAATATGAGTGGATTCTGAACCATAATCAGTAGCTTTACGGTGTCTACCATAATGTTCATCACTTCCTTCAAATAGCTCGGTGCATTTGTCGTAAATCGCCATTTCAATCGCTTCGCCTGCTTCTTTCGTAACAGGGTGAAAATAATTGAGCTGGTGTATGCCGATTTTCTTGGTTGGGTAAGTTAGGCGATAGCCCGACCCGTCTAACCGACGGTGTACGCCAATCGAACCAATAAACAGCCGTTCATCAATCACGCAACTTGCAAAACCGACCAGTCCATTGATAGGTTTTACTGGCACAATTTGCACTTCACTGACTTTCATTTTTGTTTGCCTTATCAAGCTTTATTGCCTTTGCTCGTGCTATTCCTCTTTTAGTGGCTTCGGCGTGCATCTTACTTTGATATTTCGCTATTATTGCGTGAAGTTCTTTCCTCGTCTCTTTGCTCATTTTCGCTTCCATCACTGCTCCTTTCATTACTTTGCTGTTCAAGGTCCATCTGTATCAACAAATCAAAGAAGCTCGTGAGGCTAACTAACTGTTCCTCATCCAACACAGTACCCACGCCTTTATTTGCGGCATGTAATTGTGGTTTTACTGGCTGTGCTTGCTCATCTGCTGACACAAAGATTGACCTTTCTGCAATCACAGACAGGCAAGAAAAATGCCCGCTTATGTTTGCGAGCATATCTTGTACACAGTACGTGTACTGAAAGTGGTTTTCAGTATGTTTTACAGATACGAAGTATTTACAAAAATCTTACCTTCTTGAATTTTTATCAGTTTTTCAGGTCCATCCGCTTCTGTTACTTTCTTATTGATTGCATCAACTGCATTGATGACTTTTCTTTTTTCAGTCTTGCCAATTAAGGCGGTATTTACGCCTAAAACTTTACTGAAAGTAACACCTGACTTTTGGGTATTGACAGATTTGAAGACACACTCCAAAAGCCAGCATTCAGTAGTCTTTTTACCGTTTTTCTTTTTGGCTTTGCCGAGCCTGGCAATTACAACGTACTTAAAGGGAGCTAGCTGCAGTATGCCAGCATTCTTGTCGTAGTCTTCTGGGCGAAGAGCTAGCAAGCCTTTTGAAATGCGAGGCTTTGACGGCTCAGATTGATATTGTGTATCGCTAGAGCTTTCCGAAATATGCTCATCTACCTCTGTTTCATCGTCTAAGTCCAAGTACATAAATGTTGGCGAAGGGCTTATTTTTGCCGTTCCATATTGCATACGTGTAGGCTCAAGGCGGACAAATGGTCTGCTTTTATCGGGCTTATCATCGTAGCAATACTTATCTTTTTTCATCACATCTCTATCAACTAATGTATAGTTGTAGTATGACACAATCTGAGGCAAAACGACCAAGATTACTCACGTTGAAACAGGCGTGTGACATGCTTGGCTGTCATCCTAATACTTTGCGAGCTTGGGACAAAAAAGGCTATCTCGTAGCTGTCCGTATTGGTTCACGGGGGGATAGACGCTACCAAAAAGACGATGTGCTGAAGCTAATGGAGAAAAACAAATGATTTTGAGCGACAACGAAAAACGAGACGTAATTAAATACCTAGAGGCTGGAAAACCATTACCCGAAAAGTATCGTTTTTTGTTGTTTGATGACGCTCGTGAGGTTGAGCTACTGTGGAATGGCAAGACCAACGAAGTTACAAACACTGTTCTTCCTTTCCAAGTTATTGAACAGATTGATGAGCCTCGGAGTGACGATAAGATTGGGCTTCAATCAACCCTTTTTGATGATAGTGGCAGACAGCTAACTGGCTGGACTAACAAACTGATATGGGGCGATAACAAACTCATACTCTCGTCACTCAGTAATGGACCACTCCGTAAGGAAATAGAGGCACAGGGTGGGCTAAAGCTAATTTACATCGACCCACCTTTTGATGTCGGTGCCGACTTCTCTATGAATATAGAAATTGGAGAAGACTCTTTTACAAAAAATCCTTCTGTTATTGAAGAAATCGCTTATCGTGACACGTGGGGCAAAGGTGCGGATAGTTTCATCGGAATGATTTATGAACGTTTGAGGCTGTTAAAAGACCTACTTGCTGAAGACGGAAGCATTTACGTCCATTGCGATACGAGGGTAAATGGTTATTTGCGGCTTGTGTTGGACGAAATATTCGGTAGTTCAAACTTCATAAATCAAATTACGTGGCAAAGAGTCTATTCTCATAATGACTCAGCAAAGTACGGAAAAATAAGTGACACCATACTTTATTACTCAAAGAGCAAGAACTACATTTACAATAAGCAGTTCTCGGAATATGAAGCAAACAATCTCAAGATGTACTCGATGGACGATGGTGATGGAAAAAAGTATAAGGTTGAAAATACTTTAGGGCCAGGAGGTAGGGGCAGTCGTTATGAATGGAATGGGGTTATCAAGACCTGGAGATACTCGAAGGACACAATGCAACGTCTTCATGACGAGGGACTTCTTTATTACACAAGCTCTGGATTCCCGAAGAAAAAAGTATACCTTATGGATATGCCTGGAAAGCCGCTGCAAGACATCTGGACTGACATAAATGTTATCGCTGGACAAGCAAATGAGCTACTCGGGTATCCCACTCAAAAGCCAGAAAAGTTACTAGAAAGAATAATTGAAGTGTCCTCTAATAAGGGCGACTTAGTGGCTGATTTTTTCTGTGGTTCAGGCACTACGTTGGCGGTAGCCGAAAAGTTGAATAGAAAATGGATTGGTTCAGACTTGGGTAAGTTTGGTATCCATACTTCTCGCAAGCGGATGATTGATGTTCAGCGAAAGCTTAAAAAAGAAGGCCTAGATTTCCGTGCGTTTGAGATTCTAAACGTTGGTAGATATGAGCGAGAGAACTATCTCAACGTAAATAACGACCTGCGTACCGAAGAAAAAGCCCTGCAAGCTGCCAGAAAAGAAAAGGAGTTCGTAAAACTAATCATTACAGCCTACAAAGCTGAACCTGTTGAGTCATTCGTAAATATGGTTGGCAAGAAGAGGGACAGGTTGGTCGCTGTAGGACCAATCAGCACACCAGTATCATCAAAGCAGGTGGAAGATATCGTGGCGGAGTGTCGAGAAAAAGGCATCACTAAAATTGACATTCTCGGGTTTGATTACGAGATGGGCTTAGACTTTCAGGAGTACGCCAGCCAAGGTATTGACGTGGCCTTTAGGATTATCCCAAGAGAGGTATTTGATAAAAAAGCCGTTGAGCGTGGGCATGTTAAGTTCTACGACGTGGCATTTATTGACGCTAAACCTGTAGTCAAAGGGGCTGTTAATAAAAAAGAGCTTTCGATTGTATTGACTGACTTTTCGGTCTTCTATAATCAAGATGATTCTGGCGAAGTAGCAGAAGCATTACGCCCAGGCAGTGCCAAAGTAATCGTAGAAAATGGTCAGGTAGTGAAGATATCACGAGACAAAGAAACCGACCTCATATCGCAAGAAGTGCTGACTAAAAAGTGGAGTGATTGGATAGATTACTGGGCAGTGGACTTTGACTTCTCTAGCCGTAAGGAAATCATCAAAGTTATGGACGGCGATGAAGAAAAAGAAGTTTGGACTGGCGACTATATCTTTGATAACGAGTGGCAAAGCTTCAGGACAAAAAAGAATCGAGAGCTAGAGCTTACATCGGCTGCAAAAGAAGTGACACGAGGAAAGTATAAGGTTGCTATCAAGGTCGTAGATATCTTTGGCAACGACACCACTCGTGTAATCGAGGTAGAAGTATAATATGGCACTTCACAAAGACTTCCCGACTGACCCTTACGCTATATTAGACCCAAGCGTTCGCTGGTTTCCTGCCGATGAGGATTTGAGGGATAAGGGTCACGAAAAACTACTACCGCCACTGGTGTCTGAGCTGCGGAAAAAAGTTAAAGAATGGCGAGCATTAAACTATGAGGGAGCAAGTGCAACCTCTAGGGCACTGCTAAACTGGTGGTTCAAAGAAGACCACATCATGTACAACGCTGATGGTACGTCGTACAACTTTAGGTACTATTTTGCCCAACGAGAGGCATTAGAGACGGTTATCTGGCTGTACGAGGTAGCCAAAGTTAAAGATAAATACGACCTTATACGCTACAACTCAACAGGTGTTTTGAGTGCTGGTATGTTCACCGAAGAGTGGCTGCGTTTTGTCATTAAGATGGCGACTGGTGCTGGTAAGACCAAAGTTATGAGCCTTGTGCTGGCATGGGCGTACTTCCACAAAAAGTATGAAGAAGGCTCCAAGCTATCCAAGAACTTCTTGCTGATAACCCCTAACGTAATTGTCTTTGAGCGTATAAAGAACGACTTTGAGGGGCTAAAAATCTTCCACGAAGACCCTGTGCTACCAGATAACGGCTATCAGGGTCAAAATTGGCAGGATGACTTCCAGCTAACGCTTCATTTGCAGGATAGCTTGCGTAATGTTTCTGACACAGGCAACATATTTCTTACCAATATCCACCGTGTATTTGAATCTGACGTTAAGGATGCTAGTGCTGAAGACGAAGATTCTACGGCATATTTCTTGGGCGATAAGCCGGTCACCAAAACCAACGACTCAACTGTAGACCTAGGCATGATTGTGCGAGATATCGACGAGCTAATAGTTATCAATGATGAAGCTCATCATATCTGGGATGACAAACTAGCTTGGGCGAAATCTATACAGGACATTGATAACCAACTGAAGCAAAAAGGCTCTGGTTTAGCCTTGCAGCTTGATGTTACTGCTACGCCTAAGAAGCGTGACGGCTCGATATTTGTACAGACGATTTCTGACTATCCGCTTGTCGAGGCAATACATCAAAGAATTGTTAAAAACCCTGTTGTGCCTGACGCTGCCAGTAGAGGTAAGTTGCACGAAAACCAGAGTTCACTGTTTAGCGAAAAGTATCGAGATTTCATAAACCTTGGCATTGAAGAGTGGCGTAAAACCTACGAGGCACTCAAGCCTATGGGCAAGAAGTCTATCCTGTTCATAATGACCGATGACACCAAGAACTGTGACGAGGTAGCCGAGTACATCAAAACTAGCTTTGCCGACCTCAGAGACGCCGTACTGACAATTCACACTAACAAAAGCGGTGAGATATCAGAGAGCGTATCGGGTAAGAATAAAGACGACCTAGAAGTGCTACGTAAGCAAGCCAACGAGATTGATAGCTGGGAGAGTCCATTCAAGGTCATCATCTCGGTAATGATGCTAAAGGAGGGCTGGGACGTCAAAAACGTTACGACGATTGTGGGGCTCAGACCGTATGCGTCCGATTCAAAGATTCTGCCAGAGCAGACGCTAGGTCGTGGTCTACGCCGTATGTTCTTTGGCAGAGATGATGTAGCCGAGTATGTGAGTGTGGTTGGTACACCTGCATTCATGGAGTTTGTTGAATCCATCAAAGGCGAGGGTGTGATACTCGAAAAGAAAGCCATGGGCATAGGTGCTAAGCCAATTGCTCCGATGGTTGTTGAAGTAGATAGTGAGAATCCCAAAAAAGACATTGCCAAGCTAGACATTGAAATCCCCATAATGACTCCGAGGATACAGAGGGAGTATAAGAATCTAGCCAACCTTGATGTCTCGAAGTTCGGCAACAAAAAAGTAGCCATAAAGAGCTTTACTGAGCAAGAGAAAAGAGAAATTGTCTTCAAGGACGTAGTCGGCGAAATTACTCATCACACTACGGTATTGAGTGGTGATATAAACCCCGATTACCAGAGTGTCATCGGCTTCTTCGCTCAAGCAATTATGCGAGAGCTACGGCTGTTTGGTTGCTATGACATTCTGTTTGGCAAAGTCAGAGAGTTTGTGCACCAATATATGTTTGACCAAGTCGTTGAACTATCCGATTTGAACATGCTCAGGAACTTGTCAGAAGTAGAATACATACGGCTCATCAAAGATTCGTTCAAAAAGGCTATTAACGAGCTAACCGTCCAAGATAGCGGTGATACCGAGATAAAGAATTACATCAAAATCAGCGAGTCTCGACCATTTGTAGTCAATGACAAGGGTTTTCTAATTCCTAAGAAGTCTGTCTTCAATAAAATAGTTGGCGATAGTGATTTTGAGCTTATTTTTGCTGGTTTCCTGGATGGCTGTGACGATATTTTATCGTTCTCAAAAAACTTCCAGAACAAGGAAGCCAGTGCACTACGGATTGAATACAAGAACGCTGAGGGCTTCATAGCCAACTACTATCCTGATTTCTTCGTAAAAAAGGACAGCAAGACGGTGTATATCATTGAAACCAAAGGCCGTGAAGAGGAAGACGATAAGCTCAAGTTTAAGCGGTTGCAAAGCTGGTGCGACGATGTGAATGACCGCCAGAGCAAAATGGTCTACAAAGCCCTCTATATCAAGCAAGAAGAGTGGAATAAGGACAAACTAAAAAGCCTTGACGAAGTTATTAGGGTTTTCGGGGATAAAAATTGAGTAAAACACAATTCGTATGAGCTGGCCGTCAATCTACCTGTCCAAGTCAGACTTTCTAAAATACGAGTGTTGTGCCAGCTATTTATGGCTTTGGAAACATAAAAAAGAAGTTGTACCCGTTGATGAAGCCGAGACTATCAAACGTCGGCTTGAGCAAGGTAATGAGGTTGAGCGATATGCTCGTGAACTCTTTCCCGAAGCCGTATTAGTACAATCAAAAGGGCTAGAGGCTAAGCAAGAGACTGAGAGCGTTGTCGCAAGCGGTGCAAAAATCATCTTTCAGGCCACTGTATTTACTGACCAAGGATTGTTCGCTATGGCGGACGTTATAAAGTTTAACGAAAGCACCAGGACTTGGACGCTATACGAGGTTAAATCAACTAATTCAATCAAAAAAGAACATATCATTGACGTGGCTTTTCAGCGTACAGCCTTTGAGGACGCAGGCTATAGGATTGATAGCGTGGGCGTTATCTATCTAAACAAAGAATATAAGCGTAGGTCGGCTGTGGTAGCACGTGACTTCCTGCTTGAAACCGACATTACCGCTAAAGTTGATGAGATATTGCCCATAATTCGTGAACAGACTCACGATGCACTTAAAGCCATCAAAGAACCTAATGAGCCGAAGGGCTGTAGCTGTAGGCTCAACAGTAAATCCCATCACTGCCCGACTTTTCAGTACCTAAACCCAGAGATACCCGAATACTCGGTCTTCAACATCAGCCGTATTGGTGGCAAAAACCTTGCACTACTGGTAGATAATGAGGTATTCAATGTCCATGACGTGCCAGATGACATCAAGCTATCAGTTATACAAAGCAATCAGGTGGCAGTAGCTAAATCCAAACAACCGATTATCGATAAAACTTCCATATCCGAGCTTATGAGCGAGCTTGAGTACCCCCTGTACTTCTTAGATTACGAGACCGTTTCAACTGCCGTGCCACTTTACAACGATTGCATACCGTACCAACAGATACCATTCCAGTATTCTTTGCATATTTTAAGAGAGCCGAACGGCGAACTTGAGCATTACGAATATCTTTCAAAAGACGCTAAGACCCTACCTGCTAAAGAATTGCTTGAGGGCTTGGCAAAGCATATCGGCAGCAAAGGTAGTGTTGTGGTATGGCATAAATCCTTTGAGATGGGTCGAAACAGAGAAATGGGCAATCTATACCCTGAATATGCAGAGCTGATGGCGAGTATCAACTCTCGTATCTTCGACCTAAAAGAAGTATTCAGTAAGCAACACTTCGTACACCATCAGTTTAACGGCAGCAATTCTATCAAAGCAGTGCTACCTGTGCTCGTGCCCGAGTTTTCCTATAAGAGTCTTGATATTCAGAACGGGCAAGACGCTTCAATACGCTGGTATGATGCCGTAACTAGTGCTATGGACGCCGACACGGCAGAACGGACGTATGCGTCCCTCATCGAATACTGCTGCCTTGATACCCTAGCAATGGTAAAGATATACGAATACCTGAAAAAGCTATGAGATTTGAAGCCTAAATACCCGCTCCATTTTTAGTTCCTGTAATTAGTATTTTGGGAAGTAGAGCCGTATTTGTGAGTATTTTTGGTGCAAATCACTGCCATTATTTTGTAGTCATAATTCGTACAAGTTCCTGAGTATTTGTCGTATTTCTCCAATGCTGAAACAAGCAAGTTACCTATCGTGTACTTTATTCTGCGTTATTCTACCACGCAAATCTTAAATATTTATCGTACGCTAAACATACACAATACGTACGCTGACCTAGTTGCCTAAAACATGTGCCTCAATGTGACACTACACTGACACTATGCAGTACTAAATTAGCACTTCTTCAAACGCCCCATGAAAGCGTGGGAGGTCAGCTTGTAGGCTTATAGCATCATTATACGTTTGTAGTGTTTCAAGGCTTCTGTGGCGAGTGTAGCGTGCTACTTCTGTCAGGTCGCTTTTGTAAATCTTGATAAGCCTAGTGGTAAAATAGTGCCGAAAGCCATGTACTGTACGCTCTACACCAACAGTCGCAAGGTAATCTTGCACAATTTGCCTGACGGAACGAGTGCTTATCCGTTTGTTTCGGCTGTTATTACTGTTGCTGGTGAATAGTGCACCATCTGCAATGCGGTGTGCGGCAATGTATTCTCTCAAAGCCCCGATAGTCTGTGGGTGCAGGTATATAGCCTCTGTGTCGTCCCTGCCTTTGCCCTGAACGAATGCCACGCCTCTACTAAGCTGCAAATCAGTAACATTCAGCCTGACGACCTCAATCTGCCGTAAACCTTGCAGTGCGAGTAAGCTGATAATCGCTTTTATTCTGGTTGCCTCTAACGAGGGTGCTAGATTGTGCAAGGATTGGGCGATAACGGTCATTTCCTCATCTGTTACACCGTCTTTTTTGTGTTTCTTGCTTTGCTTAAACGCCTTAATGTTCTGGGTAATGTCCGCAGGCAGCACACCCTGGCGATTAAGCTCTTTCAAGAAGATACGAGCAACGGCAAGGTATTTGTTCTTGGTTGATACCGACAAGTCGTTTCGTTCAGCCAGCATACGCTTAAAGCTCAAGAAACTGTTACGGTCTAAGCCACTATCCCTGATAAACACTAGGAATAGCCCAATACGAGCCTGATAGTCCTGCCGTGTGGCTTCTGTAACGTCTAGCACTTCAAATATCTGTTTTACGTCTGCCTGACCGTAGTCGCTACCAATCTGCACTAAGCTGTTCATAGCCATCACTCCTTTTTACATACAATAAATGCTCGATAGCTATGCCTCGTTTTTCCAGCTCTGGGGCAAGTATTGTGCCTCGGTGACATTCTTCTGGCTTACCCTCGCTACATATCAAAGCAATCCTCTCGCCATGCTCGGCTCGGCACTTCATTTCGTCCAGCGTTTCGTCAAAATCCACATTGCCAGCTAATCCGCCGAGGTTATTACCTCTAAACTCGTAGTTTATATCCATACTGGATAGGTGCATGGCTAACTTTTCGGCATTAAAGTGGGACCAGCGACTTCTCGGCTTGGTTCGGCAATCAACAACAGTCTGCACATTTACAGTCTGTAATAAGCTGATAAACGTGCAGATGTCCTTATTGGAGTGCCCTGCCGACCAGATGGTCGTTGCGTTGCTCGCAAGGCTTAAGCCAGCTTTTTCTTCGTTTGGGCTGGCTGCCTTGCGTTTGCTCATGGTTAGTCCGAAGACCTGCGTTCTACGAGTAATTTCTTGAGTATGCGGTAGCTATAGCGATATAAAGCGAAGTACCAGTAAAAGAAGCTCTTGGATGACGAACTTCTTTTCGTGGCTACAAGTGGTGTGGGGGATGTCGCAACTACAGTATCAGGCTGGCTCTTGGTCATCTGTTTCTGTACACCTACGCCGTATTTACCATCTTCACCCACGTATTCCTCATAGTCGCTACTCTTTTTGATACGATTTCCAGTAGCACGGTTAATCTGAGGGTATTTCCACGCATATGTCCACTCGCCATTGTTTATGGCTCGCTTGACATTGGTGAACACTTCCTCGGTCAATTTATTGGGTTTCATACTTTAATTTTAACAAATTAACAGATGTAAAGCAAGGTAAAAGAGACTTATAAGTCGTGGACTGATAAGTGTCATTAGACCATTGTTTTACTATATGGCACGAACAAGCGTACTACAGAAATTAGGCAAGAATGTGCAGCAGTATCGTAAAGAGGCTGGCTTAACGCAAGAACAACTCGGTAACGCTACTGGCTTGGATAGAGGTTATATATCAGGCGTTGAGCGAGCCGTCCGCAATCCTTCCATCAAAAGCCTTGAGAAGATAGCCAAAGTTCTAAAAGTTAAAGTCTCTGACCTTACTACTGATTTATAATAAGCAGTGCGAAGCTGTTAGCCATCGATGCTGCAGGGTTCAAGGTACTCTAAAACCTATACCCTCAATTTAAGGGAGGGCTATGTCATAATATGGACATGACTAAAAATCAACACACAGACGGCTTATCTTATAAACGTATGGACTTGCACGTACACACGCCAGCCTCCACTGATTTCATCGACAAGACGGTAACGCCTGAACAGATTGTCCAAACAGCAATTGAAAATGGCTTAGAGGCGATAGCTATCACAGACCATAACAGTGGTGAATGGATTGATTCGATAGTAACGGCAGCTAAGAATACCGCCCTTGTTATTTTTCCAGGTGTTGAAATTACGTGCTCTGGCGGCAGAGGCGGTATACACGTCATAGCAATCTTCGACACAGGCTGTAAGAAAGAACACGTAGATTACTTGCTGTCCAATCTTGGCGTTAAGCCAGAAGATAGGGGCAGGCTTGATAAGGTTATCGATAAGTCAGTTCTTGATGTAGCCAAAGAGATTAGAAAAGCAGGTGGCTTGGCGGTTCTTGCCCATGCTAATTCTACGAACGGCGTACTGTCAGAGATACAGGGTCAAGAGCGGATAGGCATCATTACTAGTAAGCTAGTTGACGCAGTTGAAGCAACTGACACAGAGGACGCGGCAAAGCAAGCTCAGAAAAAAAGAACAATGGATTTCCTTGACGGTTCAAATAACGACTATAAGAATACTGTGCTTGCAGTTTATCAAGCATCTGATAATCCAGATGCTGACGGCGACGACAGGAATGGTCACGGTCTGTACGGAATTGGCAAAAGAAGCACATATTTCAAAGTTGATGAAATATCGCAGGAAGCACTACGACAATGCTTTACTGACCCTAAAGTACGGCTAAGGCTTTCAGACCATCAATACGAATACCCTCGTATAACCAGCATCGATATTGAAGGTGGCTACTTTGATAAAAAAGGAGCTACGTTTCACGAAGGGCTGAATAGTATTTTAGGTGGCAAGGGAGCGGGAAAATCTTTACTAATTGAATTACTAAGATTTGGGTTGAACCAAGCGTCTAGCGTAGACACTATTAGTATCGACCACCAAACAAAGCTACAGAAAAGACTAGAAAACTATGGTCGTGTAACGATTAGCCTAACAACTCCTAATGGCATAAAAAGAACCTTAACTAGAACTTTTAAGCCAAGTGAAAACAGCCCATTTGAAACTGCTGAAATGTCTAGTCAGGCAGACAACTTCCCCGTTTTGTTTTTAAGTCAAAACGAGATTATTAACATTGCCGAGAAAGAAAAAGCTCAGCTCGCCTTTATTGACCAATTCTTTAATTTCAAACACCATCAACTTGTTATTGCTGACCTCGAACAGCAACTTAGCGAGCATGACGCTAAACTTGCCGATTGTATTAGAGCCTTAAAAGAAGTGGGCGAGGTAAAGGTTCTTGCTGATAGCGTTAGCAAAGACTTAATAGACCTAGACAAGAAGCTCCAAGCCCCGATATTTGATGAGCTAAAAAACCAGGAAGCTAAAAAACAGTATCTAGAACGCCAGAGAGAAGAGCTAGAGAGCTTAGCAGAAACTGCCGAAGGTGTCTTGCGGTTGGACTTGATGAGCTTTTCCGACATTAAGCAGCTATCTGAAGAAATACAGGAAGACCCCTTGGTCAAGAGGCTAGCTGATATTGAAAAACAAGCAAAGGGTGATATCAAAACTCACATTACGGACATTCAACAAGCAATAGCGGACGGCTTGAAGCAAATTGCAGCCGAACAATTGTCATTTCAACCTCACTACACAGTGGCAAAAGAAAAGTATGATGAGCATGTGCGGCAGAGTGGTGGTGACGGAAAGGTGCTTGCAGAAAAGCGTGCCCAAAAAGCAAAGGAATTGCAGGACTTGCGGGGCAGGCATCAACGCCTAGCACTGAAGAGCGGTATTACAAAAGAGGTTGCCGAACAACGAAAGGTTGTGCTGGATAAGCTAAAAGAGGCATATGACTTATATGCTAAAGAACGTCAGAGTAAAGTTAAAATTATTGAAAAATCATCTGCTGGTCGGCTCAGTCTTGATATAAACATCGCTGACAACAAAGATGAATTTACCAAAAGGTTAACTGAGCTCAAAAAAGGTTCGTATCTCAAAGACTTTGAGATTGAGCAGATTAGTAGCAATATTGACCCGTATACGCTTATCAATCTTGTCCTGTATTACGTTATACGAGGGGATGAGGACTATATTCAGCAAATCGCAGACACGGTAAAACTAGACCCCGAAAGAGTTAAAATACTTGTTGAGTTTCTGGTTAATAATTTTGAACATGAAGAGCTTTTAGAATTGCAGTATAAAGCAATGCCAGAAGATAGACCTTACATTGCCTACAATGTTGCTAATGACCCCCAGAGGACGGATTTCCGCCCGCTTTCCGAGCTATCTACTGGTCAAAAATGTACAGCAATGCTTATCATCGCACTAAGCGACGGCAATCAGCCAATAGTAATTGACCAGCCCGAGGACTCTCTCGACATCAAGTCGGTTTGGCAGGATATGTGCAAAAAGCTTAGAAAAGGTAAAGAGACCAGACAGTTCATATTTACCACCCATAACTCAAGTCTTGCTGTGGCATCTGATACGGACAAATACATCATAGTTGAAGGAGGCTCAAGCACTGGCGATTTTGTCATGGCTGGTGCAATGGACCAACCTAGTATCAACGACGAGGTAATAAAGTACCTTGAAGGTGACTTGGATGCCTACAACCTCAAATCAGAGAAGTACAATATCAAGAGAAAGCTGAATCGGGATTAGAGCACAGGAGCAATTTTGTCAAAGACGATTAAGAAGACAGCCGAAAAATCAGACACCTACTAAATCGCCCGACAGATTGAACTCCACAGCCAATTCCTTTAGAATATAGTTATCATGTAGGGCTTCAGCAGATGTTTGAAGTGTGTCTGCTACATGGCACCATAGAAAATGCCCACCTTGTGTGGGCTTTTTCTATGGTATAGCAGCTGGGACTCTAACCCTCGACCTCTTCAAAGATAAAAATTGTCGAGAGCCCGAACTCCGGCCTACAGGCCCCGAGAGTTCTAGGGTCTCTTCACCCGCACAAATCGACCCAAATGTTTTTCAAACAGTATAGCTTCTAACAAATCAGCTCCTACGGAACTCTTTTTGTTATGATGAAAGTATGAACGTTCTTGATGCCATCTTTCATGCTCTCTCGATGTCTTTTTCGATGGGCTGGGAAATACTATGGCCTCTCATTCTCGGATTTGCATTGTCTGGGGCTATACAGGCTGTTGTATCACATAAACAAATGAGTATGCTATTACCCGATGACAAGCCGAGGACACTCATCAAGGCCAGTCTTTTGGGTGCTGCATCTAGTTCGTGCTCTTATGCAGCAGTAGCCCTCTCTCGCTCTATCTTTAAAAAAGGGGGTAACTTCACTGCTGCAATGGCATTTGAGATAGCGAGCACGAATTTGGTCATCGAGCTCGGGATTATTATGGTGCTGCTTCTTGGCTGGCAATTCACAGCTGCTGAGTTTGTCGGTGGCCCAATTATGATTGCTCTTCTAGCAATTATTTTCAAACGCTTCCTTGCAAAACGACTTGTTAGTGATGCCCGTCTGCAAGCCGAAAAGGGTGTGCCTGGACTGATGGAAGGCCACGCCGCTATGGATGACATGGCAGTCGAGGGAAACCAATCAATCCTAAAGAAATTACTCTCAAGCGAAGGCCGCACGGCTACAAGTCATTTCTTCGTAATGGACTGGGTAAGTATTTGGACGGATATTGTCATTGGATTGCTAATTGCTGGTGCACTTGCTGCTTGGGTGCCTGATTCATTCTGGCAAATGCTATTTCTGAGTAAAGATCCCGTCGGCTCTGTACTGTGGGGGCCAATCATTGGCCCGTTGATTGCTGTCATTAGTTTTGTCTGTTCAGTTGGTAATGTCCCTCTTGCGGCCGTGCTATGGAATGGGGGCATTAGTTTCGGGGGAGTTATCAGCTTTATCTTTGCCGACCTTATCATCTTGCCCATTGTTCGCATTTACGCCAAATATTACGGCTGGAAGATGGCTGGTTTTATCTTTGTGACTTTTTACGCAGCGATGGTGCTAGCTGGCTATGCCATTGAGCTCCTATTTACATTCTTCCACCTCATTCCAACTGTTCGCAATGCAAAAGTGCTTGAAGCAGCTATTACTTGGAACTACACGACAATTCTAAACATTGTTTTTCTTATAATCGCTAGTCTACTTTTGTGGCGTTTTATGAAGACAGGTGGCCCTATGATGTTAAAAATGATGAACCAGAAAAGTGGTATGACTCACGATCACGGACATCATTAAATAAGTTCGCTGGATAAATGGAATTCCTCAATCAAGCATTTTAATTTAGAATCATTAGTAGCCTCTGTTGCACATGTTTGTAATACGTCAACTATGGTCTAGCGGCTGGGACTCTAACTCTCGACCTCTTCAAAGATAATAATAGTCGAGAGCCCGAACCCCGCGTCTACAGACGGTGGAAGTTCTAGAGTCTCTTCACTCGCACTACAAATTTAACAAAGAGGCCATCTGGTTTCTTTTTGATATGATAGACGGTAGTTATAAATAGTCGGAGTAAGTGATGATAATTCCAGATCAAATTGAACTATGGGACAAGAAGCACGGTGATGGCGATCACGAAGGTTTAAGGCATACTCCAAGCCCATTAGCAATACTGGTTGAACCAAAATTCCCTAAGGAGTCTCTGATATTGGAACTTGGTTGTGGTGTCGGAAGAGATGCGGTGTTCTTTGCCGAAAAAGGTCATCAAGTGACTGCTACAGATTCTTCAAAGGTCGTGATTAAACAAGATGACGAACATTTTGCAGACTCTGGAGTTAAGTTTCTTACTCTAGATATGCAGCAGCGATTTCCATACGATGATCGAACCCTTAGTGTTGTTTACGCAAATTTGTCACTACATTATTATTCTGATAGTAAAACCAGAGAAATTATTAAAGAAATTACCAGAGTATTAAAGCCAAATGGCATCGTAGCCTTTGCCTGTAAGTCGGTTGATGATTTTCACCACGGTTCGGGTGAAGAAGTCGAGAAAGACATCTTCGTCTCTTCCACTGGTCACGTCAGACACCTATTCACTATTTCATACGCTCGAGAAATCCTAGAAGACTTATTTAGCATAGAACATATTGATGCAATCGAAGAAAAATATAATAATGAGCAAACAAACATCCTTCGGTGTATAGCCAGGAAGAAGTAATTGGCACATAAATGCCATTTTGATAGTATAGAGGTATGGGAAAAGTAATCGCCGGTATGACCATGTCGTTGGACGGCTATATCAATGACATTAATGGAAGCGCAGAAAGTCTGAGTCCGGATTTTTCTGAACTCCTTCAGGCTCCTTCTTTCAAGCAAATGGTTAGCGACACAGGTGCTGTGATTATGGGCAGACATACGTATGAAATGGCAGACCCGTTTTTGTGGATTAACGATGACTATGAATTCCAAGTTCCTATTTTTGTCTTGACGCATACACCTCCATCAAAATATCCGGCGGGAAACGACAAACTTACTCTCACATTTGTAACTGATGGTGTCGAGAGTGCAATTTCACAGGCGAAGCAAGCCGCGGGCGACAAGATGGTTCAGATAATAGGTGGCGCTGACACTATACAACAATGCCTCAATTCAGGGCTGTGCGACGAGCTGGGGATAGATGTTATGCCCGTACTGCTTGGGAAAGGACTACGACTATTTGAAAATATCGACACCGATAAGATAACGCTGGAAAGAACTACCGTAGAAGAAACTACTACTATGAGGACGAGTATTATATTTAGGGTTACGAAGACGAACTCTAGCATATAGGATAAGTACTCTTTACACAGTTCTTCAATGTGCCATTTTCTTGATTGAAATGACTTCTATGACTTATCGTACTCTTTGTTGCAGTATCCATTTATTCAAAGATGTTCTTATCAGCTTGTCGCGCATGTGTCCAGCCACTTTCTCTAGTAAGGCCTTTCCAGAATTCAATATAATTAGGCTCAATTTGAATCATTACGCCTGCTGGATTATCAGGGACAATATCCAGCTTAGTCCATTGGTCGCCCAGGTCAGGACCGCTAGCATCGATGGGAGGCGAAGTTACCGTACCCTTAAACTGCTGCTGATTAAAGTTGTACGACCCGTTAAAAAGTTTGTTACTAAGTTTAGCAACGTAATACTCCCATGAATGATGAAGCCTTACGTCCACAATCTTATCGTTCACAGAACTTTCTATAGTTATCACCGACTTAGTTGCTATGAAGTTGTCAATGCATGATTGTCGCACTAAGCGATTGAGTTCTTTTGCAAGCACCGCAACTACACGACTCTTTTGTCCTAAAGCTTTGGAGCTAATGAAGGCCATCTGTTTATTTCTATCTGACATGCCAAAATCAAAACTTACCCTTCCTCTTCGAGCATAAAAATTAAGATCTAGCTCCTTGGGTAATTCGATGGACCCGTTATCTCCTAACAGTATGCAGCAATCAATGTCATGTGCCTTAGCTTTTTCTATAGCATCTTCACCGAAACCATTTTTAGCAAAAATCACACCCTTATGAGCACCGCTCGAAGCTAATTCACCAATAACTGCATCCATATCTTGCTGGTTGATTTTTCTTTTGTAATCTTTACAGCTAACGTAAATGCTAACATTAATGCCAGCTACGGATGTGTCAATCCAAACGTCTCTCTGCCTAGGAGTGCCGGTATCTTTGTCTGGGATGGAAATGTCATGAGCAATCTTTGCTTGTGGATCTAATGCCCGCAAGAAGGTAGCTACGGCTTCTTCAAATTTACGCCAAACCGGATCTTCTTTATTAACTGCCATATCAAGTAGTTTATCAGAAGCTAACTTTAAAGATAATATCTGGCTAGTAGGGTTTTAACCTCAGCGGCCACAATGCTGCCGTACTTCTCTATATCACATAGATATATCCGCATCTGTTAATATAAGTCTATGAGCACCGACCAAGCAGTCAAAGACTACATTACCTCACTCGATGAACAAACCGCAAAAGATTCCCAAGTGCTGATTGAAATGATGCAACGAATCAGCGGGCGTGAGCCAAAGCTGTGGAATACTGGTACTCTCGGGTTTGATACCTATCATTACAAATACAACAGCGGGCGCGAAGGCGACGGTCTTATCATCGGTTTTTATCCCAGAAAAGGTAAGATTACTGTTTACCTGATGGACGGCACAAAACACTACAGTGAACTACTGGCTAAGGTAGGCAAATATACGAGTACTGGATACTGTATTTATATCAAACGACTCAGTGATATAGAGCTAGAAGTCCTGGAACAAATCTTGCAAAAATCATATGACAATATCAAGTCCCAAGACGGGCATATAAACCAAATATTATGGAAAGCTGTATAAAACAGAATTCATAAAAACAATAAATGGTATATTAGAATGAAAGTATGAAACATCATAACAACCATTTGATCAGGCAAATTTTAACAGTATTACTCCAGGCAGTCATTGTACTTATTGGTATCGCAACACTTGGCATTATGCTGCTAGAACCCCGATTTGCGGATCAAAAAGATTGGAGCCTATTCCAGGTATATACTAATGACTCATTATTGTCGTATATATGTGTCGGTTCGATTCCCTTTTTCGTGGCGTTATACCAGGGAATTAGGGTGTTAGGTTATATACGACAAAACAAGACGTACTCGCAGGCAGTGGTGAATGCACTGCGGACAATAAAATACTGTGCGTTTATTGCTGCGGGCGCGATAGCAGTAGCTGCTGTTTATATTAAGTTAGCTGCAATTAGTAGTGGTGATGATTCTCCGGGCCCTGATATCCTGGGCATTCTTGCAACTTTCGCTGTTGTTGTTACCGGCATAGTAACGGCAACGTTTCAACGGCTGTTGCAAAATGCCGTTAATACAAAGTCCAAAAAAGATCGAACGGTCTAGGGCCACGATGACTCGCTGAACACAAGTCTATACAGCTATAATCATCGTATGAGTCATTTCCCAATCGCCTATGTCCCCATTGTTACCAAGCTTCAACCTCAAGAATATTTTGCAGGCTTAATTACCGAACGAGGTTTTAAGAGAACAGTTCTCTTAAAATTCTTAAACAAAAAGAAAGCGGGCTGGCCTCCGCTATACAGCAGTGGCGTCCCGCGTTTCTACCTAATATACTAGCAGTGCTATAGCTTAAAGTCAATATGCGTCTCTTGTCGAGTAATGACGATAATGTGCCTGATGACTTTTGCATCATTAAATCGGCGCTCAATTTCTTTCAGTAATTTATGAGTAGGAATGCGACCGTCCATGCGGCGCAAATCTAAGATTATATTAGGTGACTGATGGAGGGCGAGCCGCAAATTATTTTCAATTGTGCGCGAGCTTTTCCCACGAGGACTTTTCATTTCCCAGTGTAAACCGTTCATTTCTATATCGGCCGTTTTTGCCCCTCTATTCCTATTGGGAACGAGGAACGTCACATCATATCCAAGATTGGTAGCCAAATAATCAACCGTGAGCTTTTCATGTCTGCCCATAAAGACACCAGGTGGGACTATGATGGTACCAATTCGTTTTCTTGTCATTTGGCTTATTGTAGCATGGAGCATCTCGCGGATTAAACCAGAATAAAGGTAAGTCGAGTTGTCGATTCATCCATTGTTAATTCTACGCATCCCGCTTATGATGAGAGGATATGCATATAGCTGTTATAGCCGCGAGTGGGCGACTGGGTAAATCATTTGTCGAACAGGCATTGGCGGCAGGACATACCGTTCGGGCGGGAGTTCGAGCACGAAATAACCTCACGACTCATCCAAATTTGGTGATGGTGCCCTGCGATGCGACGAACCCGACAGATATCAAAAACTTATTACGAGGACAAGATGTTGTTGTCAGTTGTATTGGCCACGTCAGAGGTTCGGCATCCGACGTGCAGACGGTTGCGACGAAAGTTCTGGTGCAAGCAATGGATGAATTAAAACTGAAACGTTTTGTCACGGTGACCGGTACGGGTGTGCGTTTTCCTGGTGATAAAATTGGCTTGGTTGATCGTGTCCTGAACCTGGCCATCAGCATCATTGACCCAGACCGTATTAGTGATGGACGTCAACATGCAGTGGTACTGCAACAAAGCAATCTTGATTGGACGCTGATTCGTTTATTGAAGCTACAGAATATTGCTGCCCACGACTTTGAGCTTCTATCCAGTGGCCCTACCAAGTGGTATGTCGGACGCGACGAAGTTGCACAAGCAATGCTACAGGTAATCGATCAGAATAGTTTTGTTAAACAGTCACCGATTATTTCTAAAAAACGAAAGGAAAGAAATGAGTAAAACAACCACATTCCGTGGCCTGCGCAGGTTCAACTTTATTATGGCGGGGCTTCATGGTCTGCAGGGTGTTATTATTTTGCTGATAAGTCGAACGTTTGACATACCAGTGACGGGGTACTACCTAACGTTTAATCGGGCGTCGCAAAATTTGGAGCCAGCAACTACACAGTTATTCAGCGTGTCAGTGCCCTTGCTAATTGCCGCATTTTTCTTTCTCTCGGCAGCTGCACACTTGTTCATTGCAACGGTATATAACAAAAAATACGATCAAGACCTAGGGCACGGCATCAATAAAGTTCGCTGGATTGAATATGCTATTTCGGCAAGCATTATGATGGTTGCCATCGCAATGCTCGTCGGTGTTTATGATTTTGCAAGTTTAGTGATGATATTTTTCCTCATCGCGATCATGAATCTGATGGGACTTGTCATAGAGACTCACCATCAAACTACAGGAAAAACAAGCTGGTTGAGCTACTGGATCGGCTGCCTCGCAGGAATTGTACCTTGGATGGTTATCGGTTTTTATTTTTGGCTATCGGCCGACAAAGATAGTGCGCCACCAACATTTGTCTATTGGATTTTTGTCTCCATATTTATATTCTTTAGCTGTTTCGCTGTCAATATGGTGTTGCAATACAAAAAAATCGGTCCATGGAAAGACTATTTATACGGTGAACGCGTCTACGTCATCCTGAGTCTCGTCGCCAAAACACTCCTTGCCTGGCAAGTATTCGCTGGCACGTTACAACCGTAGTCGGTTATGCGTAAATCGATCGTCTAGTTATTCAATATTCTTAATCTGAGATAAATGTTTATTAATAAATTGCCCCAACGAAAGTAGGACAGGCTCAAGATCTTTGCCTTTTTCGGTCAATGAATAAGATACGGAGAGTTCATTAACCTTTTTTGGATGCTTGGTTATCAGTTTGGCATCGATGAGGTGTTTCAGCCTGTTGGTCAGCACAGATGGTGCAATCGACAGTTCCTTTTGTAGGTCGCCAAATCGCGATTCGCCCTGAAGCAGCTGTTCGACTATCAGGAGCGTCCAGCTATCACCAAGAAGTTTCATGCCTTTGCTGATTTCTAACCGAACTTGCTCATTTTGTAGTTGTGATTTCATAAAAATAACGCTATCATATTAGTAGTACTATCAATTCAATAGTAATTGTAACAAATTTTGACGGGGGATACAACATGAACAAATTAGTAGTTATAACAGGAGCATCGAGTGGCATAGGTTTATCCTTTGCGAACAAGTTTGCAGCAGAGGGCTATAATTTAATAATTGTCGCTCGAAATAAAAATGCTCTTCAAGAAATTGCAAAAACAATCAGTGATGAGAAGAAGGTGCGCGTTTCTGTAATCACTGCCGATTTGAGCATGGATAATGCCGCCGACTCACTATGGTCGCAGCTTAAAAATGAGAAGATTGACGTGTTTGTAAATAACGCTGGTTTTGGTGATCTTGACGATGTCGTCAATGCTGATCCGCAAAAAATGACTTCTATGATTGCGCTGAATATTACAACCCTTACTCGACTCAGTCAGTTAGCCGCGATTTCCATGAAGAAACGTGGCAAAGGGTCGATTATAAACCTTGCAAGCGTATTGTCATTCTTTCCTACGCCCCATGGAGCAGTATATGGGGCTACCAAAGCGTATGTACTCAGTTTCAGCGAGTCTCTCGCTGAAGAACTAAAGGGTACGGGTGTGTATGTGACAGCTGTCTGCCCGGGAGCAACCAATACCAACTTTGCAGCCCAAGCAAATATGCAAAATCTGGATATGATGAACGGTAAATTGCCAACTGGTGACGATGTCGCAGAGTATGGCTATAATGCCTTCATGAAGCATAAAGTTGTTGCTATACATGGTAGTCGAACGAGAATGATTGCGTTTGCAGCACGAATTCTCCCGCGAGCAACTATGCGGAGTATTAGTGCCAAGACACAGTCATAGGAGTAAAGTTGTGACTCCCATAAAACGTCGAGAAAATCGGCGTTTTTGTTATAATAGAAGTATGAGAAAAATAATCGTCCTATCATTTATTACATTAGATGGAGTCATGCAAGCACCAGGTGGGCCCGACGAAGATACGTCAAGCGGTTTTGAATATGGCGGCTGGACAGCCCCATATTTTAACGAAGCTGACGAAGTGGGTGGTGAGATGATGGCGAAACAAATGAAGCCTGCTGACCTACTACTTGGCAGAAAGACATATGATATCTTTGCCGCCTACTGGCCAGAACATGTTGATATGTGGCCAAGTATCCAAGATGTCACCAAATATGTCGTGTCTGATACTATGACTGACAATAAAACCGCTTGGAAAAACGTTGTTTTCTTGAATAGCGTCGATGACATCAAAAAGCTAAGGGATTCAGAAGGTTCTGACATCCAAGTTCATGGCAGCGGCGATCTGATCCAGACATTACTGAAACACGATCTGGTCGACGAACTATGGCTCAAAACATTCCCAATTACACTTGGTACGGGCAAGCGTTTGTTCGGTGAGGGCACAATTGCTGCAGCCTTTAGAATGACAGAGAGTTTGGTGACGCCGAATGGTGCGATTTTTGCCAATTACGAGCGAGCCGGAAAAGTCGAGATGGGTACTGTCGGAGCCTAGCTACCTTTTGGATAATATGGACTAACCTGATAGTTCTGCTATGATTATCTTAAATGAAAAGCAAAAGCAAAAAGAAGCGCGTACGTAACAAACGCATTATTATTTTGGCTACGGTTCTGGCTGCTTTAGTGACTGATGTCGCGTTGGTATGGTTGCTGGGTGCAATAATTAGTAGCCAAACTGCGCAAGTGGGGCGACTCGTCTCGTTTTATGACCGCGGGCAGGAACATGTCATTCTGACTCATGCCGGTACCGTGCAAGATGCATTGAAAGACGCGCACATAACCGTTAGCCCTCATGACGAGGTAGAACCAGCGATTGATAGCAAACTGCTTTCATCAGATTCGGCAGTCATTATTTACCGTGCACGGCCGGTACTTGTTATCGATGGTGCACTGCGACAAAAAGTCGTGACACCTGCGGCAGCGCCCAATGAAATCGTAAAGCTAGCTGCCATCGACCCACTTGGCGACAAGGACGAAACCACATTTACAAAAGGTAACTTCATCGCTGACGGTGCCAGTGTTGTACTGACGATCAAACGTGCAGTAATTACCCCCGCCAAACCAGTATTTATCCCGAAACCAAATGCGCTGACCATATCCAGGGGCGCCCAACAATACACCGACGGCGATGGCGTCGTACACCGCGAAACGTACTACGACCTACCGATGAATCTTGTTATAGGATCGTGCGGTGGCGGTGGCTATACAATCCGCACCGCCGACGGAGCCAAAATCGACAAGGACGGCTACGTGCTAGTAGCAGCAAACTATAATGCCTATCCGCGATGTTCGATCGTAGAAACAAGCCTGGGTCAAGGCAAGGTCTATGATACGGGTGGGTTTGCGCTACGATACCCACACGGTTTTGATTTGGCGACCGACTGGACCAATTACGATGGTAGGTAAAGTTATAGCCTTGACGTTGTTTTCGTCTTTCCGAAATACAATCCAGCTCCGTACGCGACAAAAGCAATCATAAAAGTTGCTGCCATGGCAAACGAATGTTTATCTTGGTTCGTATTAATAAATTCAAGACCATTCAAAAATGCCAGCCAGACACCAATCAACCCGATCGATGCAGCGATTATCCAAGATTTGTGTCTACCTGCGATTGAAAATCCCAGAGTGGCAATGGAACCAAGAACTAAAATTGTTGCAATAACCATGTGCACCGTCAAAGCTATGCCACCTCCATTAGTTATTGCCCATACAAAACCATCGAGCGTTTGTTGCAGATATCCTCCACTTGTACCAGGGTGGATTTCTGGCAATTTAATGAATAGATCAAGAGTCATACCGGCAAGAAACTGGATTATCAGTAGAATAAGCATCAAAAGACCTCTGATTTGTAGCATTTTGGTCGATGCAAACCTTTGGGGGATAGTGAGTTCTTTCATGCTTGTATTGTACACCTTATGCATATGGATAACTCTGGACTGCGTATATAATAGACAGTGAACATATGAATAAATTGAAACATCTATCCAAAAAAGTAGTCCTAATTGGGTGCGTTGTTGTTGTCGCACTGCTCGTCATCGGTCTGATGTACTGGCCAAAGAATACGCCCGTCGCACCGCAGACCAAAGCTCAGGTGGCGGCTGATGATCACTGGCGAAAGGTCCTGACGCCCGAACAGTACCATATTCTACGGGAAGCGGGGACAGAGGTGCCATTCAGTGGTAAGCTCGATTACGAAACACGAACCGGGACGTACTATAGTTATGGCTGTGACAAACCAATTTTTCGGTCGGAGCAGAAATATGATTCGGGGACCGGCTGGCCAAGTTTTTATGCACCGATCAAACCCGATGCTGTCGTACTACATCAGGGAACCGACCCTCTGGATGGCCGCATCGAAGTGCTGGACACTTGCGGCTCACACTTAGGGCACGTGTTCGATGATGGCCCGCAACCGACGGGCAAACGTTATTGCATGAATTCGGTGGCGATGTATTTTGTGCCGGACAAAAAGTAAGATAGCCGTTAACTAATTTTGCTGTATTTGATGTATAATACGAGGAAGATAAAAGCTAATATTAAGTAACTATAAACGTTAGTTTTAGGTACGTATCAAGCTAGAAGAAAATTTTAATACGCCACAATATCCACGTAGCATTGTATTTTAGTTAACTATTGTATCAAATACAACATGCATTTTCATCCGGTAGTACTACATATAGCGTGTTTATTTATTGACATACGCTAGAATAACGATTATGCTTGAGTTTGTGTTTTCGCGAATCATACGCTGAAACATAAATCTATACGTGTCAACATACTAAACAATCGACCGTATATTAATAGGAGAAAATCATGACAATCAAATCAAGCCTTGCGGCGATTATCGCTGTCTTTTCGGTAGTGCTCATTTTTGGACCAGCCGTACACGCAGCAGAGAAAACGGACACCAAGAAGCCCGACAAACCCCCTGTCGTCATTGTAGTTCAAGAGGGCGATACGCTCTCGGCCATTGCCGATGCGCATGGTACTACCTACACGCAAATTTTTAACGCAAATGATTCTATCGCCAATCCGGATGTGATCAACGTTGGAGACAAAGTTCGTATACCAGTTGCCGACGAACAGCTGCCAGATAGGTTCGGTACTCTTAGCACGCCACAGATTGTCGAATCGGGGTCACAAACGCAATATGTCGCACCTGCTGCGCACAGTGCGCCACGAGCCGTCGTGTCATCGAGCGCGGGTAATACCTACTACGCAGGCTACTGCACCTGGTACGCCAAAGAGCGCCGTCCAGACCTACCAAACATGCTTGGCAATGGTGGGCAATGGGTCGCAAATGCCGCTGCACGCGGATACGCCACAGGCACAGCTCCACGTGCTGGCGCAATCGCCGAAACGACTGGTCATGTTGCCTACGTCGAATCAGTCAATGGTGATGGTACTATCGTTATTTCTGAAATGAATGGCCCCGCCGGTTTTGGAGTTGTCAGCACGCGTACTGTTGCGGCTAACCAGTATCGTTACATTTATTAAAAGTCTTGTTACTCGCACTATTAAAAAGTTGCTATACTGGCTCCATCAACCTGCCACTTTTTGACAGGTCAGGGTCAGTACATGCCGCCAGGTTGAAACAGCAGGGGCGTCGGTGTTTGCCATTCAATTTCGATATAGACTTTTCAATTCGGATTGCCCGCGTGTCCATGTTGCCGGTTTCATTCACCCAACGTATCCACTCCCAGCGCGCCATGGCTGTAATGTCTTTCCATTTGGTTTTAACTTTCTCGGGTGCAGTGTCCAGAGCTTTTGCAAAATCTTGCGGTACATCTGGTTCTGGCCAATCTTTGCTAGGCGTCATTTCGATCGTCACTGTGTCGCCAGCTTTCACACCCAATGTTTTTTGCAGCTTTTCATCGACTTTGAACCAATGGCTCCATCGTCCGTCCGGTTCGAGCACTGTCTGAAACTCATGGCCGTTTATCGTGCCCTTAACATTCACCTGTCCTCGTGACGTCAGCTTGATGCTCTCGGCTTCGGGCACAAGTGCAATAGTCCACTTGTCGATCGTCACCAACGTGGTTTCAAAATGGATTGTCGTAACTGCTGTCTTCATATATCTAGTATAGCAAAAACCAAATAACCTTTAACTGGAAGATCCCTCAACTCGTCGATATAGGCAACCAACACACGTTTTGTGCTTTCCTAATTTTTGCAATAATCACCATTTCCTAACATAACGTAGATTATGGGGTTCTGTTTGCGTGGCGAAAACCCGGTTATATTCAATTACCTTGACAGTCATAGTAATGTGATATACACTGTATATATGGTTGACAAACAATTATCATCAGATTTATTACGTGGACATACGGACACCATTATCCTCAGACTACTGACGGGTGGCGACAAGTATGGCTACGAAATTACAAAATTAGTGTACGAACAATCGCATCAACTGTACGAGCTGAAAGAAGCGACAATGTATTCGAGTCTAAAACGCCTTGAAAATGACAAACACATTGCGTCATATTGGGGCGACGAAACTCAGGGTGGACGACGCAAATACTATCGCATTACAGCAACTGGGCGGGAACAGTATCACACTAATAAAAGAAACTGGGATTATTCTAAACAAATCCTAGATACATTATTGTAAGGAGAAATAATTATGGAAAAGAAATTAGAAAAATTTTTGGACGAGGCATTTGCACCATATGGCAACTTCCCTGCCCGCAAAGACGTCGAGCAAGAATTACTGGCTAACCTCAACGAAAAATATAAAGATCTAAAAACAGAAGGCAAAAGTGACGATGAAGCCTACAAGCTAACGATTGAATCGTTTGGCGATGTATCCGAAATCATGGAACACGTTCCACATAGCGAACAGGCTGCAAAAAAAGAAGATAATCAGAGTTTACGAAAAACGATTCTGGACGGAATCAAAGGCGCAATTCATGGTGATACCTCACGCTTCCGTGCGACTGCATTGCAAGATGTAGACTTGGCTGATACGAATCTCCAAGGTTCTGATTTCAGCATGAGCGCACTGATGGGATCGCATTTTGATAATGCTAATCTGCGGGATACAAAATTCCGAGCAACGGCATTGAAAGGTACGAGCTTTACAGGTGCTGATCTTACTAATGCGGTTTTTGATAGTAGTGATTTGACAGAGACTAATTTGGGCGGCGCAAATCTGACAGGTGTGAAATTCCGCAGGTCCGCATTCAAAGGTGCTGATTTTGCAGGTGCGACACTGGACAATACCGAGTTCGATCAATCAGATCTTGGTGAAGTAGCGTTTGACGGCCTGACACTAAATGGCACAATGTTTAACAGCTCGTCGACCAACAAAGCGACGTTCAAAGGCGCGACACTGATCAACGTTTCATTCCATCATTCCGAAGTAAAACACACCGTATTCGATGGCGCCACGATGGACAAGGTGACATATGCGTTACTAAAGGGCGCAAAAGCCAATTTAGATAATGTCACTGTGCAAAAATAATTAGAAGCACTCACCACGCGGTGCATTCGGCCCCAGCATCTAAGCGGCCGGGGCCGAATGGTCGAGGGATAAACTCTGGGGTATCTTGGCAAAACTCCCCATCTTTCAATGAGGTTATTTCTATGTATATTTATGATCCTTGACAGTACGTCGAACCGCTTTCAAGTAACACAGTGATTGAGTAAGCTCGCTTTGATGACGCACCGTCACAGCTTTTACCTGGTGTATAAACAGCAGTTTGAGTTGTTGGTGAACCTACGCTAGTAAGTGATACTACCTGAGCAAAGCCTGCTGTTGATAGGCTACTCACGTCAGGAAGTTGTCCCTGATTGTTTGTCTGGTGATCCAAAACATTAGTTGTAAGAACACTAACGTCATTCCTGCGTGCTGTATCTCTCTGGCTAAGCTGTAAAGCGGGTAACGCAGCATGCAGCATCCAAATGATGAGCAAGCTGAGGCCTATACCGATGCAGCCAGTGACGATACCTGTAATTGCCTTTTTACGACCTAGCTTTTTGATCGACACTGTACCAAAAATGACCGCCAAGACGCCGAAAACGATACCGATGTACCAAACGATAGATGTAATTATTGCTAAAATACCGAGTACCAAGGATGTTATCGAAAGTCCTTGGCCTTCTGCCTGCTCTTTTTTATTTGTTTCAGACATGTTGTTCGCTCCTTTTAGATATTTCGTCTAGGCGTACAACGCTTGAGATGATTGTACTATTGAGACTACTATTTTACTAGAATAAAATACCCGATCACAAAGATTGGGAATTTTATTGGTGGCTCCTCCCAGACATCGCTTCACTACGTTTCACTCCTCCGTTTGTTCATGAAAACATGTAAACACGTTTTCATTTCACTGTACTACGCCGAACTGGGGTTTCTTTTGCTTTGCAAACGCCCCCAGTTCTAGCTAGATGGAACCTCACCAAAGAAATAGCCCCATCACGAAGGATGAGGCTATTTCTTTGGTGGCTCCTCCCAGACTCGAACTGGGGACACAGGGCTCTTCAAGCCCCTGCTCTACCAACTGAGCTAAAGAGCCATATTTGGTAGTACGATTATATACTGTTGGTGCACTGTTTTCTAGATCGGCTGCCCCTGCTCTACGCTTGTTTTCTTGCGCCCTTCGGACGACGAGCTACAGAGCCACGACTCTATGTATTCTACTAGAGTTACAACCTAATGACAAGATCCTCGCCTATTTTGCAATAATACGTGCAATGGAATCGGTCAGATCAGCAGGCAAAACAAACAAAGTTTTCTGACTTGGTTCAACGGCGATTTTCTCTAGTGTTTGCAGTGTACGAATGTTAATACCACCTGGAATACTAGTGAGAATCTTGGCAGCTTCTGCTACGGCTACGGCTGCAGCTTTTTCGCCTTCGGCAGTAATAATGACAGCACGGCGTTCGCGTTCGGCCTCGGCCTGTTTAGCCATGGCACGTTTCATGTCGGCAGGTAGCTCGATGTTCTGGATCTTGACGTTCTCGACATCGATACCCCATTTTTCACTCTGAGCGTCGACAATTGCTTTGATCTGGCCACTGACTTCGTCGCGTTTGCCAAGCAGTGAATCGAGCTCGACATTACCAGTCACATCACGCAGGGCTGCTTGGGCGAATTGGCTACTGGCATAGATGTAATTGGTTGTTTCCAAAATCGCTTTTTCAGCATCAACAACACGGAAATAAACCACAGCATCGACGTTGACCGTTACGTTGTCTTTGGTGATGACTTCTTGTTTAGGAATATCGATAGTATTGGTACGAACATCAACTTTGATAATACGCTGGAAAATCGGTACGATGATACGTAGCCCTGGGTCTTTGACGCCACTGAACTTTCCAAGTGTCAACATCACCCCACGTTCGTATTGATTGATGACCTTAATCCCGCTAAGGACAAAGATACCCCCAGCAATAACGAGAAACAGTATAAATTCTGGCATATTCCCTCCTTAGTTTTCTGCCTCTATTGTAGCACGCTGCAGCGCATCATCTAGCAATCGCTCGATCAATTCTGCGTCACTAATACCCTGATAACGCCATGATTTTGGATACATACTAATATTGGTAAATCCAGGCAATGTATTCACTTCGTTCAAGTAAATCGTGCCGTCATCCGTCAGGAAAAAATCGACGCGGGCAAGTCCGCTACATCCCAAAATTGTGTAGATTTGACCAGCCAAATTCTGGATTTGGTCGGTCAATGATTTGCCAATATCTGCCGGAATAACGACTGATGAGTGGCTAGACGAATCATATTTGTCTTCGTAGCTATAAAACTCTGCGCCTGGTACCACTTCGCCGGGTGCACTTACCTGATGATGTGGTGGCGTACCAAGTACGGAAAGTTCTATTTCGCGTCCAGCAATACTACTTTCGATAAGTACAATATCATCGTGCTTATGAGCAGTGCCGAGTGCTACCAATAACTCTTCTTCATTAGCTACTTTACTCACGCCAACCGAACTTCCAGCCCGTGCAGGTTTTACAAATAGCGGGCTCCCGAGCGTCATGTTTAGTTCGCTGTATTTAGGTAGTTGTTCAAACTTGCGATGGACTTTGTATGGTGCAACTTTTATGTCATGTGCTGATAAAATTTCTTTGGTTGCAAGTTTATCCATGCAAATCGCGCTAGACGTCATGTCACAGCCAACAATCGGAATATGTAGCAATTGTGCCAGTCCTTGAACGCTGCCATCCTCACCATTTTTGCCGTGTAATATGGGTAAAATGACATCAGGTGTGATGATCTTACTACTCGGTACGGTTACAAAACTTTTGTCACTCAGTGCAGGTAACAATTGCAGTGCGCCGTGAGTATCAATTTGCGCATCAAAATTCTCTAGCAGCCACCACCTGCCGTTTTCATCAATGTAGCCCAGCAGGACTTCATATTTACTATCATCAATTGCACCGTAGACATTACGAGCAGAAGATACTGAAACTGCATGTTCCGAAGATTCGCCTCCAAATAACAATAATACACGGGTACGGTTCATTGGGATTAGTATATCATTTTGCATCAAAATACACTTTGAGCCTTTCCATTCCATCAATAATGGATTGTTCGGAACGCCCAAAACAAAGCCGCAAATATCCCTCGGCATTATCTCCGAATGAGGACCCTGGTATAACAACGAGTTTTTGCTGCAATAAAATCTGCCTGGCAATTTCTGCCGATTGAATATCAGCGTGATATTTTGCAAAGAAGAAGTAAGCACCCGGTGGCATTATATAACTGACATGCGCTAATATTTTGTCCAATCCATCTGCCATAAGTCGACGCTGAGCTGTATAGAATTTGCTATTTGATTCAATGATTTCATCGTGATATTTTACGGCAGCTAGTGCAGCGTATTGAGAAATGACAGGAGCGCAATTGACAAGCGTGTCATGCACAGCGATCAGTTCATTAATTCGCGACTTATCCGCCTGAAGATAGCCAACTCGCCAACCAGTAAGAGAAAAATCTTTCGAAAAACTCATTACACGAATAACTGTTTTTTTGAATTCTGGGTCTTCTGAAATGCTATAGAAATGATTATTGTCGTAGAGCATGTTGCGATATACCTCATCAACAATCAATGTGATATTCATTGCTTTTGCATGTATGGCAAGTTGTCGTAATGCTGATTCTTTGTAGATGGTTCCCGTGGGGTTATTGGGGTTGCATATCAAAATCGCTGCAGTATGTGAAGTTATTTTCTGTTTTATGGCTTTGACATCAAGTTCCCAATGACGTGACTCATTTAGTGGGACTTCTACAACTTTTCCTCGTGTTGTTTCGACTAGTTTGAAATAAGCACTGTAGACAGGCGTCGGTACAATCACTTCATTTTTTTCATTTCCAATAACTGTACGAAGTGCAACGCTCAAACCTTCAATCGCACCAGTTGTTATGACAAACTCGTCTGAGCTATAGTCCATTCCCTGAACTTTTACTTGTTTTGCAAGTTCGATCCTCAAATTTATGAGGCCCTGCGGATCCGAATAGTCATCGGCAATACCACTTTCGATGACATCATGCAGGGCAAGTCGGATTTTTGAATCAAGTCTGATCGAGGGAATGCCCTGACCTAATGAAATCACAGAGTGATCCAGTCTGGCGGCTTGTTCCATGTGCTTGATTGCGTTCAGTTGCATAGTATTAGTATGACTATTTCTATCTATATTGACAAAAATAATAGATGTATCTAAAAATTAACAGATTAATTAATAGAGGTAGTGTCTATTCGTCTAGTTTTATTAGACGTTTTGATTTATACTTGCTGGTATTGTGGATACACATCTCAAAAGTGCACTCACTCAATTAGATTGCTCACCAAAAGAAATACGATTCTACATCGCTAATTTCAAGGCGGGCGCGTCAACCATCACCGAACTTGCAAAACTTGCTCATTTGCAGCGCTCGACTGCCTATATTATTGCCGAGCAACTCATTGCAAAACAGCTCATTACCGAGGATCACAGACAATACAAAAAGCAATTTGTTGCGGTAAGCCCAGAATCAATGATTCGTATGTTGGACGCAAAAAAACGACGCGTTGCGAGATCAAGCATCATATTAAGCGAACATTTTGCAGAACTAGAAGATCTTTACAAAACAAATGATGTACGACCTCAAGTTACAACCTATCAAGGAATTCGTGCGCTTCTAACCGCCTGGAACGACACACTAACGGCAAAGTCGGAAGTTCTGTTATGGACCAATCAAGCAACCGAACAACAACTTTTTGCCAGTCAGCAACACCAACAATTTGTTACAGACCGAGTAGAAAAAGGTATCCCCATTCGAGTACTAGCGGTTAATAATCCAGAGGGTCAAAAACTCATTCCATCGAACCCAGAACTTCTCCGTCGGACACGATTTTTGCCTACAAAGACAAGTTTTAGTGCAGAAACATATTTGTATGACAACAAAGTGATCATTCTAGATTACAACACGGATATTATTGCGATCATTATCGAAAACAAACTTGTCTACGAAGCGCAAAAAGCAATCTTTGAACTAGCTTGGTCATCACCGGCATCAGCAAGCAGCGTATAATAGATACATGCAACGAGTCCCCCTGGCGGAGAGAATGAGACCAACCACATTAGATGAGGTGATTGGACAAACTCATTTATTAGGTGACGGCGAAATTTTGCGCCAGATCGTACGCAGCCGTGAACCAGTCAGTTTGATATTATGGGGGCCACCGGGAACAGGTAAAACGACATTAGCGCGGATTATAGCCAAAGAAGTCGATGCGGAATTTGTTGAAATGTCGGCAGTAACCAGTGGCAAAAAAGACGTTGAACGAGTTGTTGAACATGCACGACAAAATTGGAACCTGCAAATTCGTACAATTTTATTTGTCGATGAAATTCATCGTTTTAACAAAGCGCAACAAGATGCATTTTTGCCGCATGTGGAATCAGGATTAATCACATTAATTGGTGCAACGACCGAGAATCCAAGTTTTGAAGTCATTAATCCTTTACTTTCACGTAGCCGTGTTTTGGTCCTGCAACCACTAAGCAAAGATGAGATTATCGCTATTTTGAAACGGGCACTAAAGGATGAGAAGAAGACAAAACTTGTTACGCCAGCTGCACTTGATTATTTGGCCGAACTGTCAGGTGGCGATGCGCGAGTTGCACTTGGGAACCTAGAACTAGCACTCAGCATGAATGAGAAAAAGGTCACACCAGATGTAGTAAAAGTCGCTGCTCAAAAACGTGTACCTGGATACGACAAAAAAGGCGAGATGCACTATAACGTTATTTCTGCATTCATCAAAAGTATGCGCGGCAGTAATGTCGATGCAACACTGTATTATTTGGCGCGTATGATCGATGCGGGTGAAGATCCAAAATTCATTGCCAGGCGAATGGTTATTTTTGCTAGTGAAGATATTGGACTCGCCGGAAACGGTGCACTTGGTCTGGCGTTAAACGCGTTCCAAGCGGTTGAACGCGTCGGTATGCCAGAATCAAACTACACGTTATTCCACGTTGCAACTGCCCTGGCCAAATCCGAAAAATCCCGCCAAACAACCGATGCAATGGGACGTGCGCAACAGCTAGCAAAACAGTATCCCGATGCGCCTGTGCCACTTCATTTGCGTAATGCGCCAACTAAACTGATGAAAGACCTCGGCTATAATGCTGATTATAAATGGGAGGCAGATTTCAAACACGAAAAAGGTTTCTTGCCTGATGAACTGAAAAACGAAAAGATATTCTAAGCTCTAAAGATGTCCACGCGCGTAGACAATACTGATAATCGCCGAAATTGTCCACGCCTGCGATGGTTCTGGAACATTTACTTTGCCAGATGATTCAACTGTACGTACATGCGAACCATAGCGATATTCTACGTTGCCTTCATGATCAATATAATAAAATTCGTAGAATTCACTCGAACGATCAGTAGCGGCAAGCAAGCAATCTTCTAATTTCGTAGCAGAAACTTCAAACCCATGACGCCGAAGACCTTTGGCGATGTCGTAGGTATCTTTTGGCCAACTTACTAAACTTCCGTGATAATCAGGAAAGTTAATTAATGAGGTATGTCGCAAAGCACGTGTCCGAATACCAACATCAGTCAAAAATTCGTTGCTCATGATCATATCAACAATTGGATCGACATATTTTGCACGAGTTGCATCTGGCAGATCTAGCAACAATCCAGAATCAAGAACGGCAGCAGAATTTGATGTATAGGTTTGAATTTGACGCGCTTGACCAGTACCGTCACGATCAAGCCCAATCGCAAAAAAAGGTTGCTTGCCATCCATCCATAACAATTTGAGTGTTTGTGATTGTAATTTTTGTGCCGATTGGCGATACTTTTCAGCATCATCATTATCGAGCGCAACCAAATTACTGGCTGTCACGAGCGCATCATATGCATAGCCCTGGACCTCGATTGAGGCAATACCTCCGTCGGCATTTGCACGTGTACCATCTGTATGAAGATAGCCCGTTTCGGAATCTTTCCAGGCTTGATAGGGAAGCCCTTTGGGATTAAACCGCTGAAATTCTAATAACTGCCAACTGGAATCTTCGACGCGGTGCCTCACCCATTCTGCTGCCGCACGCACGTGATCTCGCATCGGACGTCTGCGTCCGTGGCGATCAATAACAATTTCCTCAAGTATTTCGGGACCGTATTCTGCTACATAACGTCCAACCAAACGGACAAAAAGCGGAGTCGAATCGACAGAGCCATAGTAGCGTAATCCATCAACATCACCACCCCAGCGTGATGATAAATAATCTAAAATAAGTTTGGCGATACGAGATATCGGCATGCCATTTAAGCTAATGGCACGATATTCGTGATGAATTTTCCCCGGCTCTTCCTCGTTGGCAACATGTAGTTTCTGGCCCTGCAATCGTGCAACTGCCAGCAAAATTTCTTTGCATAGTGGCTGATCCGCAAATAGCAAATCTTCACCCACTTCCAGTGAATCACGACCAAATACCGCAAATTGATATTTGGCACCAGCACTGGCATAGACACCATACCCACGTGGGGCACGAATAAGAGACAACTTCTCCAAAGCAATATCTGCTAATTGGCGATCGGCGAAAACATCAGACATATCTTATTATTATACTCGACTTATGCAAAACCTCGTGTGCCCAGGGTGTCCCAGCTGCAACTAAGTCGATAAACTATAGTTCGCCGGTAAATTTTGGCAAAACTTCACGTACTTTTTTGATCTTGTGTTTGATATATTCCTTAGGATTGCGTGGAGAAGGTTCTTCGACCTTCAATAATTTAAGGAACGCTTTTTCGTAGTGATCAACCATCTGTTCAACGGCAAACATTTTAGCAACATGATCGCGACAATCGCGCCGTTTAATTCGGTCGATTTTGCCAACTGCGCTCACCATTTCGGCAATACTATCAACAACATAACCTGTTTTACCATTAACGATAATTTCTGGTGCTGCGCCCCGATGCAATGAAATGACAGGCGTCCCACATGCCATTGCCTCGACCGTTGTCAGCCCAAATGGTTCTTCCCACTGGATTGGCGTCAGGACTGCTTTGGCTTTTTGGTAATAGGTCGCTAGTTGCACTTGGTCGACACGGCCCAGATACAGAATTTTTTCACTCAGTTGCGGCTTGATATACTGATCAAAATAATCTTGGCTCCCATGATTGATGGGCCCAATGATAAGCAGTCGGTGATTGGATTCTTTGGCAATCTGAATCGCTTCTTTGACACCTTTTTCTGGCGCAATACGACCCGCAAACAGCAAATAATCCTCATGTTCGTTAGAAAAAGTAAATAAATTAACATCTGTGCCATTATAGACAGTCGCCAAGTACGGCAGGTCAGGCGCATCACGACGTTGATTGTTTGAAATCGAGATATATTTTTGATTTGGACTAGCATAAAGTTCGAATAATTCGCGATACCAAGGGTAAATTGGATCGTGAATAGTATATACCGTTGGAATATCGAGGTATTTCACCGCTGCCGAGAGAGCAGATTCTGGATGGTGGAAATGTAACAGATCAAATTCACCTGCGGCTGCACGCGCATACATTTCGTTAACCATATATCGATCCCATAGTCCATGGACATCGTGTGATAAATGCTCGGTATTATCCAAAAACGCACTAAATTCTGCTTGATTACGTACGAGCGGACGTAAGTTCATTGTTTCGACTGTTACGTTTGGTCCGTGAACCTCTGTACCCATCGGAGAGAATATTGTTACCGAATGCCCGCGTTTACCCAAACCCTGTGCTATTGCAACCGCAAGATCAATGGGAGCGTAGATCATATCGCTAGGGCGCGGCATTGGAATAAAAGCGCGCACCATTAAAGCGATTTTCATCGGTTTACTCATAGTATCTACCCTTATTTAAGCACAAGATGATTTGCAGCGCTAGCTCTTTGTTTTTTCATCCTCGGTCAGAAGTGCCGCTAGTACACCATTCGTCCAACCGAATCCATCCTGCAGTGCATATTCGCCGCCCGTACTGACACTCCCCAGATGAACGACATCGTATTTTTCAACCATTTTGCCTTGTTTTTTGTAGGTTTCAAGGCATGATCCAATCCAAGCTTTTTTGATTTTATCCGCTAGTTCATAATGACCATATTCGCGCAGTCCTTGAATCGCTATCCAGTGCAGTGGCGCCCAGCCATTCGGTGCATCCCATTGCTGATCTGTTTTAACCAAAGTTGTGACCAGACCGCCAGGTTTGAGAAAATCTTTTTCTAACCTATCTGCAACCGCTTGGGCTTGTTTGGTTGTGGCGATTTTGGCATACAGTGGAAAAACCGCCGCCATGTTAATACTGGCTGTTGATTTGCCTCGCCGAAAATCATAATCCATGAAAAATTGCTCGTCTTCGTTCCACATATATTTCAAAATTGTCGCAGCCCTGCGTTCACCTAATTTGCGGAATTTGCGCGCAAGTAACGGTTGCAATATCGCTTGATATGTCTCGGCAATGGTCATTTCTAGTTGATACAACAGGCAGTTGAGGTCAACTGGCACAATATCAGTCGTATGAATCGAAGTAATCTCCTGCGGGTCAGCAAACCAGCGACTACTAAAGTCCCAGCCCGATTCTGCCCCAGCCCGAAGATCCAAATATAACTTCTCTGAATCTTTGACACCTGCATCTTCGGCAGTTTCCATATCTTCGCGTAGCGATTCCGGACGGGGTGTTGTCTTGTTATCGTAATATCGCCCTAACATAACGCCGTTTGGCATCTGAACAACTCGTGCATATGCCCTGGTATCGATATGATCGCCGACTTTGCGACGACCCTTGACCCAAAACCGATATTCAGCCAATGTGTACGGCAAATATTCTAATAATGTACTGCGGCGGCCATTATGCTGCGCGAGGAGCCTGACCATATGAACAAAAAACGGTGGCTGGCTGCGGCTAAGATAATAGGTCCTATTAGCGTTCGGAATAAAGCCAAATTTGCGAATCATATAGGCGCAGTTTTTCACCATTCCTTCGACCAAATCCCAACGATTATCAGTCGCTAACCCCAGCATCGTAAAATAACTATCCCAATAATATTGTTCCGAAAATCGACCACCTGCCACAATGTATGTATAGGGCAACCCAATCAATGTCCCGCTACTACGCAAATTACGACGTTCCAAATGTGACCAAAGATGAGTAATGTGTTGATGCGCGCTAGCGTCAGGGTCGGCAATAAACATTTTTTCTGGTTTTTCGGACGTAATCACGTTAAAATGTTGTTCGACGAATGATTTCATATCAAAATCAGAATGAAGTTTTTGCTCGTCATAATCGCGCCGAATCTTTACCAGACGTGTTTTTGGTACCAAATCGATGAACATTTTACCATCACCAAGGACTTTTTGGTTCTGGGCGTCATGGAAAAAATCACCGAGTACTTCCTCGGGACTTTTGTCGGTTGGCAATAAAATGCCAGCAGTCGACAAGATAGCAGATCGAACCTGCTCATCCATTGGAAGTTTAAGATTTAATTTTTTCACCATACTTCCTTTAGTATAGTGTTTGCGCTTATCGGTTGCAAACTGTATTCTATACATAAATATTGACAAATTATAAAGCTTATGCTAATATAAAGATGTTTGATAATTCAAACACAAACACATCAACTAAAACAAACCTAAAACGGAAGGAAATATGGATGAACCGAAAACAGATTGTCGTCCGATACGAAGGATAGACTATACCTACACCCGCTGTTAAATAAAAAAGCCCTGGTAAAACAGGGCTTTTTTATTTGCCAACAAATTTATAGGTAAGTCGCCCACTCATATAGTCACTGTCACGAAATGTTTCTGGATCAACAAATGCTACTTCATCGGCATCTTCACCGATTCCATATTCAAAGCCGTCTTCAATATCTATTTCAAAGACTACCCATAGTAACCATTGATTGTACGACTCTACAAAATGCGGTTCAGCACCGACTGCTTTTTCCGTAAAATCGGTTGTGATCAAAACTTCTTCGTATAGTTCGCGCATCAAAGCTTGATGGACGGACTCGCCATGATCCATACCGCCTCCTGGTAAACTCCAGTCGCCGCCTTGTTCTCTGACTACCAAAATTTCATTCTTAGGATTGCGAATGATCGCTTTTAACGAAACTCTATAAATAGTGCTAGGGTATTTTCCACTCATACCATGAGTATACACTCACAACCTGCGCATTTGGATGCAGTGCAAGGGGTGCTACTGTTTGGCAGCGCGTTTGCGCTTGTTTGGATCAAGATGACGTTTGCGCAGACGAAGTGATTTTGGCGTCACTTCGAGCAGTTCGTCGTCTTCGATAAAGTCGATTGACTGTTCCAGACTAAGATCCGTAAATGGTGTCAGCTGAATCGTACCATCGCTTGATGATGTACGCATGTTCGTCAGCTGTTTGCCACGGCAAACGTTGACGTCTAGGTCGCCGCCGCGGTTATAAACACCGACGATCATACCTTCGTACACAACTGTTCCTGGACCAACAAATAGTTCGCCGCGTGCTGCTGCAGCATCAAGTGCGTAGGCAGTTGTTGAACCGGCTTCGGTTGCAACAAGTGCGCCATTGCGAGTTTTTTGCAATTTAGGACCGACAGCCTGATAGCCATGTGGCAAGCTGTTCATAATCACTGTGCCTTTGGTGGCAGTCAGCAGCAAGTTACGCAGACCAATCATTGCACGAGTTGGTAAAATATAGGTCGTACGAGTTGTACTACTGCTCGTCTGTTCTTGTTTGGTCAGTGCAGCACGACGTGTGCCAAGTTCTTGACTAACGGCACCCAGGAATTCTGGAGCAACTTCAATCAGCAGTTCTTCGACTGGTTCTTGCAGTTCACCGTCTTTTTCGATTGTCACAACTTGTGGACGACCTACTTCAAATTCAAAACCTTCGCGGCGCAATGTTTCGATCAAAACAGATAGGTGAAGTTCACCACGGCCGCTAACAACAAAACCAATGCCGTCGTCTTCAACACGTAGTGAAACGTTTGTTTCAAGTTCTTTGCGCAGACGATCACCAATTTGGCGTGAAGTGTTAAATTCAGCTTCTTTGCCCTTCATTGGACTGGTGTTTGGACCAAGATACATGCTAAGTGTTGGCGCTTCTACATCGATAACAGGCAATGCTTCTGGGTTTTCGCGATCGGCAATTGTCTCGCCAATATGCGCATCAGCAATACCAGTTAGTGCAACAATATCACCAGCACTTGCGCCGTCGATTTCTTCGCGGTTAAGTCCACGATACCCGAAAACCTTGTCGATTTTGCCGTTGATTTGTACGCCGTCACGTTTGATTAATGTCACTTGTTGGTTCTTTTTGACATCGCCACGTGTGATACGGCCAATCGCGTATTTGCCAAGGAATGAATCGTATTGAAGTGCGGTAACAAGTAGCTGCAATGAACCTTCGGTATCTACGGTTGGTGCTGGAATGTCACTGATGATTGCGTCGAAAATTGGTGACAAATCAGTATGTTCTGATGGATTATCAGGAAGTGTTTTCCAGGCTTTGCCTTCGCGACCGATTGCAAAATAAACTGGGTAGTGAAGTTGGCTATCGTCAATCGCAAGTTCCAAAAATAGATCAGAAATTTCATCAACTACTTCATCAATACGACGGGAAGGTTTATCAATTTTATTGATAATAACAACTGGTTTCAGACCAAGTTCAAGAGCTTTTGATAGTACAAACTTTGTCTGTGGCATTGGGCCTTCCTGGGCGTCAACAACCAAAAGAACGCCATCTGCCATATTGAGCGTACGTTCGACTTCACCAGAGAAATCTGCGTGTCCTGGAGTGTCAATAATGTTAATTTTGTAGTCATCGTGGTAGATAGATGTTTGTTTTGCGGTAATAGTAATACCGCGTTCGTGCTCTTGATCACCACTGTCCATAATCAAATCTTGGTTCATTTCGGCTTGGTTATCACGAAATGTGTTTGACTGTTTTAGCAGTCCATCAACAAGCGTCGTTTTGCCATGGTCGACATGGGCAATAATGGCAATGTTGCGAATAAATTTTGGGTCTTTCATAAAAATATGCCCTGGTTTCCGGGGCTTCCTTATCTGTATTCTAACAGATAGAGGTGATTATTTCAAGCATAAGCATGCTAGTTAAATATGCCATGTCTTTATTGCCATATCGACGAAAGATCCATATAATAATACGGAATGCGCGCGTGCTGTAATTGGTAGCCAGGCTACCTTGAGGTGGTAGTGTCTTTCGGGACGTGGAGGTTCAAGTCCTCTCGCGCGCACCAAATAAAATAGAGGTCTTCAGACCTCTATTTTATTTGGTCGCTTGATCGGCTTGAACCTCCACGAAATTTGCTTTAGCAAATTTGAAGTGGAGGGTCGCAAAGTGCAGTGAAATAAAAACGTGTTTACATGTTTTTATGAACAAACGAAGGATGGATTATTTCCCAAGAAATAATCCAGATAGTCCTCCCCTCTACGGCGTTTTGTAAACAATACCCTGATCGACCGTCCAGTAGATCACTCGACCGAAACGATCTGATGGCGAAACGACTTTTTCACTATCGGTAATTGTTTCGCTGGTTTTGCTATGAACATAGTACATGTTCGATTGGTACAAACCAATTGCAGGTGCATCATCAAGCCACTGTTTGGCAAAGACCTTGTATTTGGCATTACGAATAGCTGGTTCCCGACGAGAAAGTGCCCCCGTTAGTGCGTCGTCACTCGTCGTATTGCTGTAATTAGAATAGTTTTTGCCAAGTGGCGTCGCCTGCGATGAGTGCCAGTAGGCATAAACATCCGGATCGGCACCAATCGTTAAACGATCGATTAATACGTCATAATTTCGATTCTGTAAAATGTCCTGAGCGAAATTCTGTGCTGGATCACTTGGATCGACAACGTCTGTCTGTAAATCAACCCCCAGTTTGCGCCACTCGCCAGCTAGTGTTTCGAGGCTGTGTTCGAAATCATCGTCCTTGATAGTGACAACATGAAGTTTCAACGCCTGGCCAGCCTTATTCCGTACGCCACCAGGCCCCATTACCCAGCCATCAGCATCAAGTGCCGCTTTAGCTTGCACTTCGTTGTAGACAGGCGCACGAGGAATCCCATCACCAGATAATTGACCACTCACGAACGGCAGTTCGAGCGGCTGTAAATCAGTCGACACGTTATGACGAATAGCTGTCGTATCAGTACCAATTTGCAGTGCCTGACGAACCTTTTTGTCATTGAGAATCGGCTGTGTTGTATTCAGCAGGGCATAGACACCGCTATTAACTGGTTTGGCGAGTACTTCGTAATGTGATTTATCAACAAGTGGAATATCACTGACACCAATATCCGCCGCTGCGCTGACTTCACCTGTACGAAGAGCGGTCATGATGCTGCCATTCGTCCCAAAAACATGTAGTTGGAAGCGATTGAGCTTTGGTGCACCCCTGTAGTAATCTGGATAAGCGCTCATATGAACAATTTTGCGACCAGCAGCCTGATCGACAAGTTGCAATAATTTTATCTGGAAAGGACCGCTTCCAACTGGCGTATTGCTGAATGAATTTTCACGGAGCGAACCCGCTGCAATTTTGCCCAACACATGCTGAGGCAGTACGGCAAAGGTTAGTGCCTGAGGGAATGCCGCGTTAACCGTGGCAAGTGTAAACTTGACCGTGTAAGGATTGACCGCGACAACATTGATATTTGTCCATGCCGACCGCAAACCCGTGACCGCACGCGTCGTTGGATCTTTTATTAATCCGACCGTAAACACAACGTCGGTTGCGGTCACGCGTGTGCCGTCATGCCATTTAGCATTCGGTCGAAGTGTCACCGTGTACTCTTTGCCCGTTGCATCAACAGAGGTACCAGTCGCAAGATCAGCACGCAAATGGCCGGTAATATCATAGCCATAAAGCGACGAAAACAACAAATGACTTGCGGCTAGTTCTGCATCAGAAGTAGCATAGAGTGGATTTAACGTATCGACCGGGCCTTTGACGGCTTCGGCATAGACACCACCAGGAATGGGGGCCATCATCATGTACCCGGATTGGAACAAGATAACCTGGATGCCAACCAGTCCAATCAAAATACCGATACCAATATACCAAGTGATGATACGGCGGCGAACATCGCGGATATTATCCCAACGACCAATAATAAATTTGTGAGCATGACGAATTGTCGCACCCTCTGCCTTGCGGGCGTGACGCCTAAAAGTTTTCTTACTGATACGTAGCCGTTGAAATCGTCGCCAAGTTGGTTTTTGATCTTCGTCCATCGTTATTACTGCGACCTTATGCTGGCAGCAGTAGGCCAGTCAATATTGAAAGCACAAAAATAACAGCCAAAACAATCGTTGTTTCGAATAAGTTTTTGTCGAGCCCACGACGTGTCGTGTAAAGTTCACCCGAACTACCAAATCCGGCACCAAGTGATGCACCGCGTTGTTGCAACAAAATACTGGCAATCATCAGCAAACCAGAGCCCATCGTGACAAACTGCAAAATAATATTGATGTTCATATTCTCTCCTGTTTGGAGCGCATATAGCTGAGTTCCAGCGCGCTACTTACTATATAGTTTATCAGACTTAGGATAATTCCGGTAAGTATTGAGTTGAAAAACGTCATCTGAAGTCCTGGGGCAAGTTTGAGTGAGAGATAGACCATCAATCCATTGACCACGACAATGAATAAACCGAGCGTCAACAAAATCGCTGGCAATGACAAAATAATAATAACCGGTCGCAAAATAGTGTTAATAACAGAGAAGATCAGACCCGCAAGCAAAAAGACACTAAACCCAGCATCAACCTCGGCATTGCTATAGCCAGTACCTAGTAGTCGCACGGCGATCCACAGTCCAAGTGAATTGAGGAGCCAACGGATCAGAAAAATAGCAAATTGTCGCTTCATAAACTTACTCTATTATAGCACGTTACAACCCTGTTGAAAGTTTTGCGCTCATGTTTCTATGCCCTGTCTCGGTAATTAAAATATCATCCTCGATCCGAATACCAATATGCTCACCCTGAACATGAATCCCCGGTTCTACCGTCAGTACCATACCTGGTAGAAATTCTTTTGGTCGCCCGAGTGCATCATGTACATCTATGCCCAGCCCGTGGCTGATAGCGTAGGGGAAATGGCGACGGTACGTTTTGTCGTCATCCATCGCAGCCAGTAACTTGAGGTCCATCAAAACACGTTTTACGATATCATCGCTTTTTTTCTGGTATTCTTCTACCGATAAGCCTGGTTTCAGTAATGCAATTACTTCCTGTTGCGCTGATTCAACTGCCTGATGGAGTGTGATGTGACGTTTGGTTGGTTTGCCAATTGCATATGTACGCGTAATATCAGCTGCATAGCCGTTCACTCTTGCACCAACATCCATCATCAGCAATGTGCCTTTTTTGAGAGGCGAGTTATTCGTCATATAATGTGCGGTATCTGCATTTGCGCCACCGGCAATAATCGGATCGTAGGCATGACCAGTAGCGCCCCCCGCACGAAACGCGTAATTAAAGTCTGCTTCAATTTCATATTCATGTTTGTAGGTAGGTAATTTTTGTTTGACTGTTTGGAATGTCTTGATGGTCAAATCAATGGCCGATTGCATCATTTCGATTTCAATAGGCTGTTTGATGGCCCGCAGCCGCGAAAGCTCAAGCCGAAAATCTTGTACATTTTTGAATATCCGAGTTAATCGATCATGCATTTCTTTGGCCGCTGGATTGAGCGTAAATTTGAAATGTTCGTGATAAGCCGGAAGACCAATTGTATGAACCAGTTGGTGTGATTTGGCTGCAGTTCGTAGCATCGACATGGCCTGATCGCGCGTCAAAATTTCACTAATGCCACTCGCCGCTTTTGCATCATCACGGGGTAAACTCTCCTCGAACAAACGATGCATTTCGTCGATTTCGGGTTCAACCAACCATGATTTGCCTCGTTTTGCATCCATAATTAGCCACCAGTCAGGAAATTCAACGCCTGTCAGATACCAAAAACTGGCTTCTTGCTCAAATCGAAATTCAACGTCATTGCCCCGCTGCATACCTGTATATCCCGCTGCGACCAGCAGTCCACCCTGAAGTTTTTCCATCGCCTGAATACGGTTGTTTTCGAAAAAGGATGCGTCGAGGGATTTCATATTCTTAGATTATCACAAATAGGGTGTAATGAGTTTGGTTTTTGCCTCACCAATTGCTTCTACTAATTGTTCACGCGTGGCTTCTTTTACTGCCCGCAAACTACCAAAAGTTCTAATCAGTTTGCGACGTGTCGACGGCCCAACGCCGGGAATTTCTTCTAACATATTGGCAGTTTGTTTCTGACGTTTCAAAACAGTATGATAACTGACTGCAAAGCGATGTGATTCGTCACGAATGCGTTGAAACAACTTCACAACATCAGCATGGGTGGTGATAATTGGCGCCCCACGAAGATTACCTGAATGCGATGATGCATTCAGCTGCCCAACATGCAGGTTGATACTGTAATGGTCGCCCATGTCAGTCACTCCGACACCTGGAGTTGGGTGAGTCAGCAGTTCATGAATATGCGTCACGTCAATATTGGAACGCGTTTTGTGCACGATGATTTCTTCTTCGCGTTTGGCAATACTAATGACCGGAATTTTAACTGACCGCTCTTCCATTGCTTTAATCGCCGCGTCCAGCTGTGCCGTGCCGCCATCAATTAGCAGTAGATCAGGCTTGCCCCAACCTTTCAGATTTTTTTCACTTAAACGGCGAAAAATAGTTTCGTGCATATTAAACACATCATTGTTTTGCTGAATCGACATTTTGAATTTGCGATAGTTTGCACGATCACTGACGCCGTTGGTAAATGTCACCATGCTTGCGACAACATTTGTGCCGCTCATGTGACTAATATCATAGCCTTCGATTCGGGCTGGGGTTTTTTTGAGACTGAGGAGATCTACCAAATCACCGAGCGCTTTGTCTTTGCTAATATCCAAAAATTCTTTGTCACCAAACATAATTCGGCGTTGCAGTTCGCCCAAATCTCGGACTCTATTTCGCAGTCGTGCGGCGTTTTCAAAATCATGCAATTTAGCGGCAACGTGCATTTCTTTTTCCATTTCACGAGCGAGTGCTTTGCGTCCACCTTCGAAATAGCGAATCAATTTACGAAGTGTCGTTTTATATTCGTCACTTGGTGTGCTGGGTAGTGGGCTAAGACCAATATGCGAATCGAGATCAGGCCGATCACTTACAATATGCGGTTTGGTGTAATAGGGAAAGATTTTGCGCAAATAACGCAGCGCTTTTTTGACGGCAAAGCCATTGTAATACGGACCAAAATAATCAGCGTTATCGTCTGCAGGATTACGGGTAAAACTAACGTGCGGCCACTCACTTTTCATATCGATTCGGACAAACAATTGTGATTTGTCATCACGCAGCAAAATATTGTAACGTGGCATATAGCGTTTGACCATTTCTGATTCCAAAAACAGCGCGTCGATTTCCGACTCGGTTTCGATCCAATCAGTGTCGTGAATTTCCGCCACCAGCGCACGAGTTTTCACATCCATATCACGGGTACTTTGAAAATACTGCCGAACGCGATTTTTTAACACCGCAGCTTTGCCAACATAAATAATCTCCCCTACCTCGGATTTGTGAAAATAAACGCCGGGGGAGCGGGGAAGTGTCTTTAATTTAGCCTCAAGTGCCGTATTCATCAGTATTATATTATAACGCTATGAAGTCGCTACGCCGAATAGCAGACCGATTCCATAGGTGACAACTGCCGCAAAAACAACAATCAAAAACTGTCTGACTGCTCCGTACGCAATATTTTTGCCACTAGAGCGTGCCGTATAGCCACCTACGATAAGCCCACCAACTGACGTCAAAACAACCGCTGCGACAATGGCAAACACACCTGATTTATTAAATAGCCATGGCAAAATAGGAATTAGTGCGCCCGCTACAAATAATGCGAATGATGAACTCGCAGCCCGCCATGGGGAACCAAGTTCATCGGGATTAATACCAATGACTTGGGCAGAGTATACTTTCATAAATCCCTTGCCATTTTTGGCAATATCACTCGCCGCTTCATGCGCACTTTCATGACGCATGCCGTATTTTGCAAATGTATGAGCGAGTGTTTTATTGAGCAGATCTGGATCATTTTTGACCGCAATCTTCAAATCATCTAGCACACCTTCAAATAATTCGACCTGTGATCGAACCGATATCCATTCGCCTGCCGCCATCGAAATTGCACCCGCCAGGAGTCCAGCAAATCCAGCCGTTAAAACTGCACGTGGATTACCACCAGCTGCCGCCACACCGACAACAATACATAATGTACTCACTAGCCCGTCGTTAACACCAAGCACGGCTGCCCTGGCACCGCCGCGTTGGACTTGGGCTGCACGTCGTGCCAAAAGCTGACTTGTTGTGGGTTCTTCTGCCATAGTTCTATTATACTGCTATTTCGGTTTTGCTTATTTTTTATTCATTTCAACAATAATATCTTGGGCAGCATCATTCATGCGGCTATGGCTATCGACCAAAAACCGCAACTGATCGATAGTACAGTCAGCAACAACTTGTTCAAATGCGTGACTCATTGGCCCGTACAGGGCCGCAACTTTGCGATTCGTCTCCAGACGCTCGATCGGCCGCAAAAACACGCACCGACGGTCTTCTTGCGACACTGCACGCTCGACAAATCCAGCCTTTTCCAGGCGATCAATAATGCCCGTAATTGCCCCTGTCGTCAGACCACACATCGTCGCCAATTGCCCTGCCATGATCGGCTGATTACGACTAATCGTGTCCAGACATTCAAATTCAGTCGCGCTCAATCCAATTTTAGTAGCAACAGCATGAGTGTGGAGAACTGTCAAAGTACCTTGGCGCTGAAACACCTGGCACAACTGATTAATTAATTCTTTTTTCGATTTCATGGTTGACTTTGACTTACCTATTGTCTTACAATCTAAGATAATTAGTTATTAAGATATTATCTAGCAATTATAGAAAGCGAGCATAGTTATGTCAAGCGAACACCCCGCCCATTCAGCCCAACATCATGCCAGCAAATTCACCAGTCGCCAGCGTACCATTGCCCTCACCATTGTTGCCCTCGCCTTTGTGATGGACCTCCTTGACACAACAATCGTTAATATCGCAATTCCATCAATTCAAAGCAATCTTGGTGCCAGTTTTGCGATTATCCAGTGGCTGATTGCGGGCTATTCACTCGCCTTTGCCGTCCTATTGATTACCGGCGGACGCATGGGTGATGTATTTGGCTACAAGAAACTATTCATGTGGGGCGTAGCTGGATTTACACTTGCCTCACTCCTTAGCGGCCTCGCCTGGAACCCAGAAGTCCTGGTGGGTGCTCGAATCGTCCAAGGTATGATGGCGGCGCTGATGGTACCGCAAGTGATGTCATTGATGCAGATTATGTACAAACCAAATGAACGCGGCAAAGTCATGGGATTATTCGGCGCGCTCGGTGGACTATCGGCCTCACTTGGACCAATTATTGGTGGTATTTTGATCAATGCCAACATTGCTGGATCTGATTGGCGACCGATCTTTTTAATCAACGTACCAGTTGGCATCTTTGCTTTCCTGGCTGCATCTCGCTACCTTCCTAACGGCAAATCACCACACCCGCTCAAGCTTGATCTTGTCGGTACATTCCTTGTCATTCTTGCTCTACTCCTTCTTGTCTTCCCACTTATCCAAGGACGTGAGCTTGATTGGCCAGCTTGGTCATTCTGGATGATGGCTGCTGCTGTACCCATCTTTGGAATATTTGCTTGGTGGCAGCTACACAAAGATCGAACCGACCATTCGCCACTTATCATGCCAGTACTGTTTAAAAAGCGTTCGTTCTCGATGGGTATGCTCAGCAACATCGTCTACCAAGGCGTCATGGCAGGATTCTTCCTCTCGTTTACACTGATGCTTCAGATCGGACTCGGATTTGATGTTATCAAGGCAGCGCTGACTGGTCTGCCAATTGCCATTGGTATTGGCCTTAGTATCGGCGTTGTCAGCCAGAAACTTATGCCAAAACTTGGCCGTTACACGATCTCACTGGGTGCAATCATTATGACATTCGGACTCAGTGGTCTGTACTGGATCGTTCAAAATGGTGGACTCGATCTGAATCCATGGTTCGTCGCACCCGCACTACTCGTGATTGGGCTCGGTATGGGAACAGTCATGGCACCAATCTTCTCGGTTGCGCTGACCGATGTCGATTCAAAACATGCTGGTTCTGCATCTGGCGTTCTAAACGCAATTCAGCAACTTGGTGGCGCGATCGGTATTGCCATCATCGGTGTCTTCTTCTTTGGCCAACTCCAGACTCATGCTGCCGCAAGTTTTGACAGCGTCTCACCTGATATTCGTAGTACACTTACCGCGCAACACGTGCCTGCGCAAGTTCAAGACGGCATGATCGATGGCATCAAAACCTGCTTTGTTGATCGAACAAAATCCAAAGATGCCAACGTCACACCCGAAAGTTGTAAAAAGCTCGAACAATCGACCGGCCCTGCAACGCCAGCGAGCAAGCAAATCGCCGATACCATTACAGCTAGTGCCAAAAAAGCCAACGCCAACAACTTCATCGATGGATTCCGTATCGCCGTCATCTACGAACTGTTCTTGGTCGCTATCACCTTTGGATTAAGCTTCCTGTTGCCTCGCTATATCCGCCCACAAGAAACTGCCTAAGAACCTGTTCCAGATCTCCCATATCGACGAAATTGCCCGATTTTGGAGCAAAAAGAGTTTGAGCCGACAAGAGGTTGCCGTAGCCACCTAGCGAAGGTTCAGACTCTTTTTGACCAAATATCGGGTGATTTTTAGTCAGAATGGGGAGATCTGGAACAGGCTCTAAGTATTCAATATATTCAATAACTTTATTGTTGTGTTCCAGTTACGAATTGTCATGGATTTGTAGAGCGGTGATCCCATGGCCTGATTAAGTCGACTTTTGGTGCGTAGAGCACTCAAACGTTGTGAGTAAATCACACCGCTACCTGGCCAGATTGAATCGACTCCTTCGCGAGGATTGAATATTGGCATCGCCTGGGCTGCATCAATTTCCATCAGAAAAATCGCATCGCTATGGTATTTGTCTGGCTGGTCGCCAAAGCCTTTCGGCTTGTTATCAATGATTGACTGGAGCTGCTTATGGCTCAGCACCAAAACTTTGATGAGTTCGCTATCAAGTTCGAAGTTTTTAACGAGGGCAGTCTCAATCTCGGTCTTAATCTCGGCTGGGGATTTATCTGATTTTAGAATGACGTTTCCGCTGGCGATGTACGTCGAGACATCAGAAAATCCTAGCGCTTCCAAACAGTTCACGAGATCTGCCATTTTGATCATGTTTTTACCGCCAACATTAATGCCACGGAGTAAGGCTATATAGTTTGTCATTTCCGCCTTTCGCTTGTGCTTGGGTAGTATTATACTATAAGCATGAGCGAGAGTACTACTGTGACGGCAATTATCGAAACAAAGAACTTAACGAAAAAATATGGTGACAAAGCAGCGCTGGACCACCTAGATCTCACGGTCAATAAAGGTGAGGTCCTCGGGTATTTAGGACCAAATGGAGCCGGTAAGACAACAACGATTCGTTTGCTTTTGGGGCTGATCAAACCGACAAATGGCAGCGCAACTATCATGGGTCAAGATGCCACGATGCAGTCATCGGCGATTCACGCAAAAGTCGCTTATGTTCCCGGTGAAACAAGTTATTGGCCGTCACTCAGTGGCGCCGAAACTTTAAAGTTTTTGGCAAATATTCATGGCAGCACTGATCTTGCATACCAAAAAGAATTGATCAAAAAATTCGACTTTGATCCGAACAAAAAGATTCGAACGTATTCTAAAGGCAACCGACAAAAAATCGCATTAATTGCAGCGCTTGCAACTCGTGCTGATCTGTTGGTTTTTGACGAACCAACCAGCGGACTCGACCCGGTGATGTCCAAGGTATTTCGTAACGAAGTTTTGGCTGCCAAGAAAAACGGCCAGACCATCTTTTTGTCATCACACATTCTAGAAGAAGTCGAGGAACTATGCGACCGAGTCGGCGTGCTGCGCGAAGGAAAGCTAGTTGAACTTGGGACATTGGATGAACTTCGTCATTTTTCGGCGGTTACCGTCGAGGCGACATTCCACGGCGCACCACCTAATGTTTCGCATATCAAAAACCTGACTCATATCGAAACACATGATCATTTCCTGCGCTGTAATGTGACTGGCTCGATCGACGAATTACTAGCTGTTGTCAGCAAGGCAAAACCAATCAGCTTTTTGAGTCGCAAACCATCGCTAGAGGAACTATTTTTGGCGCTTTACGATAAAAAACCCGAGGCAAAATAATGGCCACTGCAAAAAATCCTCCTCATTTTTTAGTCAACCGGGCGCTTCGTCATTTTGGCTTTCATCAAACACTACGCGGAGCATTGATCTTGGGTATATTAACCGGAATTATTCTGGGTACACAGGGTGCAGCCTACGCCGCAGCTTATCCTGACAAACATTCACGCGACACTATTGCAGCCTCACTTCAAGCTGTTCCGGCACTTGGATTTACCGCGGGTGAAACGGCCAATCTTGTTCTCCCGGCGGGATACGCAATATACAAATCCGTTCCCACAACAACGCTCATCATAGGAATCTGGGGATTAGTCGTTGTCACTCGCTTGCTACGTGGTCAGGAAGAAGATGGCAAATGGGAAGCGATCATTGCAGGCAAAACAACTTCGCAAAAAGCCAGTTGGCAGATCTTGATAGGATTTGGTTATTCAATCCTCCTCGCCTATTTCATTGCCTTTGTTATTGTCGCCGCACTTGGTGCCGACCCGCAAGTCGCGCTCGCTCCGTCAACAAGCGCACTGATGGTTGCTGGCGTGTTTTTGCCAGCGCTCTTTTTCAGTAGTATCGGCGTTATCACCAGTCAGCTGGCAATTACACGATCACGTGCGACATTTTATGGCCTTGTTCCGTTACTCGTTTTGTTTGCTATTCGTGGCACTGCCAATAGTGTCAGTGATCTTAACTGGCTCAAGCAATATACACCATTTGGATGGACTGATCTGCTCAATCCAGTTCTCGATCCAAAGATTATTTGGGCATTGCCGACACTTATTATCGCAACTACTGCTATCACAATCGGTATTTATCTAAGCGGAAAGCGTGATATGGGAGCAGGTCTGATTCGCCAATCAACTGTCGCAAAATCGCGTTTCTTTCTGTTAAAATCACCAGCCCAATTAGCACTTCGACAAAATCTCAGCACCTACGTTTGGTGGGGGATCGGCGCACTTTCGATAACTGCCCTACTGACAGCCATCACAAATGTTGCAGTCAATTTAGTCAGCACTTCACCTGCTGTCGAGTCTTTGGTGACTCATGCCGGTGGTTCACTCAGCGACATCAAACTCATCTTCCTTGGTGCTGGTGGCACCATGACAGCAATGCTTCTACTCGTCATGGCGACAATTGGTCTGACCGCAATCAGGCATGAGGAAGCAAAGAGCTATCTCGATAATTTGCTCGTTCAACCAATCAAACGCAGCACCTGGCTGACCAATCGTCTGATTATTATCGTCACTGCGTTTACCGTCATATCGCTTTTGTGTGCGATAACTATGTGGTCGATTGCAGGTTCACAAGGTATTTCAATTAACTTGTCGACAATCCTACAAAATGCGATCAGCCTCGTGGGGACGGCCGTACTTGTGCTTGGGATTGGTACGCTCTTTTATGGCTTTTTCCCTCGCCTCGCAAGCATTAGTATGTACGCTGTTATCATTTGGTCACTCGTGATTGATGTCCTACAGTCAGTTCTGAAACTCAATGATATTGTTATCAAAAGTTCACTCTTTCATTACATTCAATTTTCACCTGCCAAAGATCCTGATTGGTCGACATTGGCTTGGTTGGTTGGAATTGGTATTATCCTGGCCGCAATTGGTATTTTCAACTTTACTAAACGAGACATCATAACCGAGTGATGATTCATCAATAACAAGTACGGTGACAGGTACATTATTTCCGTAAGTTAGGAAGTCGAACCAATTTTGGCTTTTTGACGACAATTGTCTGTATGGAATAATTTATCAGGATCTTGTTTGCAGTGCAGACAAATCAGCACCAAATCATTGCAATTGGCCCACGCACAATTCTCGTAATTAGCCGTTTTGCCACCACAATGCGTACACTCGCCAATTGTTTTTGGGTGGTCAGAAAAATCAACAGTCATGCGATCGTCAAACACACGCAGGCTGCCCTCCCATAGTCCATCATCACCATAACTTTCACCGTATTTTACGATCCCGCCATCGATTTGGTATACTTCCGAAAAGCCACGATTTTTCATCAGGCTACTCAGAATTTCACAGCGAATTCCACCCGTACAGTAAGTGACGATAGGTTTATCTTTCAGGTCGTCGTATTTTCCGCTCTCAAGTTCTGCAATAAAATCTCGGCTGGTATGAGTATTCGGCACGACAGCATTTTTAAATTTACCAATTGCGGCCTCGTGAGCATTGCGACCATCAAAAAATACGACATCGTGGCCACGTTTTTCCACCAGTTCATGAACTTGTTTTGGTTTCAAATGGACGCCACCACCAACCACACCATGTTCATCAACCCTCAACTCATCAGCGGCATCAAACGCGACAATTTCATCGCGAACTTTGACACTTAATCGTGGGAAGTCTTCGCGGCTACCTTCGCTCCATTTGAACATCGTGCCCTTGAATCCAGTAAATTCTTTTGTGGCTTTTATGTATTTCTTGAGATCATCAATATCACCGCCAAGTGTCCCATTTACACCATGTTGTGAGATCAAAATACGCCCACGGAGATTCAGACTATCAGCCAATGTTTTTTGCCATAGCTTGAGCGTCACCGGATCCTTGATCGGGGTAAATTTGTAATACAGAATAATCTTTTGCATCGTCCTACAGTATAACTTACAGGGGTGATTTGTTCAATATGACTAGCCTTCGTCGGGCAGCTGCTTCACACTCTTGTGATGCAGTTCGCGCCACTCGCCCCAAACAAGATAAATAATCACAATGTCCAGAATCGTGAACAACCACATGCCGATTGAGTGGTCGCCAAACAGTACGTAGACTTGATAGATCAAGAACAGTACCAAAATAAATAGCGCGTAGGGATACGCTCTGACAATTTCTTTGAGCAAGCAGTACACGAGCACCAATTTCACAACGCCGTGACCGATCAAAAATATAATGAGAAATGTCAGTCCGCTATGAGCAAGTTCATTGTCGAGTCGTGCAACATACTCGGCAATGAATCGAAACATATGCGCGTGATGTTCACCTGCTTCTCCGGCAACAGCAGACAGCACACTATGTACTAAACTAGGAGATATTAGCAGCGCCAAACCAACAACAAGCTCAACCAACCCATCGAAACCCTTGATGGCAACACCAATAAAGTAGGCGCGTTCAAACCATTTGTTAAATTTTGCAGATTTTGTTAACTTGCGTACCATTAGCTCTATTATACACTTGTCAGATCAATCCTAGTTGTGCATAATATATCATACTATGATTACATTCTTGTAATCCTCTACTCGCAAACGTTTGGACGGCCAAACCAATGGCGATAAAATCTCATTTCATTTATACTAAAAACAAAGGAATTTTGTTGTGTCCAAAGATAAAAAGCACCCAATCATGACTGGCGCCATTCTCAGACTTTTCTGGCAATACACACGTCGCTACAAACTTCATCTTGCAAGCCTGTCAGTGACAGTGATTATTGCTGGTTTCATGCTGCGCTTTGTACCGCCACTTATTATTGCTGGTATTTTGGAGCGACTGACAAATGGTGATTTTAAACAAGGTGATGTATGGGGAAGCTTTGGTAATGATCTTATTCTTTATATAGTTATATTATTTACCGGTGGTGTAGTACTTTGGCGCCTTGCAGTTATATTACTGTGGCTTTTGGAGATTCGTGTTTCACGGGATATGCACCAAAATATTTTTAATCATCTCATGAAACTTGATACGACCTTTCATGCTAATCACTTTGGTGGTTCACTCGTTAGTCAAACCAATAAATTTGTAGCAGCCTATGTTCGTATTCTTGATACCACGGTTTTCTCGTTGTCATCGCTTGTATTGTCTTTTGTCTTTACGACTGTCATTTTGTGGAATCGCGCACCTGCAGTAGTGATATTCCTTTTGATTTTTTCATTCATTTTCATTCTTGTTGCACTCAAAATAACAAAGCATGTTCGAACGCTTAATGCGTTGGACGCAGCCGCCAACAACAAACAAACTGGTTTTTTGGCGGACATGGTTACTAATGTTCTTGCAGTCAAAAGTTTTGCTGCAACAAAATATGAAGATGATCGATATTCTAAAGCAACAACCGAAAGTTACAATACGTCTTATTCACTCATGAGTGCCGTCACAAGACGTGATTTCTTTTTCAGTGGTGCAACATCAATCCTGGGAATTTTTTCTCTCGGCCTTGCCATCGTGAGTGTGGTACTGTGGAAAGCAAATATCGCAACGGTCTTTTTGGTCATTCAATACACTGGAATTATTACCCAAGAATTATGGATGTTCGGACGAGCAACACTCCGTGATTATAATCGCGCCATTGGTGATGCCGAAGAAATGACAAGAATTCTTTTGACTCAGCCGTCAGTTCAAGATCTTGCGACGGCCAAGGAATTGATTGTTAATGAAGGAACTATCAAATTTAACAATGTTTCCTTCAACCATGATGGTGCAGAGCACGCGATTTTTAAAGACTTCAATCTCATAGTACAAGCAGGACAAAAAGTAGGCTTGGTTGGACATTCAGGTGCAGGCAAAACAACGTTTACGAGCCTACTACTTCGTTTTGCCGACATTGATAGCGGCAATATTACAATTGACGGGCAAAACATAGCTTCTGTTTCTCAGGATGATTTACGTCAAGCCATATCATATGTCCCCCAAGAACCTCTTCTATTTCACCGATCATTAGAAGAAAATATCGCATACGGTAATCCAAAAGCAACGAAAGAACATGTCATTGAAGCAGCGAAAAAAGCAAATGCCTTGGAATTTATTGAATCGCTTCCTGCCGGATTTGATACACTCGTCGGTGAACGTGGCGTCAAATTATCTGGTGGGCAACGTCAGCGTATTGCAGTTGCTCGCGCCATCTTAAAAAACGCACCAATTCTTGTACTCGATGAAGCCACTAGCGCACTCGATAGTGAAAGCGAGAAACTGATACAGGATTCACTCAAGACATTAATGAAAGATCGTACAAGCATTGTTATCGCCCACCGATTATCAACTATTGCAAAATTGGATCGAATCATCGTACTAGACAATGGCAAAATTGTCGAAGACGGAACGCATGCTGAACTACTCGCAAAAAATGGAACCTATGCAAGATTATGGTCACATCAAAGTGGCGGATTTATTGAAAGCTAATTATGCCTAAGATATTCAGTGTCACCAACGCGTCAACAACCAAAAAAACCTTTGCAATTTTTCGCCAAGAAATACTAAAGGACAAAAAGAGTGTTTTCATATATTCAACTCTCATTCCGCTCAACCGCCTGCTTTATGTTGTCATCTTGCCACTTATTTTTAGCTTTATTATCCAGTCAATGCTGACCAAACCGCACGATTGGCAGGAGCCAGTCTTGTTACTTGTACTTGCAACAATCGTCTCGATTGCCTCACTCCTAACTGCATACTTTGGATTCCAACGCTTGTTCAAGCAGGAAGAGCGTATGCAAACAGTACTGATTGACCGCGCGACAACTAGTTTGATGGCACATAGCGACCAGTTTTTTGCCAACCGAAAAGTCGGATCATTAGCTGGTGATGTGAGTAAGTTCGGTCAATCAATCGTGACGTTTCTTGATGTGATATTCCTAAACGCCAGTAGTATTGCTATCAACTTCATCAGTAGTCTGATCGTGATTGCATTCATGTCACCAATACTGTTGCTGCCGCTCGGATTGATTACAGGTCTGCTTGTATGGCGTAGTATTATCGGTAGTCTCGAACGCGCGCCAATCAGATACAAACGCAAACTTATGACGTCGGCTCTTACCGGTACCATTGCTGACATATTAGGCAACCAACAAATCGTCCGATTCTTTGCGACCGAAGACCGCGAAGTAACACGAGTCGTGACTGATCGCAAAAAGATCGAAAGTGTTATCAGCAAAGAGATCGACGTTATTCAACGTGAATCAATCATTCGCCAAGGAGCACTATTTACGTTCCAAATCATTACAATGGCTGTCTGCGTCTGGCTATTTTCGACGAGTAACATTTCCATCGCAGCACTTGTTTTTGCCGTCACCTATCTGGGTCGTCTCACTGGATCAATCTTTGACATTTCACCTATCATTCGAACATCCGAGCAAGTATTTTTGGATGCTGCTGAAATCACCGATATTTTGAGCGAAACACCAGAAGTCGTCGATAAACCACACGCTCAGCAATTGACAGTAGAGGGCGGTGATGTCCAGTTCGATCAGGTAAGTTTTGCGTATCATGATAGTCAAAGTGATTCAGTCATCACTGATCTTACGCTTCATATCAAATCAGGCGAACGCATTGGCCTAGCAGGTCCGAGCGGCGGTGGCAAAACAACGCTTACCAAACTTATTCTTCGTTTTGCCGACATCACGCAAGGAGCAATTATGATTGATGGTCAGGATATTAGCCAAGTTTCGCAAAAAAGCCTTCGATCAGCAATCGCCTACGTGCCACAAGAACCGTATTTGTTCCATCGCAGCCTGCGCGATAACGTCGCTTATGGACGACCGGGTGCAACGGATGCCGAAATCATGCAAGCAGTCGAGCGTGCCAACGCAACTGAATTTATCGACAAGTTACCAGGAGGGCTCAACACGATTGTTGGAGAACGTGGCGTTAAATTATCTGGTGGGCAACGTCAGCGTATTGCAATTGCCAGGGCGATTCTCAAGGACGCTCCGATCTTAGTATTAGACGAAGCAACTAGTGCGCTCGACAGCGAAAGCGAGAAATTTATCCAAGATGCACTCACAAAATTGATGCAAGATCGCACCAGCATTGTTGTCGCTCACCGCCTATCGACGATCGCCAAATTAGATCGAATTATCGTCCTTGATGATGGTAAAATCATCGAGAATGGCACACATACAGAACTACTCAACCAAAAAGGTACCTATGCCAAACTCTGGTCACATCAAAGTGGCGGATTTATAGAGGAATAAAAACTCCGCTCGTAAACAAGCGGAGTTTTTACTATGCGTCTGAAATTACTTTGACTCTTCGGTTTTTTCCGCAGCGCCGTCAGCTGTTGGCTCGGCACCGTTCTCGGCGACAACTTCGTCGACGTCTTCGGCATCACCACCAGCTGCGTCATTTGCAGCCTGTAACGCAGATGGTTCGTAAACGTTGGCTACTACCAAAGTCGTGTCCTGTTCCATGTCGGCGAATTCAACGCCTTCTGGCATTTTGATATCACCGAGTGTCAATTTGTCTTCAGTTGTGGCGAGGCCAACAATTGAAAGTTCCAAAGATTCAGGGAGTGATGCAGGCTTTGCCTTAATCTCGATGTGCTCAATTGCTTGCAACACAACGAGTCCTAGACGCTCTGCTTCACTTTCGCCCTGACCCACCAAGTGAATTGGCACTTCAGTCGTGATCACATCATTTTGATTGATCGTGTGAAATGCCACATGTCGGATGATATGTTTGACAGGATCTAGATCAATATCTTTGATGATTGCTAGTTTTTTCTTGCCATCAATCGTGAGATTAACTGGTGAGTGCTTACCGGCGCTACGGACAACTTTTGTCGTCGCAACCAGCGCAGATTGCGTGTTCATAGGTTCGGCCGAACCGCCATATACAACACTTGGTACTTGGCCAGTCGCACGTAGTTTTGCTACTTGCTTGCCCTGTGCCGTTCGTTCGTCTAATTTCAGTGAAAAATCGCTCATGTCATTCCTCCAATCAAGAGTCGTTCAGTCCTAGCGTCTATTATAACATGATACAATGATACGGTATGATTCCAGGCGTTGATTTAATAAAACTACTCGAAACGATTAGCGTCGTTGGTATTACTATTATGATTTTTGCCGAATCAGGCCTGTTAATTGGCTTCTTTCTACCCGGTGATACCGTTATATTTACGGCTGGATTTTTGGTACACGCAGGACTACTGCCGATAGATATTAACGTCTTGGCATTGATATTATTTATCGCCGCGGTTGCTGGCGATAGTGTTGGCTATACCTTTGGTCATCGCGTTGGTCGCAAACTATTTGATCGTCCTAATTCCCGCGTATTCAAACAAACTCATCTTCGCAAAGCCGAAGAATTTTACAAAAAATACGGTGGTAAAACTATCATATTCGCCCGTTTCATTCCTGCTGTTCGCACGTTCGCCCCAATCGTTGCTGGTGCCAGCAAAATGAGTTACCGTACATTTGTTACCTTTAATCTTTTGGGCGGTGCAGGTTGGGTAGTCCTCAACCTTTATCTTGGATTCTTCCTTGGAGCTTGGTTTGAAAGCATCGGCATTTCGATTGACCATGTTTTGCTTCCACTTGTAATCATTATTTTGATCATCTCGATATTACCAGCGATTATTCCGTTGATGAAAAACAAAAGTCAGCGAGATGCTATGTGGAAAATCACGAAAAAACAATTCGCTACATTGTTGCGTCGTAAATAATTACTTAGTTCGACAGGTCAAAATATAGGCAGGCGGCACATTGCGCCACTCACGCTTGGTCGTAATGTTTGAAAAATAATGAGCAAGAAACGATTTTTTCAACAAAGTATATTGAAATGTTATAAACAAACCGTTCGCTTTGAGGCAACTGACTGCCTCAGCAAGAATCTTGGTAGATTCATTATGCGGAAGCGACGCAAATGGCAATCCAGAAACGATATAGTCCACTTTCTTACCTAAATGATGTTTGTGCAAAAGCACACGAACATGTGCTGCTGAATCATGTTCGATAATAACGTTTTTCGCGTGACCAAATTCCTTTACTAGTACGTCACAAAATGGCTGGTTACGTTCGATGAGTAACAACTTTGTGTCTGGTTGTCGTGCATCTATCAAAGCCCTGGTAAAGCTACCTGTACCAGGCCCGAATTGTACAATTACTTTTGCTGATGCAAAGTCAATTGGTGCAACCATTTGGCGTGCCAGGTACTTCGAACTTGGCGCAACTGCCCCAACGGTTCGAAAATGTTTGACATACTCAGATGCAAACAAACGTTTCATGAATTACAAAAGATCTTTCAAATACTGACCAGTAAATGAAGCGGCGACTTTCGTGATTTGCTCGGGTGTACCCTCGGCAACAATCGTACCACCACCAATACCGCCCTCGGGACCCATATCAATCACATGATCGGCAGTTTTGATAACGTCCAAGTTGTGTTCGATGATCACCATAGTATTTCCGCCTTCAACCAATTGCTGCAGAATCATAAGTAGTCGTTTTACATCGGCGCTATGCAGACCAGTCGTTGGTTCGTCCAAGATATACATCGTCTTGCCGGTACTACGACGCGACAACTCGCTGGCGAGTTTAATGCGCTGTGCTTCACCACCACTAAATGTCGTGGCTGGCTGGCCTAGATGAATATAGCCAAGACCCACTTCGACAAGTGTCGTTAATTTACGCGAAATAGTCGGCACATTTTCGAAAAACTCAGCGGCTTGTTCAACGGTCATTTCTAGCACATCGCTAATTGATTTTTCCTTGTATCGGATTTCGAGTGCTTCGCGGTTGTAGCGCTTGCCATTACAAACATCACACGTCACATACACATCAGGCAGGAAATGCATTTCGATTTTGATAACGCCATCGCCCTGGCAGTTTTCACAGCGCCCGCCCTTGACGTTAAAACTAAATCGTCCGGCTTTGTAACCACGAATATTTGATTCTGGTGTTGCGGCAAATAGTTCACGGATTGGCGTAAATACGCCTGTATATGTCGCTGGGTTACTGCGTGGTGTGCGACCAATCGCTGACTGATCAATCACGATCGCTTTGTCTAATTGATTGATGCCTTCGATGTTTTCGTGTGCACCCGGAACAGCTTGGCTACGATGCAAACGAGCAGATAGTTCTTTGGCCAAAATATCATTAACCAATGTTGATTTGCCCGATCCACTGACGCCGCTCACGACCGTGATGATACCGAGTGGGAACGAAACATCAATATTTTTGAGATTGTTTTCGCGTGCACCACGAATGATCAAGTTGCGATCTTTCATGACGGGACGACGTTTTTTTGGTACGTCGATTTTTTCGGTACCGGCCAAATAACGCCCTGTAATACTGTTTTTATCGGCAGCTACTTCGGCGGGTGTTCCGGCCGATACGACTTGCCCACCAGCAACGCCAGCACCAGGTCCGATATCTAGTAAATAATCAGCATGACGAATTGTATCTTCGTCATGTTCAACAACAAGGACCGTATTACCTAGATCACGCAGATGTTTCAGCGTGCCAATCAAACGATCATTATCACGTTGATGTAATCCAATTGATGGTTCGTCCAAGACGTATAACACGCCTTGCAGACCAGACCCGATTTGCGTCGCCAATCGAATACGTTGCGCCTCACCGCCAGACAGTGTATTGGCAGCCCGTGCCAGTTCCAAATAATTCAGGCCGACGTTGCTCATAAATCCGAGTCGCGCGTTGATTTCCTTCATAATTTGCGCTGCAATAAATTGTTCCTGGTCGTTGAGTTTCAACGAATTTGTGAACAAATCAAGCGCGTCATCAACACCCAAATTACAAATATCCATAATATTCAGATCGTGAATTGTGACTGCCAAAACAACAGGTTTTAGTCGTGCGCCGTGGCAAGCGTGACATTCACGTTCACGCATAAATCGTTCGATATCACGACGCATAAATTCGCTGTCAGTTTCTTTGTGACGACGCTCGAGATTTGGAATCACACCTTCATAGGCGGAATCATATGTTCGACCACTCCCTAATTGCACCGTATAGGTTTCTGTGTCTGTTCCGTAAAGGATTTTTTGCAATGCTTCGTCGCTCAAATCTTTGACTGGCACCTGCGTACTAAACCCGTGTCTATCGCCAACAGCCACCAAACGCTTCATATACCAGGCGTCACTATTAACGCGGTTATACGGACGAATTGCACCCTCGGCGATGGTCAGATTTGGGTTAAAAACGAGATCAGGATCAACTTCCAATCGGCTGCCGAGTCCGGTACAAACCGGGCATGCACCTTGCGGCGCGTTAAAGCTGAATAGTCGTGGTTCAAGTTCGGGGATTTCCTCGTTTGGATGATCAATACATGCATAACGCTGCGAAAAGATATTAGTTTTTTCAGTTTCGACGTCCAAAACTTCGACAATGCCACCACCTAAATCGAGTGCTTGTTCAACCGATTGCGTCACACGCCCCGCCATGTCGGCAGCCATCGCGATACGATCAACCACGATTTCAATGTCGTGCTTGATGTTTTTTTGCAGGTCCGGAAATTCGTCAAGTGCGTAGATGACGCCATCAACACGTGCGCGAGCAAACCCGAGGCGTCGATATTGTTCAGGAATGTGCGCAAACTCACCTTTTTTGCTTTTGACAATTGGCGCCAAAATCATCAAGCGTTTGCCATCTTCATATTTCAAGATTTCATCAATAATATCCTGGGGAGTTCGTCGCTGAACAGCCAACCCATCGATCGGACAATGCGGCACGCCAATACGCGCAAACAACAGACGCAAATAATCATAAATTTCAGTGACAGTCGCAACAGTACTACGTGGGTTTCGGCTGGTGGATTTTTGGTCGATCGAAATCGCCGGACTCAGGCCTTCGATTTGATCAACATCCGGTTTGTCCATTGTCCCCAAAAATTGACGAGCATAACTAGACAAACTTTCAACATACCGACGCTGACCTTCGGCATAAATTGTATCGAACGCCAGTGACGATTTGCCCGATCCAGACAGACCGGTAATCACGACTAATTTATCACGTGGGATTTCCACGTTAATGTTTTTTAGGTTGTGCTCCCTCGCACCTGTAACACGTATAACCTCTGGCATAACGACTTATTATACCACAGAAAGACCTCTTTGCTCTACCCTCACAAAATGAAAAGCACCCCGGCCACCAGTCGCAATAAAGCGAAAGGTAACCAGGGCACTCCCCACGAACGTTGTACTACATTGCTTGCTACCTGGGCGGTGGCATGCAGTTGACTGTGCAGAGTGGCGGAGGCGGACAATCGGCTGCCGTACAGGTCAGAAACGGCGGAATGTATGACGGAAGAACATTGTCCTGCGGTGACTGCCAGGCTGGATCCCTGCTTAGGTCGGCGCAGTAGCCCGTCGATGGGCTGTTGCAAACCGTTGTTGACGGCTGAGGCACGAACGACTGACCAGGGTGGATACTGGCCAGAGTGCCGATACCGACAGCAAAGGACCCACCAATGAGTCCAACGATGAACCACAGGAGCAAAGGTGGAAGTGAGGCCCCGTCGTGTTTTTCGATTTTCTCGATCGGGGTGACCTCGTAGGGCGAACGGTCGGACATGACCAACTCCTTGAATTTGTAGTACTCGGATTGTGGAGAGCTGCGTGGAGTACTTATGGTTCCTCACACACTTACCTACTATTTTAGCATAAAAGGTATGAAAAGTCAATAGATTATAGCTATTATGAGGGGTCTGGAACCATGTGATACAGAGGGCTACTATCGGTTTCCGTCGCACAATATCCCACCTCACATATCAGGCCAGTCGCTAGGGTTCCAACTTCGGCACGAATATTGTCACCTTCAAGCTGATCAAAAACCATATCCAGTGCAAACCGTCCAAACGGCATAACGCCCTTATCGGCCATCATCTTTTCAAAGACATCTACCCTATCACCGCTCACTATCCACGAATGTGTTGGCGAATCATCCTTCAATTCGCCTACCATTGCTTCACTTGTCATTGTCATTACACCGTTCGGTTCTGCACGTGATAGATCAATTCGTTTCAACGTCACCCCCCTAGTTATTACTATCATAATAGCTGGTTTGCGTCGTTTGTAAAGCATCATGCTTATCGTTGCATATACTTGACAGAGGTGCTATATTCGTTTTAAATCAATTGTTACAAAGGTGTGAAAATGAAAAAGATCGTGATTATCAGCAGCATTATTTTTTTGGTACTTATGGTGCTAAGCGAATCTGGCGTGCTGAATTCACTGCTTATATTCATTCTCGTCGGTGCGGTACCAGGTACCTCAATCGACCTTTCGCCAAACATGATGTTTCTTGTTGGGGCGGCAATCTCTTGGGCAGTTCTGATCGATCTGACCGTCGTCAAACTGGTCAATTTTATCAGTGCCAAACGTATGATCGGCAAACACATCGCCCGCAAACAGCGTATGCCAAAACGACGCTATAGTCGTATCTAATCAATCCATCGAATCCTGGTCGCTGGTATCAACAGGGGCGATACTCTCCAACCATAACTGTAGTTCTTGCAGTACGAACTGCTTGTCATCGCTGATCTCTTTGCCAGCCAGTCGCTGCAATGATTTCATATAGCCAGGAAGCTGCGAGCTGATCCGCTGCGTCCGCCACTGCTCCCATAGTTTTGATTCGTCACTGGTCAGTGTTTTTGGATAATTTCGGGCTTTGTAATGCAGTAGTAGTGGCGCCAACCGTTCGTCGGTGAAATCCGGGTGAAAATCAGCCAATTGTTTATCGTCCATATTCCGCACCGTTTCGACTCGCAGTCGATCGCGGTCATTCAAAAACCCATCGTATAATTGCGCCTCGGCATCTGGTGACTTTTTAAACTCTGCTTTGTTCTCGTACAAACTTCGCATATTTTCGGCAAAATGCGGCGCTTCTAGTAGTGCTTTTTTATGCTTTTCAATTGTCGCTTGGTCTAGGTGAATCCGTTGCCAGCCATCGCCTTGTTCTAGCACACCAAGTGGTGCAACAGCCGGTGCGCGATTGTACTGCAGTTCTTTGACCGGTAGTTTGACGAAACCATCGGCCTGGCGCTCTTCCCATGTGGCATAGATTTTTTTGGCAAGTTCTTTGCTATCCAAATCGACAAATTGAGCTGGGTCGTAGCGCAGATCATAGACCAACACATTGCCATTTTTGCCCGCCGTCAGTGGGAACGCGACGTTCGTTTTCTCGTGTTCGGCATCATAGCGACCACTAGTATACACAAATGGTTTTTTGTCATCGAGATTAACCAGTTTTTTGACTTCTTTTTTATCACGGAATTTCAGCAGATGATCGTACAGGCGAGGTTGTTTTTCTTTGATCAATTTGGTCACCGCAATCAACGCTTCCACGTCGCTGAGTGCATCGTGAGCTTTGAAATGATCAATCTTGTTTTCCTTGGCCAACAGCTCCAAACGATTGGTTGCTTTGCCTTCGCTATCAACAGGCCAGACAATTCCATCGGGGCGCAGGGCACGGGTCATCCGTACGACGTCCAATATATCCCAGCGAGATCGTCCATCGCGCCAGGCCCATTCGTATGGATCACGGAAAGTCCGCCAAAAGAGGTGGCGAATAAATTCATCATCAAATCGAATATTGTTAAACCCAACGACAATCGTATCTTCGGTAAAAATATCGTCGATCAGTAACTGCGCAAATTGGGCTTCGGAATAGCCATCGGCCACTGTCTGTTGTGGTGTGATACCTGTCACCATTAATGCATCCGGGCTTGGCAACGTATCGTCGTTTAATGCGACGAGTACATTGACCGGCTCGCCAATAGGCTGCAAATCCATATCAGTTCGTATGCCAGCAAATTGCATGATACGGTCATCGCGGCCAGATAGGCCGCTGGTTTCGAGGTCATAAAAGAAAAAGGTTTGTGCCATTACCCTAATAATACAAAAAAACTCGCTTGATAGCGAGCGGATGATCATGGATGTGGCTTTTAACAAGCCGGATAAATAGCTTCCCAGAACGGGAACAGAGGTGGCGGTGTGCCGACGTCTGCTCCCGTTCGGGAATGTGTGCGCCTCGACGTTAACGTTCCCGTCAAGAGGTGGAAGGGGCATTATGCCCAAGCCGTAGTACTCGCCGTCTCTAAGACGATCTCAGTCTACACTCTACTTCCAGAGTCCCATTAAACGCGCCTTACCGCGTAGGTAGGAACCAAACCCGTACGAGTGTAGTTGTTAACTACACTTAAGTCGAACCGCGGATGGACATCCGCTACCCCCTTTCGGGGCCTGTTGAGTGGCATGGGACATTGGGTGGATCAACTAGCGTTTCAACTTGAACACTTAATGTCCTTTCATTCGAACGTGCCATCGCGGCCGCCGAGTGTCAGAAGAAATGGATGTCGCCGAAGCCGCCGGTGTCGAAGTCGCCTGAGCCGCCGAAGATTCTCTGAATTGTTGTGGTCCGAGGGATGCCGCACATTCGTTTCTTTTTCATGAGTTTCCCTTTCGAGATTCTTTCCGATGCAGTAAACGACTGCGACGCCCTGTGATCACAACCACTATTTGATGTTTCGTTACAGGTTGCTAGATATTACGAATAGTATCCAATAACCTGTAGCGAAAACTTCACTATTTATCCAGCTTGTCAATGTACCGATCAGGGAATGATTACTCACCTCACTTGATGGTAATTGCATTATAGCACTATTGTTGATATATGTCAATACCTTTTACGAAAAGATCCCCGGTGCCATTGGCAGAGGGGATCATAAATTGGGGGATGACCCAGAGGGTACACACTACGTGATAGCTGTGTACCCAGCCGGGGATGACGACTATATCTCGGCGCTACCAGTGTTGATAGCATTCAGAATAGTCTGCCCGTTGCCAGTGGCAAGCGCTTGCAACACTATCATGGCATACTGTAAATCGGTCATTTCTCCTCCTCTCCAACTTGTTGTAAGGGCCATACAGGGATCATTACCTACCCTACCTGATGGTTTTTATACCATAGCATATCTACGAATACGTGTCGATACGAAAAGATCCCCCGGTGTCAAAGACACAGAGGGATCCAAGCTGGATGAAGACAAAGCCCTACAGGGCACACGGAGATCGATGGTGCTTCCACTCACGATCCTGCGAATTCGAATGAACCGCGCTCACTTGTGTGCACCTGTAGGTCCTTGCTTGGTTCTCGGCGGCGGCCGAAGGGCGGCAGAGAACCAGGGGTGAAGTTTTGGGCCCGCTGGGCGCACATGCTCACGGATTACCGTGATTATGTGCGCGCCGAGCGGGATGACGTGACGGCCTAAACCGTTACGCCGCCGAACCCGACATGAGCATGCTCATGCCGAATGCGCCGAACATGGCGCCGAGGAATCCTCCGAGGACGCCGCCTGCATTCTGTGCAGATCCGGTGCTAGATCCAAAATCCATGATTTCTCCTGTAGAAAATGAGGCCGAGGCCTCGTTTGTACTTGGTAAGACCAAGTCCCTGGCGATCGGTTTCGCCACAGGTTATCGGATATGTGGGTCATATCCAATAATCTGCGGCGAAACAATTGTCTTCATATCCAACTTGTAAATGTATCCAAACAGGGATTGATTACTCACCTCACCTGATGGTTAAAACTATATTAGCATAGATTGTATTTATTGTCAATGTTATTTTACAATTTTAATATTGAATCGTGACTAATAAACCGGGGGATCGCCGTAGAATGTATAAATCAAGCCAGAAAACGACAAGATAAAATATGAAGATCGAGTGTCGTGTGATCAGCGACTAGTTACTGATCACTTGCGGAACATCACCACTTTGACCATTCCAACCAACTACAGGGATGGTAATGCTAAATCCAGTACATTTGTTAGCCGCAGAGTTATCGCAACCAGCCGGAATACCGGCATATTGGTATTTGCGGACACCACCAGTGACGGTTGTGTTAAATTCGGTCGCAAGTGCGCTGTTATTGATGCTATTAAGATAGGTTGTCACACTGGCACCATTGGTATCGACAGTCGCTGTCGCTGGGTAGACATTGTTATCAGTGTAGAATTCGCCAAGTTTGAGTTTGATTTGATTTGCAGATGAGACCGCCGCGTTCATTCGGGCACGACTTTGGGTGCCTGAATAAGATACAATAGCGATCGACGCCAAAATACCAATGATAGTAATGACTACGATTAATTCAACGATGGTAAAACCAGATTTGAGATATTTTTTGCTTTTCGCCACTCTACTGTCCCGTCCTATTTTTAGCATAAGCTTATTGATGCTGTTTTCATTATACGTGCATGTCACCCAGAGTCAAGATTAATATACCTGCTGGTAATCAACCACTGTATAGACCGGTACCGTTAGTATCTGACCAAAGGGAGAAGTCTCGGTGGACATAATATTAACATTAGAATCTGCATACGCATCAATACCCTGGCCACCTATAGCGTTGACGGTCTGGGGATACAAAAGATTAGCATTGTAGACGGCGGCGACACCATAGTAGGCGTAGTAGAGGGCACCGGCAAGATCAGCACTGCCATTTCCAATGTGGATCCCCTCGTACGTAAAGCCTGTCGTCATGGCCGATTGCTGACCCTGTGCGGGGGTCAGACAGGTTTGTACCGCCAGTGAGGGTACGTCCTCGCGCTGGGAGCAGCCAGCTGGGTCACTTGAATAAAAACTAACAACGTACGCGACCGTTCCGCTAGCATTCGGCCGAAAGCCACCCCATTTGGATAACAGGCCGCCAGCACCATAGACATTAAATTGTCCATTGAGAATAATGGTCGGCTTGGTCGAGCCAGCACTATCTGCCACCCCTAGTGACCCCCATACACCCAGCGTCAGGCTGCCTGTAAAATATGTATCGCCAGCAAATAGCACCCGGCAATGACCAAGCACCGTCGCATTAACATTCAGATTCCCAGTAATCCATGTATTGGCAGGAACTGTCACTGTTTGGTCAAAGAAGGACGATGTACATTGGTTGCTAATCGAGCTGGCTGTCATGGCTGTTGGATTAGCAGCTTTGATTTTTGCCACCAGTGATTGTTTGTCAAACGTCGGCATCTGGGCAATCGGAGCATTGCAATTCGGCATCAGGGTAACGATATCAGTCCCGTCCGTCTGATTGGTAGCACAGGTAGTACCATAGATCTTGTTCGAATGCAGTGCATTAACGATAGTGATCGGCGGACTGCCAGCACCACACGGCTGCGGCCAATTAGCGCTGGTACCACAGCCATAGTTAGCCACATTCATCTGTTGCATTGGATTGGCAGCCGTACCAATGTTGGCACCGTTATAAGCGTTTATTGTGCCCATCACATATGCGTATTTGGCCGAATTCACCGAAGCACCGTTATCGAGGAACAGCCCACCTGGCCCAGCGATAACTGATCCCGGAAAGGCCTTTTGGGTCTTTTGGACTATCGCCTTAATCGTCTTGGTATTAGCAGGACTGGCGGCTGTCGTGGTGGTGTACGTATTGCCAATACTGGTAATAGTGACTGTACCGTCGCCGTTGGTAGCGACGGTGGTGCTGTAGGTGGCTTTGCCCCTGTTGGGGTCGGTGTAGAGAGTGGCGGGGTTAGCGATAGGAAAGCCAGTAAAAGTTTGGCTGTAGTTGAGCCCAGCAATGGTGGCGGTGACACCGGCTTCGGCGGCAGAGACAGCGTTTTCAACATAGACATTTTGTTTGGAGTGAGCGTACTTGGCTGCTACGACAGAGGCGACAGACAAGCCGATACCAAAGAAGGCAGAGATTATGATGAGGACAAGGAGGATGAGATAGCCCTGCTGTGACTGATTACGAGTATTCATGCCTAGAAACCACCAGCAGGATTAATATAGGCTGAAATCGTGACTTTTTTGGTCAGCGTGCCCACAGGATACGAGACAGTGACATCAATCTGTTTTGACTGCAAGGAACCGACAGGTGTACTGACGGCGACCGTACCAGTACTCCCCGTAGGCAAGGTCGTAGGGAGACTAGCCGTAAAACTCGTTCCATCAGTGATAGTAGCGACCTGGGAATCACGAATCAGTTCTACCTCGTTTCGAGCTGCATCGGTAGCAGTATCAAGATATGTTGAACTTCGCTGTGCAACCTGAATTGACGACACGAGCGAGACCAGCCCAATCATCGCCACGGCAAATAGCGCAATTACCACAATAACTTCCACAATAGTGAAACCTCTTTTTGAATGATGGGATGTATACGTTTGCATAGCGGTTATGGTTTTCATTATACTTTAACTAGTCTAATAAGGCCACGTGTAATATTCGGTACTGACGCGTTTTGCAAATAATCGAATCAACTGGGCCATGGCTGATCGATTAGGGTAACACCACTACCGCCACCCCAGATAGCCACTCCTTGACCACCAAATGTCCCAACTACATCACTTGCCTGAATAATCTGAAGAGAGCCATAGTAGGCATAAAAAGACCCTCTGAGACTCAGTGGTGTATTGAGGTTGACGGCATAGGCCGATTGATCTTGAGATTGTAGTATGTTGTAGATCCGCGTTGCATCTTGGTCACTACAAAATGGGCTTGTCGAGCAGGCACTATCAGTCGAATAAAAGCTGATGAATATCGGCGTGATACCAAGGTTATTTGCCTTGATAGTCGGGAATCTTATGTTTATTTTACCATTCACCATTATGATTGGTCGGGTCGTCAGACCGTCAGCAACTTTGATAGTTGGATTTACGGTGTCGTTTAAGTCACCAGTGACATAGACATCACCACCAATAGTATACGTGCAGTAAGAACCGTTACCGCCTTGTGGACCAAGATTGCCATTAATTGTCGTATTGGCGGGTATAGTGATTGTCCCACTGGTAAAAGCAACACAACCCTGTGGCCCGACTGAGTTGGTCATCTTAGCAGTATGAGCACCTTTGTTAAAAAACGGTAATTGTAATTTAGGCGCAATACAGCTCGGCACCAGACCATAGATCTGCCGACCAGTCCAGCTAGTAGTTTTTGTCTGGTTATTCGCACATATTTTTGTAGCATATATGTCGCCTAGTGCTCCATCGAATGTTAGGGAATTGGCGTTATGGATGGGATCAATCGCCGTAATGCAGGATGTCCCAAGCCCTGCTGTTGCGATAAGAGGCGCGCAATAACCTGCCTTGGCAACTGTGATCGAACTAATTGGCTGCGTGGGTGTCCCAAGAGTGAAACCGCCGAGCACTGTAAGATCACCGCCGACATAGATGTCAGCTCCAGACACCGTGGCACCGTTCTGAATCATCAGCCCCCCCGGCCCCACGGCCAGCGGTGCATTCGTGTAAAACTGCCCCGGCAACCGTGGCGTCATCGTCAGTTTGTTCTGGACACTGACGTTTTGTCCAGACTGGGTACGAGAGAGGCGGGCATCGGTGGTAATGGCAGCAGCAATGGCGGGGATAGTCGTGACGGCTCCTGTTTTGTCTAACCAGATAAAGTTGAGGCTTTGAACTCCTGTGACGATCTTGATATCGGTGGGACAGCCGCCCCCGGCTTGGGGGGTACAGCTAGTGGTTGTTGCTAGTTCGGTGGCAATACCGGCGGCGACGATGCGGCGGTAAAGAGTGCCATTACTGAGATAGTAGACAGTACTGTCATAGGCACCATTCGCAACACCACCAGAGATGTTCAGTGCAATCCCAGCTGCGTTACGCGGGACTTGAGCTAGGACTAGTTGGGTACTGCTGGAGGTCCAGTAACCACCGTTCGGGCCATTGGGGTCGGCCACTTGGTTGACGGGAATCAGGCCAGAGGAATTACGGACATCGTCGTTGACCTTCGTCAGAGCTGTTTGAAGATCAGTCGTGACTGAGTTACGAACCGAACTAATAGCATACTGTCCTAACCATGAGCCAATAAAGGTGACTAGGACGATGGTCATGAGGCCAGAGACCGCCGTGACAACGATGAGTTCGGTGATGGTGAAACCCTGGGAATAAAGTTTTTTCATACTACTTATGATTATAGTGTACATCCAATAAGGGGGAGAGGCAAGACTACAAACTCTCTGGTGAATATTATTGTTCGAGAAGGGTAAATTCGTGCTCGCCGATACGAATGATGCTTTCGCCGATGGCACCTTTGCGAGTAAGTTCGTGGCTGATGCCGAGTTTTTTCATGATATCACGGAGACGATTGACGTTTTCGAAGCCGTCAAAGTTGGTCCTGCGTGCAAATTTCTCGATTTTATCACCGCTGACAACGAATTGGCCGGTTGCTTCGTCGACAATGACTGCCCAGCTGGCGGCAATTTGTTTGTCGTTCAGCGTGATGACTGGAATCGCATCTTCGTCAATTTCGTTGATTTCTTTTTCGAGTTTGCGAACAGCGTCGACTTTGTGACGTAATGCTCGCAATACCTCTGTTAATCCCTGATGTGCAGTCGATGAAATAACCAGTATTTCAGCTTTTTTACCTGCTGCCTTGCGAACCGCGTCGATTTGCATGTCAATCATTTCTTGGTCAAAACCTTCAGCTTTGGTGAGTGCGATTACCTCTGGGCGAGTTGTTAGTTCATGGCTGTATTGTTCGAGTTCGCGACGAATCGTTTGATAACTAGCAGCGATATCGTCGCTATAGATGTCTATAAGGTGCAGCAGCACGGCTGTACGCTCAACGTGGCGCAAGAACGCATCACCAAGTCCCTTGCCCTCACTGGCGCCCTCAATGAGCCCAGGAATGTCTGCAATCAGTAAACTAGCGTCGTCAATGTCGGCGACGCCGAGGTTTGGAGTGAGCGTTGTAAAGGCATAATCGGCAATTTCTGGACGCGCATTGCTAATAACAGAGAGGAATGTCGATTTTCCAGCATTTGGAAAGCCAACCAAGCCAACATCTGCAAGCAATTTCAGCTCGAGTGCACCTTCGAACGTATCACCTGCTTCACCCTTTTCGGCGATACGGGGGGTTTGGCGAACTGATGATTTGAAATGAGCGTTGCCAAAACCACCGTCACCACCCTTGGCAATGATGACTTGTTGGCCGTTTTCGATCAAATCTGCAATAATTTCACCGTCTCGGCGGACGATTGTCCCCATTGGAACCTTTACGATCAGATCTTCACCTGATCGTCCTTGGCGGTTGTTTTTGCTGCCTTTTTGACCATGAGTTGCCTTGAGCTCTGGCTTGAATCGGAAATCAATCAAGGTGTTAAGATTTGCAGTGGCTTCGAACATGACATCACCGCCTTTGCCGCCGTTACCCCCATCAGGGCCGCCTTTGTCGATATAAATTTCATGACGAAAACTAACGGCACCGTCGCCGCCTGTGCCTGCTGAAATGAATACTTTAGCGGTATCGACAAACATAACTTGTAGTAGTATAGCAAATTCTCCCCTGAATTAACAGAGGAGAATTTGACTTTTTATATATTCAATTTTCTAATGAATAAAGTTGTAACTAGCCGCTTGACCCGCCGAAACGACACGACCTTTGGTAACTCGATTCCAGTTACCAGCATAGTTCATTTCACTGAGGACGACAGAACCGTCAGGAAGTACTTGTTCGACAACTGCGACGTGACCAGCACCACCACCGTTTTGCATCACTGCACCCACTTCTGGGTTGTGATCGACAACGTAGCCTGAGGCACGAGCAAATGCAGACCATGATGAGGCATTACCCCAGTTACCGCCAATTGGACGGCCAAGTTGCATACGACGTTCGTAGGCGTACCATGTACAGTACCCGAGTGCATAGCCGTTACCTGTTGTTGAATGGAAGCCAGCGGTGACTGTCTGTAGGTTAGAACCGGCAGACACCCCATACCCGTAGGCAGCTGCCCGTGGAGCAACGTAGCCAGGACGTTGGTTTTCTGGCAAGATTCCACCAGGGACGATGATCTGAACACCAGGTGTTACACCACTGATTTCAAGGTCATTATAGGCAACAACGCGAGATGGATCAGCCTGATATGTACCCGCTATAGATGCAGCCGAATCACCAGCACGAGTGGTATAAAGCACACCATCTGTCGGTAAGATAACGATATTGCGGTTAGGTTCGAGGGCGTCGGTACTGAGGTTATTAGCCCAACGAATAGTATTTGGTGAAAGACCATGTGCTGCGGCAATTGTGGTAACTGTGTCACCGGCAACGGATTTGTAGTTGACGATATCACGACCAGTTTGTGTCGTCTGAACAATTTGAGGTTTGCTGATTGTGGCGTCAGTTGTCTGAGCCAAATCGTTTTTTGCGGCAAGTGAAACGGATAAGTTTGCAACGTTCCGAGCGACAGACATATCAGTTGATTCGGCAAGATTAGCAGCAATATCGGTTGCCACTAACTCATCGACCGATGGTTTGTCGAGGTTAACGTTCGCTGATGTTTCTGGGGAACCCGAAGTAGCTTCAGCCAGAGGAACTGCTTGTGGTTGGCGGTAGCCAATGGCCACAATAGTGATGATAAGAGCAAAAACGGCTGCATATGATGCAAATACTGACGCTTTGGGAAACTTTTTTGACTTTGAGCGGGTAGCCCGTGCAAAAACTTTTTCTTTTAGCTGGGAGTTTGATAAATCAAACGATCCCGACGTATTTTGATTACGAATTATCGTTCTCCTGCCGCTTGAATTGCTCCAAGGGCTCTACCTTACTTTGTCTTTCTTCTCGCAAATAGAACAGGGTATATTGTCGACCGATTTCATTAATTTACTATTATTTTTTTGAAAATGTTCTTATTCAATACCCGTAGCGACATTTGTCGGTAGGCTCATTTGCAAATTCATTCTTCCCACTCGCGCATGTAGTCAAGATAGTCACTGACCGCATTTAGTAGTTGAACTCACAAATGTGCTATCACTTATTTTACCTGATCTTGCTAAATATGTCAATATATTTTTTGGTATAGTGTTTTTGTCAAATTTTTAATGTTTCTTTTAAGTTTTGTTCTAATATTCCCCTGTTACCCCCTTCGTGTTTGCACTTCTAGTGCATCAATAATAAATCAATATCCCCGTGGCATCTGGACCTCCCCAAGAAAACAAAGCTTCTCCTGATGGAATAGTTCGGTTGGACTCAGTCCATTTCAATTAACTAAGAAAATAGAAATGGACCGACCAACGGGAGTTGTCCAAGCGACCATTCAGGAGATGGTTTGTTTTCTTGGCGGAGGGAAGCAGCCACAAACGTTTTGCTTCTTTTAGGGAAAAGAACAGGAAGAAAGATTAGTTAATAAATAAACGATTGGATCCTGAATCAAGTTCAGGATGACAGCTACTGGGTCCAGAATGACAAGTGAGGATTCAGTGATGACAGAGGGTTATTTACAGCTCTTTTGACAATAATGAGCAATATTTGCCTGATGTTCGGCATACGTATTAGCAAAATACGTTTTGCCATCATCACCCGCCAAGAAGTAATTAAAATCGCCAGGAGCGGGGTCTGCAACAGACAATAGAGCGCCCAGACCTGGAGTTGAGATGGGGCCTGGGGGAAGACCAACATTGATACGCGTGTTATAGGGTGAATCAAGATTGGGCGTGGCTGGTACGCCTAGCTTTTTGGCGGCATAGATAAATGTCACGTCTGAACCCAGTGGCGTGCCTTCTCGCAGGCGTTTAAGGAATACCTGTGCAACTTGCTTCTGGTCAGTCCCATTCGCCACCTCGCGCTGAATAATCGATGCGAGCGTAATACCCTGATACAATGTCAGGCCTTGTTTCTGATAGTTGCTTACCAGATCGTATTTGATAACTTGCATCTCTAACTGATCAAATGTACGGTTCAGGATCTGTGCCACGGTCGCTTCACCAAAGAAACTGTATGTTTCCCCGTAGATATAGCCTTCTAGATCACTAGAAGCCGGTTTGGTGGCAAGCGCGGGGTGATTATAGGCTTGCGCCAGAGCGGTATCTACTTCGGCAGCGGTATAGCCCGCCTGGATCAACCCTTTGCGATCTTCGGCCAGTGTCGCACCGGGGAGAAATGTCATGTTGAATTCATCTGTTTTGCCAGATACGAGGTGCGAAACAATGTCAGCCAACGAGTCGCTCGGTCGTAAATTGTACGTCCCTGCCTGAAGTTTCGACTGGACGCCCTTGTCGCGGGTATAGAGGGCAAAAATTAACTGGCTATGAATGAGTTTTTTCTCGGTCAGTAATGTGCCGATTTGATCTGGCGAACTGCCCGATTCGATGGTGACACGAATATGAGGAGTAGACGTATCACTGGTCATTGGCTGAAGATCCATTTGATACCAGATTTTTGCTCCGACAACTGCCCCAATCATCAAAACAATGAGAGTTACCAGGATAATAATCCATTTTTTGGCCTTTTTGTGAGGTTTTTTAGGCGGTTGCTCGGCGAGTGGCGGATCATCAGGATATGAGGCTTCTAACAGATGATTGAGGTCAGCCCGAGGAGGTTCTGGGGGTGTGACTGGAGCGTTGTTTTGAGGTGCAGCAGGTGCTTTTGATGGTAAGGCGATAGAAATCGGAGTTGTAGAGCGCTGTAGATGATGCGGCGGCCTAGGAAGGACACCACCCATCGAACGAACCGGTGCGGGTCGTTGAGGTGGACGAGCCGTTGAACGCTGCGAAACATCAGGCGGCATAGTGAATCTCCAGATAATCCTGCAGGATGATGGCAGCAGCTTGGGCGTCAATGTCGGCTTTGCTGTATGGTTTGTTGTGGGCCGATAGACGCTGTTCGGCGATCACGCTTGTCAGGGATTCATCTTGGAACTCAATAGTTGCTGCAATATCTTTCAATTGCTCGGCAAACTTCTCTACGTATGCTGTTTGGGCGGTTGGCTCACCTGATTGGTTGCGTGGGTAGCCGACGACAATTGTGTCACAATTCTCACGTGTTACCAGTAGAGCAATCTCTTTGATTTCTGTCCCATCAACATCCAGCGTTGTCATTGGAATAGCAATACGAACGGATGTATCGGCAACTGCGACACCAATCCGTTTTTCGCCAACGTCGAGTGCGACTAAGTTCTTATGAACCATTCTGGAGTTTGAATTCTATCTTTATCTTGTTGACATCATTCGGTACGCTGCTGACCCAGAACGGCGAGAAATGCGTATCGGCATCGCTGACGCCCTGAATTTGACGAAGCTCACCCTGGATTTCACCGAATCGTTTGCCTTTTGCCTGCTCTTTGATGGCATTATCGTTAATCATAGGGCCAATTTGGCCGGTCGCATTAATTGTTGCCGAGATACTCGTAGGTGTCTGAGTGTAGCCCGTTAGTTTGACACTCCCGATCCCGTCGTCATAGACCCGCTGTTGGCCGTTACTAAGCTGTTTTTGAAGCGCCGCTTTGAGGTATTGGTCCAAATCGCCTTTGGTAACACCGGTCAACGTATAGGTAACATCGCTTGTCAATTTGGCCTTGCCATCTGGTGATTCCTTGCCAATGGCAGGTGCCGAAATGGGTGAGCCAGCAGATATTTGGAAGCTACCGTCGACAATGACAGTGTTACTATCGAATTTTGCTTGTAGTTTCTTTTTGATTGCATCACTATTTTGGGCAGCAAGTTGGGTTTTGGCTGATTCGACATCTGCTTGTAATACAATTTTGACGATTTTTTCGGTCCCACCAGCTGATGGACCGGTAAATTGCGCCGATGCACCACCAGGTGCGCCAGAGAGATTACCAGTTGCCCCATTGTATTTTGTGCCGTTAGCAGCTGCGGTAACAGCTACATTGACACTCTGGGCACAGAACGATGGGAAACATGGCACCGAAGCTGGGATAGTGACCGCTGAATCAGTCACAAACACCAATCCGTCACTCGTCGTGAGCTGTGTGCCCGCTGGAACAGGGGTTGTGGTTGCTGATAAAACAGATAGTTTGACTTGACCCGTTGCTTTGTCGCCGATATCTTGGGTACCGGTTGCATCAAAACTCACTGATGATGATTCTTTGTCTGTTTGGACGACAGATTTTAGCACGGCTGTTTCGGCATTGGTTGTGAGCGTCGGACCAATCGCAACAGAGGTATTAACTGCTGTCGGTGTTGTCCGCGCGGTAATAATAATCGTTGCATGGGCTGCAAAAAATATCGCCCAGATAAGAAATCCGACAAATAAGACGCCAAGTCCACAAAATAGGAATAATTTCTTGCGAAAGAGACTGAAACTTGGAACTTTGATGCCACTTCTGATGCGAGCTTTGGCTGGTGAAGTGCCTGGTTTAGGTGGTGGGGCTAATGTCGTCGAATCGTCATTTTCGATACTCGCCATCACTTGGTCACTTACCTCACTCGAAGGTATTTTGTCGGCAGTCCGTGCTAATTCGCCGACAGATAACTGCGAACCATCGATGACATCATCGCCGTTATCAACGTCCAGGGCTGGAATTTCGGCAAGTTCTGGTTTGCTTTGCAGGTTTTTGGCAATTGGGATTTTGGCCGCAGCCGACAGTGCGATCAGTGCGTTGTTGTTGGTGATCAAAACCAAATGTTTGTTGCTGTTATCTGCGGTACGAGCAAGTAAACGTAAATTCACTGCACTCTGTAACACCCCAATTCGTTTTGGTGGGACGAGCGCAACTACCTTTTGTTTGGCATCTTTTAGCTTGCCAATGATAGCGGTAATATCGTCTTCAACGTCGATGTAAATTACGTCTTTTTGCATGTTTATATCCTAAGAAGCCGATTGAGTTTGTCTTTGATTGTATCGGTTTCGCTACTGCCTATCATTGTATCATAGCCAACCCGTAGCAAACCCATTGCGGTAATGAAGGTATGGTCGTTGACGACCCCCGTTGTGTCTTTGATACCGATGACTTCGGTTGGATCAATGTGATGAACGGTTGGTTTTTTGGTGAATGGCAGATCTTTGTACCACTCCCGATTTGACAATGCTTCGACAAGTGGTTCAAGGCTTGATCCACCACCACATAGGAGAATGCGATTTGGCAAATGATCAACTGAGTCGAATTCGCTCAGAGCCAGTTCTACCCCCGATAGCCAGACGTCTAACGTCTTTTCGATAGCTGCTTCGGCGGATTTTCGAACAGTAGCTTTGATCTGATCATGACCCAAATTCACCTTTAGCTTCTCGGCATCGGTGTATGATAGATCCATTTCGCTGGCAATTGTCCGGGTGAAGCTACGGCCGCCAATACCAAACATTTTGGTACCCTCGACACCACCATCGTTGACGACGGCAATATCGGTTGTTCCACCGCCAACATCAGCAAGAATAGCGGTAAAATTACTACTGGCATCTGTCCCTAGGACTGATCGGCTAACAGCAAAGGGTTCGGCGGCAACGGCGACAAGTTCGAGAGCGAGTTCGTCGGCAACGCGCTCTAACGCACCGATATGCACCATCGGTGCAAAGGCAGTGTAGATCTGAACAGCAACGTCCTTGCCCTGGAATCCGATTGGGTTCGATACTTTATAGCCATCAATATGGATACTGACCAGTGCACTGTTAACCAGTTTGACCTCTACTTCGTCATTGCCTGTTTCGAGGGCAATTTGTTTTTGGGCCTTGCCCTGAGCACGTTCTTGGACCTTTTCGATAATAAATTCCATTTCAGCAGTGTCGAGTGGACGATCTGGCTGCGGTCGGCGGTAACGGATTGTATTAGTCACACCCTTGACCAGTTCACCAGCGATACCAATAACAACGCGTTTCGCCTGCAGACCAGCTTGGTCTTCAGCTTCAGCAAGGGCTTCTTCGCAGTTACGAACTACCCCTGAAATATCGGCAATTGCGCCACTGTGCATATCACTGACATCTTGGCGGGCACGGCCCACCCCAACAATTTCTAATTCTTCGCCAGATACTTTGGCAACCAAAGCTTTGACAAATTCGGTCCCAATATCAAGACCGACAATATAGTCGTTTTCTGCTGAGTTTTTGCGTGCGGCACGTATTTTTTCGAAAACCATAGTTGTTTAACATTATATACCAAAGGTGCTTATGGTGGCAAAGTATTGCAAATATTAAATAATTATGATATGGTATTTGCATGACTTCACGTGAGATGCCCGACGAAGAACCTATTCACCTTTCGAAGATTATTGATCGTGAACTAACCCCCGAAGAAAAGCAAAGTCGAGAATACGTCGATGACGTTATCGACCTGGTCGACGGGAGTATGGACCTCGTCGCCGAGCTAAAATCACATCCGCTCCCAGCAAGAGAAAATCGCAACAATTATACCTTTTCTGGACCACAACTGGATGATATTGTATTGCCCGGATACGTTGATATTCTCACTATTGATCACACATTAGATGAGGTTATCGTTGACTACGACATAGAGGGTGACGATTCACCAACTATCAATCTCGATTATATTTTCAAAAAAGATGGGCGTATACACAGACTACATGTTGCGCGACCAATTCCTGCGCCACTTATAGAGGGCGATGTACCACGCACAGAGGAATTTTTCTATCCAAATGGCGAGCGACTTGCCTTGCCCCTTCTTGAATCTGCTGATGTATACGATTCACTCTCAAGCCTAGGACCTGCGCTGGATATCCATGCCCTTAGCCATTTTGAACAGTTAGTCCATAGCCCCGCAACCTACGACAATGTGTCATCACTGCTAGAGGACCGTGCAACGACATCTTCGAATGAAGCAGTATATGACTGCACCATTGCCGATGACGCCCTTCCAATGCGTGTTGAATACGTCACGATAGACGGTAAGGATATATCGATTATGCTTCGAGGGGTTGTTGTGCCTGATTTTGTAGAATTTGAATACAGCGAGACCGTTAATATCGAGATTCGTTTCGAGCAAGGCATTAATGTTGTCTTTTCGAGAGGGACGCTGGGTGGCCAAAGAGAAGATCAGGAATTCAACCCAACACATGATGATTATGAGATGATGATAGAAATGGTTACAGCACATAAAAACAGTCTAAAGCCGACCGAACCAGAGTTATTAAGCGCTACGGATGATATTCCAGACGATACAAATAGCCTGTAATTTTAGACGAGAACTGCTTTAACACGTCGAATGCCAGCACTGCTGGCTTCTTCTTTAGTAATCTTGAAGATTTTGCCCTCATCGGCTAGCTGACCAGTGTGATCAACGTGGGGACCGCCACAGATTTCAAAACTCACTCGGGCGTCGCCGTCACCCATTTTGTAAACTTTCACCGTATCGCCGTATTTGTCACCAAATGCACCGATGGCGCCCATTTCGAAGGCTTGGTTGGTTGGATATTCGTGGAATGAGACAGGAAGATCTTGTGCAATCCATTCGTTGACGAGTTTTTCGACTTCGTCCAGCTGCTCGCGCGTGACTTTTTCGTCGTTGTTAAAGTCAAATCGTAGGCGTTCTTCGGTGATATTGCTACCATGCTGAGTCACGTGATCCCCGACGACTTTTTTGAGGGCAGCGTACATCAGGTGTGTTGCGGTGTGGTATTTCTGGTGTTGCAAGGTTTGACCACCGAGGCCGCCTTTGAATACACCTTTGGCGGCGGTTTGTGAACGAGCGCGTTGTTCGGCCATTTTGTCATCAAATTCTTGGCGCCAATTATCTGATAATTTAATATCTTGCTTGAATGCTTCCTCAGTTGAAAGTTCCACTGGAAAACCAAACGTATCGTAGAGTGTGAATAATTCTGTACCTGTCAAACCATCAGTCGCAAATTTCTCGAGTTGTTTCAAACCTTTTCGTAGTGTCTGACGAAATACTTTTTCTTCTTTTGCAAGTATCGTAACAACTTCACCGCGTTTTTCAGCCACTTCCGGAAAATCATTGTGATACATATCAGCGATTACCGGGACGAGTTCCTCGAGGAAGTTTTGTTCAATACCTAAATCAAAGGCAAAACGAATGGCACGACGTAGCAGGCGACGCATAACATAGCCTTGTTCTTTGTTGGATGGTACTACCCCATCAACAGCTAGGAACGTCGCACCACGCAGGTGATCAGCGATGACGCGCATACTTTCGGTGTGTGATTCGTAGTTCTTGCCGCTTAATTGTTGCAGCTTTTCAATAATTGGCCACATGAGGCTGATTTTGTAGACATCAGGATTATCAATCGCAGCAGCGGCGATACGCTCCAGCCCAGATCCATGATCAATATTTGGTTTATCAAGTGGGACAAAAACACCTTCGGCTTCTTTGCGATAAGCCATAAAAACATTGTTGCCAATTTCAACAAATCGGCCACAATCACAGTTTGGATGGCAAAATTCGCCATATTCTGTGTTGTGTGGCGTCCCAAAATCATAGAACATTTCACTGTCAGGACCGCATGGATCACCGACTGGGGTTGTTTCTGGTCCACCGTTGCGGCTCCACCAGTTTTTGCCACCGTCATAGTAAAAAATTCGTTCACCAGGTTTGATACCGCGGTTGTAGCCGTCAGCTTCTGATCCAATATCGGCCGAATTTGCTTCGATATTTTTGGTGGCAAATAATCTTTGCCAAGTCTCGGCGGCTTCTAAATCCTTGGGGATATCGTATTCTGGTGCACCGATAAAACACGTGACGTAGAGTTTGGTTGGGTCTAGTTTTACCACCTCTGTCAAAAACTCGAACATCCATTCGATTTGCTGTGTTTTGAAGTAATCGCCCAAACTCCAGTTACCGAGCATCTCAAAGAAGGTCGTGTGACGATTATCACCAATATCATCGATGTCTTGGGCACGCAAACATGTCTGACTATCTGTTAGCCGAAGGCCTTCGGGATGCGGTTGACCTAAAAGATACGGAATCATCGGCTGCATGCCGCTGCCGGTAAACAAGATGGTTGGATCGTCTTTGAGCACCAATGGCGCGCGTTTCACGATAGCGTGTTGGCGTTCGCTAAAAAACTTGAGGTATTCGCTTCTGATTTGCTGGGCGTTCATATGTGTCTATTGTAACAGAGGCCGAATGATAAAAAAACCGCTCACATAAATGAGCGGTTTTTTTGAAGTAATAGACTACTTATTGGCCATTGAGATTGTCTTTGACATCGTTCACTTGATCGGCGACTTTGTTGCCAAGATCTTCGGCTTTTTGAACGACAGTATCCGTCGCTGTACCAACACCTTGAGTAACGGCACTCACACCTGGTACGCTTTGGGCAGCATCGCCAACCGATGATACAGCACCGCCGACAACGTCACCTACCTGTGATGCAGCGTCGCTGGCTACACCGCCAACGGTAGAAGCAGCGCTTCCGACAGTATCGCCAACGTGCGATGCAGCGTCGCCAACAACACCACCTACCTGTGATGCAGCATCGGCAGTCGTACTACCCACCTGACTCGCTGCGTCTGTCGTCGTGTCTTTTGCTTTCTTGAAAAAGTCGAATAGTCCCATAGTATGTTAGATCCTCTGATTATTTGGTTATGTTTACATAATAGGACAATAATCTCTTTCGAGCAAATAGAAGTATGCTCAGCGAAACGAGAGACATTAATCCGGCCATCGCGACGACTCCAGCCACATTGTTCGTACTTGGTCCTACTCCACTATTGGGTGCAAGCGGAGTATTGTTGGTAATCGTTGTCGTGCCATTGACATTGACCGTGTATGGCCCAAGTTGCTGCGATGACGAATCAGGGTATGTGAGTGTGATGAGTACCGTATGTGCGCCGGGGTCTAGATTGCTCGGCAATGTACATGACCAGTTGCCATTACTATCAATAGTGGTGTCGCAAGAAACTGGAGTGGAGTGTACTTCGACGTGAACTGAGACACCTGAGACACCTGTACCGCTAAATGTTGGTCGTGCAACTATTGTTGGTGTGCCAGTGAGAGTCATGTTATTCACTTGCGCTGTCGGTGTGATCGTAGATGATAACTGCAATTTACCAATCTTGTCTACATCACTCTCAGTAAACCAGAGATTGCCGTCGGCGCTAGATGCGATGCCCAGAGGGCTACTACCTGCAGTTGGTACTGGGAATTCAGTGATGACACCGTCGGTGGTTATCCGACCGATATTGCTATCCTCTAACTCAGTAAACCAGAGATTGCCGTCAGGAGCAGCTACGATAGCCCCGAGACGACTAGTCGCACCAAGTGGTGGGATAAATTCCGTGATGGTGCCTGTCGGCGTAATTCGGCCAATCTTGCCACCATACTGCTCAGTAAACCATATGTTCCCGTCGCGGCCAGCGGCGATACCAAACACCACACTTCCAGAGGTAGGTACGGTAAATTCGGTGAGGACCCCAGCGGTGGTAATACGACCGATTTTATCGCTGCCTTGCTCGGCAAACCATAGATTGCCGTCTCCACCAGTGATGATAAGATTTGGCTGACTAGCACTGGTGGGTATGACAAATTCTGTGATGGTGCCTGTCGGCGTTATACGACCGATTTTGTTGCCACTACTTTCGGTGAACCACAGGTTGCCGTCAGGGCCAGCAGTAATACCTACCGGCGTACTACTACCTGTCGGGACAGTGAACTCTGTAAAAACACCACCGATGGTGATACGGCCAATCCTGTTGCCAGAATACTCGGTAAACCACAGATTGCCGTCAGGCCCGGAAGTAATGGAATATGGTTGGCTCCCTGGGGTGGGTAAGGTAAACTCCGTCACAACACCAGCAGGTGTAATACGACCGATTTTGTTACCAACTAATTCCGTAAACCATGAATTACCGTCAGGGCCAGCCGCAATGCCAAACGTAAAAGAAGACGCCGTCGGTATTGCGTATTCATTAACCGTCGCTGTTGCCGCATGGCAAACGGATTGAACAAAGAAGTTCAATACTGTTGCAACAATGGCTACGCACACAAATAATACAATATTCTGTACGCACGACATTACTCCTTTTGTTTGTGTTTGAAACATTGTCTACTCTCCGCCTACTCAACAGGTATGCTATGAACCGAAGCTTAGCATATGCACTACAGTAATACTAGTGCTAATCAGAGAACGATACCGCCGCCAAGGCAAATGTCATTTTGATATATAACGATTGATTGTCCGGCCGTCACTGCACGCTGTGGATCGTCAATATCGAGCGTGTGGCCATGAAGCTGCGCAGCGACAAGAGGCGCACGATGACGAACCCGAATCTGGTAGGTGCCGTCGGCTGGTGCATCATTGATCCAATGAATACTATTTAATTCGACATGGCTTTTCCATAACGTATCGTCGTTCAATTGTGTCGTGACGTAGACTTCGTTTTTTTCCATGTTTTTGCCGATGACATAATACGGCAAGCCGCCGCCAAGTTCTAACCCATGGCGTTGACCTAACGTGTAGAAAATCGCACCGTCGTGATGACCCAGAACTTTGCCGGATTTTTTGTCGATAATTTCACCTGGTTTTTGTTCGACATATTGTGATAGAAATTCGCGAATGCCGACTTTTCCGACAAAACAAATGCCCTGGCTGTCTTTTTTGGCAGCCGTAAATAGTCCGCGTTCTTCTGCCATTTTACGAACAGTTGGTTTGGTATATTCACCAAGTGGAAAGAGTGTTTTTTGCAGTGCTTCGCCCGTCACACGGTACAAAAAGTAGGTCTGATCTTTGTTGGTATCAGCCGCCATTTTGAGTACGCCATTTTCGACGCTGGCATAATGGCCTGTTGCAATCATTTCGGCACCGTCTTCAATGGCACTGTCCAAGAAAAGTTTAAATTTTACTTCTTGGTTGCACATAATATCCGGGTTTGGTGTCCGACCTGCGCGGTATTCTTCGATCATATAATCGACCACTTTGTGACGATATTCTGATTCAAAATCAAAGACTTTAAAATCAATTCCTAGCTGTACGGCAACACGTTTGGCATCGGCCAGATCATCCGCCCACGGGCATTTCATACCAGGCAAATCTTGAGTCCAGTTTTTCATGTAGACACCTGTCACATCGTGGCCTTGTTCGACTAATAGCGCAGCAGTCAGGCTACTATCAACACCACCGCTCATTCCTACATATACTTTCACAGCGAACCGCCCAAATAGAAAATAATTATTTTGAAAAACTCACCAATCGCCAGCCACCAGCCAATTGGCGTGACCCACCAAAAATTCGACCATTGATCATCCTGCGGAACGGGATGATTGAGGATTTTGACGGTACCGCCAACGCTCCGATCGAATTCCAAACTTGCGCGCCGTTGATGGTAGGCAGAAGTCACCAAGATAATGGTACGGATATTATTTTTTGTTAATAGCGCCTGGGTTTGTTCGGCATTTTGGCGTGTCGTATCAGAATTGCTTTCAGTCAAAATCGCGTCAGTCGGGACACCCGCTTTGATCGCCTGACGACGCATGGCTTCAGCATTGCTAGGACCGGTTTTGTCCTGAGCCGCACCAGAGAAAATCAATCTATCCGACCAACCATTTTTGAATAGTTTGATCGCTTCGCTGGCACGAGCTGGCGTATCACCACCACTGACTGTAATAATAGCGTCAACTTTTATACATTTATCCACCCCATTTGGTGTCGCGTCGCAACGTCCCAAATCATTCGGACCTAAATACACTCCTAATCCTATGACGATGATCAGCAGGGCAACAATAATTGCAATCACACTTTTAATCATGCTTGCATCCTTGTTATTTCGCGCTGAACTTCCTCAATAATAATCTCTGCCCCACGTGTGACGTTTTCGGTTGTAGATAAATGGCCAAGTGTCAATCGCAGGCTGCCATCGGCCACATTATCAGTAAGTCCAATTGCCGTTAGCACATGTGAACGAGTGTTTTTGTTGGCGGCGCAAGCACTGCCAGTCGCGACCAAAACAGCGCGTCGTTCCAGTGCAAAAACAAGTCGTTCGGCATCAACGCCAGGAAATGAAATATGAACGAACCCAGGCAAATGGTGTTTGGGATGCCCAGAAAAAACAGCATCGGGAAATGCAGTAGCTAATGCATCACGAAGTGTTTTTTCTAATTCGGCCAGACGTTCGGATTCATGCTTACGATGTGACGCAATCAGTTCGAGTGCTCGTGCAAATCCAATCACCCCAGCAACATTTTCCGTTCCACTCCGCAGACCGTTTTCTTGGCCGCCACCAACAATCGTTGGGTGTAATTGTACATCTGGTGATACCCACAGCAGCCCAACTTGTTTCGGCCCATATAGTTTCCCGGCATTCAGTGTCAGAAGATCAATACCAAGTCGTGACACATGAACGTCCAATTGCCCGACACCCTGCGATGCATCACTGTGGAAATAGATCGGCGTCGTGTCACCTGCCCCGCGGCGCCGTTCGCGCTCGCTGGCAATAACGGCCGCAATTGCCCGCAGCGGCTGGATCGTTCCCAGTTCGTTATTAGCCAGCGCAATACTCACTAATTGTGTGTCCGGACGAATCGCGTTTTTGACTGAGTCTGCTGATATATAGCCACGTTCGTCGCTAGCCATGAGTGTGTGATCATGTCGCTTTGCGGCGGCAAGCACTGAATCATGCTCGATATTAGCCGTCACAACATGACCACTCACCGCGCTAAACGCGAGATTGATGGATTCTGTCGCACCAGCCGTCATGACTAACTCGTCGGCCTTGGCACCAATTTGGCGGGCCAGAAGTTCCTTGGCCGCTTGATACCCACGTCGAACTTGGATCGCTTGAGCATAGGGACTCGAAGGATTGTAAAACTGGTCCGAAAAATACGGCAGCATGGCCGCAAGTACGCGATCGTCAAGTGGCGTTGCGGCAGCATGATCAAAATACATCAGATCTTCGTTCATTGTTCTATTATACCGTACTGATCGGTTGACCGGTGATTGGGTCGCTACTGTAAACATCGCGCATGACATGATCGTAATAGGCCGAAATTGCGGCGACAAAATTATCGAGTTCGGGTGATTCTAGGAATTGGTAATTCAAGCCGTCTTGAATTTTCATAATGCCGTTATCATGAATCTCATAGCGAATAGTGGTACTTTGATCGCGGCCTGTGATGGGGTCGGTCCATTTTTCGTACCATACCCATGTCATGGGATCGAGATTGAAAAACTGACGGTGATGACCGATAGGAACGGGGCCAAAAAGTGTGCCGCCAATTTCGCTTTCTCGTTGGATTAATTCACGTTCGGATAATTTTTCGGATTGATGGACCTCTGTTTTTTGAGTACTTCTACTGAGCGCCGCAAAGTTATCGGTGCCGGTAAGAAGGATGAGAAATTGTTTGAATAATGTAGACATATCATTTTGGAGTGCCAATAGGAGTTAGCTTTTTCTGGCGGGCACGAACAGATGCAATTCGCTGACCAATCTGACGTGCAAATGGAATATAGACATCAAGCACCGAAGCGAGGTCTTTGTTAGTTGGCATCGCCGCTGGCTTTGACTTGGTTCCCATTTCGTATCATCCCGTTTAGTGAAGAGCAAACAATTTTATTGCATTTGCAGAGGTTGCGGCAGAAATTTCTTGTTTGGACACCCCCCTGCTAGTTGCTTGGCAATCAGCGACATAACTCACAAATGCTGGCTCATTTACTTTACCACGCATTGGTACGGGAGTCAAAAAAGGTGCATCCGTTTCAAGTAACAACCGTTCGAGTGAAATTGTGGCAAACACTTTTTGTTGCAAGGGATCTTTGGTGAACGTACTAATTCCATTGACGCCAACGTATAATCCACGCGATAATCCTTGGTCGAGATTGGCCTGCGTATCGGTGAAACTATGTAATTCACCCCGTATGCCATGAAAGTTATCGAAAATCGGCCAGAAATCGTCGAATGCTTCGCGAACATGAAAAATAATTGGTAAATCATGGTCAAGTGCGGTTTGAATTTGGGATTCAAGTGCTTGGATTTGGACTTCCCGAGGGCTGTGAGTGTAAAAATAATCGAGGCCAATTTCACCAACGGCAACAGGCTTTTGTTCAGTTAGTTCTACGATCTTTTGCCAGCCCTCCTTGGTATCATGCGGATGAACGCCAATGGTGGCATAAATATCATCGTGAGTAGCCGCAAATTTCAGCGCATCTTGGGAACTTTGCTCGTTCGTCCCAACACAGATTAATTTCGTCACACCGGCCGCATGAGCGCGTACAATTACTTCCTCTGGATCCAACGAATAGTCCGTTTCGTGAATATGGCAGTGCGTATCAATCAACATCTAGGCGCTCTTGGGTGGTTGGCCAGCATGAGGATCGGGAGTGTGGAGATAGATTTTCGGAAAAAGTACACCCGTCCCAGGTGCAATAACACCCGTTTCAAATGTCGATTGGATTGCTTTGGCGGTGCCGGGCAAAAATGGCACTAACAGATCGCTAATTTGCAAAAGTGTCCCAACAGCAGATGCCAGGATCTCCGCAAGATGGCTCTCGGCCTCGGGATCGGTATCTTTTTGCTTGGCGACTTCCCAGGGTTTAACATTTTCCAAATATTGATTCAAGCCACGCACCATCAAAAATACTTGATCGAGTGCCTGGTTGAAATTCAGACTGTTCATCGCATCACGATATGGCTGCATGTCATGTTCGGATTGTGGCGCATCACCGATAACACCAGCTTGGTAACGAGTTACCATTGCGCTCACGCGTTGGACGACATTACCGAGATCATTACCAAGTTCATTATTATAGGCAGTTTCGAATTTTTCCCAAGTGAAATCGCCATCGTCGAGTGTTGGAATATGACGTGCAAAGAAATAGCGAAAAGCATCAAGACCATAGTTATCGATAATTTCGTTCGGATCGATGACATTGCCGACAGTTTTGCTCATTTTGGCACCGCCAACATTTACAAAACCATGAACCAGCAATTTTTTCGGTAGTGGAATCTCGAGACCCAATAACATGGCTGGCCAAATTCCGGCGTGGAAACGCAAAATATCTTTGCCAATTACTTGCACATCGGCAGGCCAATATTCTTGCCAGCCCTCTTTGTCTGGATAGCCAAGCACAGTAATGTAATTTGCCAGCGCATCCAACCAAACATACATCACTTGGTCAGGATCACCTGGTACTGGCACACCCCAGCTCAAGTTTTTGCGCGGGCGTGACACGCTGACGTCTTTTAGCCCGTCTTTGATGAGTTCCAAAAATTCCTTTTTACGAAATTCTGGAGTGATAAAAATACGATCAGTTTCGATGGCTTCACGAATTTTGTCAGTAAAAGCACTGGTTTTAAAGTAGTAATTATCTTCACTAATATGTTCATACGGTTTTTGGTGATCAGGGCAAATACCACCAGTCGCTTGGACTTCTTTGTCAGTGAAAAATGCTTCGTGACCAACACAGTACCAGCCTTCGTATTTACCTTTGTAAATATATGTTTGTAGTTTTTGCCAGATATATTGCACGGCTTGGACGTGGTGTTCATCAGTTGTACGAACAAAATCGGTGAATTCGGCGCCAACTTTGGTCATCAAGCTTTGAAAATTACCGTACATTTGGTCGGTATAGGCCTTGGGATCTGTATTATTTTCGGCTGCTTTTGCCGCGATTTTGTTGCCATGCTCATCGGTGCCTACCTGAAATCGCACTTCGTGACCGTTTTGTTTTTGGTAACGTGTCCAAATATCGGCAATCAGATAATCAAGTGCATTACCAATATGTGGTTTGGCGTTGACGTATGGAATAGCGGTGGTGATGTAGAGCTTTTTTCCCATTAGTGTTTATTATAACAGATTGGCGTTTAATAAAAATCTCATAACTTTTTGCTAAGATTTATAAGTATGACTCAACAAACTCTTCACTACACACTTCATGACAACGATCTTATTTTGGGTGAGGAAACACCGTATATACTCCGTGTCCGTGATCTTCCCATTGATGAAAAACCACGCGAAAAATTGCAGCACCTCGGACCAAGTAGTCTGAGCGTCGCCGAACTGGTGGCAATTGTCCTCGGGGTCGGCACACGCAAAGAGGAAGTCATGACGATGTCACGCCGAATCATCAGCGAATACGGTGAAAAAGCCATTATCCACGAAACCGATCCCTTGCGACTCGCCGAGATATTATCAATTCCAATTGGCAAAGCTCACCAAATTATCGCTTGTTTCGAATTGGGTCGTCGTGCCTACGCCAGAACAGATGGAAAACCTGTTTTTATTCGGACAGCTAGCCAAGCATTTCAACATATCGCCCATATTGGCCATTTACCCAAAGAACAGCTTCGTGGACTGTATCTGAACAGCCGTCACGAACTAGTTCATGACGAAATTATTTCGATCGGCAGTCTGACCGCCAATATCGTTCATCCGCGCGAAGTTTTCCAGCCTGCACTTGCCCACCAAGCAGTCGCCGTCATCATCGCCCATAATCACCCATCAGGCAACACATCCCCAACCGATGCCGATCTGACGGTAACATCACAATTAGTTGCCGCGGGCAAAATACTAGGTATTGATGTACTGGACCACATTATTGTGGCCGGTGATGAATTTGTCAGCATTTTAGAGGCGAAAAATGAAAGATAAGTGGTACACACTATCACTGCGTCAATGGCTATTAAAAGACAGTGATTCACAAGATTACACAATTGAAGCCAAGGTAAAATCAGGTGAATATTTCGTGACTCTGGCCACGCGATTAGACGAGATATCTGGAGGAATCAACCCCGACAAAGCGATCCAACTTCAGATGCTTGTGAATGAATTACTCTATATCCAAAAACGATACAAAATTAGCGAGGAAGAATAGCCGCCAGCCGCGCCCAGTCGTCGAGCGATAGACTTTCGGCGCGAGCATCAGGACTAATAGCTGCATTTGCGAGCAAAATCTCGGCTTGATCCTTGTCAATGTTCAATCCTCCGGCCAATGAAGAACGAAGTTTTTTGCGTTTGGCCGAGAACCCAGCTTTGACCGCGCGGAAGAATTCTTTTTCAGAAATATCATTCAAAAATGGCTGCGTTCGCGTCTTTAGAATGACCACTTGGGAATCAACTTTTGGTGGAGGCGTGAAAAACTCGGCAGGCACAACATCACCCAGCGTGACATCTGCAAATAACTGTGCACTTATAGCCAAAATACTCATATCACCGGGCTTTGCCGCCAGTCGCTGGGCAACTTCTTTTTGCACTAATAGCACCGAGGCAGATGGTTTGTTATCGGCCGTCATAAGGAGCTGAATAATTTTGCTGGTGATGTAATAGGGTACATTTGCAACAACTTTGTACCCGGCAGGTAGGCTGGAAAGATCAAATGACAAAATATCACTCTCGATAACTTCGAGATTTTTGCCAGGGAATTGGCCTGGTAATTTCCGCGCTAGTTCGGCATCGAACTCAACCGCCATAACCTTTTGGCTGCGACGCAGTAGTTCACTCGTCAACGTCCCAAGGCCTGGGCCGATTTCAAGTACTGTATCTGTTTCATTAAGCTCGGCACAATCAGCGATATGCGCCAGAACTTCGCGGTCATGAAGCCAATGCTGACCAAGTGATTTATTTGGCATACTACCAGTTATGCCTTGAAAGCCAGTGATTGTACGCGCCGCTCCAACTACCATATCGTCCCACCGCATAGCCAGTTGCCCAACGAAGTTGCGTAATTGGATTTGTTAACCAATCCGCCCCAGCCGATGCCATTTTAGCACCAGGAGTCGCCTGTACTAGACCATACCCACCGACAGATGGTACCGAACCATGATCGCTACATCCATGATCACCCTGCCAGCGAACAGGACACCATCCACCTTCATGGCCGACAATGTACTCGACATAGCCATAGTCGTCCGGCGAGATACCGGCCGCGGCCATCCAATCCTGGTGTGAACCTGGAGGTAACACTGATTTTACGCCCACGACTTCGACTTGCTCTTCTGATTGCTTGGTGACAAGTGTTTGAATTTCATTTCGATCTATTTCTTTGCCGTTTTGCATATTAATTTCATATGTCACGTCTTTACTACCAGCGATACCAGGAGTCTGAATTTTTTTGTAGCCTACCGGTTGATCAGCATCCTGTACCTGACGAATCGAGAAATTAATTGTCTGATGTTCGGTGACTGTCTGGACACCATTTCGCCATAGATTCACCACCATACCGGAGGTAATTGGCGTGGCTTGAGGAACCGATAGCGTATCATTTTGACCCAACGCAATACTCTTTTCCTTAAGCATATCACCGACTGTAGCTGTCTGGGTATATGCCTGAGTTTGGGTACCATACAGATCAAGTGTGAACTCAGTCGCACGATCAACCCTCAGTTCAAGTGCTGCACCGTCCGATACAATATCGCCAGTCGGCTGAAGTGTCGTTTTATCTTCGTCATGTAGAACAACACCGGCATCTTTGGCAATTTTATCAGCAGTTTGATATGGTGTCATGATTTTTTCGCGAACAGGACCATCGACCACAATTACTGGTCGGGCGCGGTAGATATTGACATAATAACTGTTTGCGACCAGTTTTGAATCAACGGCTGGTTCAACCGTATCTTTGGGATCAAGGCTAATATGCGCTTCGTCTAAGGCCTGTTTGATTGTGCTGGCACTGGTTAAAATCACCCGTTCTTGCTCGCGGTCATGAATTGTCACAAGTCGGCCCTTGGAAGGATCACTTCCATCAGCGGCATCAGCGTGTGGTATCAGAGAAAGTGAAACTAACGCCATTAACATGGCACCAACAGCGATCATCGCGCATTGCGGCGTGGCGAAGTAGCGTAAAATATTTCTCATAGGATACCGCACCTCAAGTGCGTTCCTTCTATTATAGCAAATATCGCCTATATTTTCTCTAAATGAGCGTATTCTGCGTTGAGTTTTTTGGTCGTTCCGTTGTCAAATTTCACCGTTACCGCTAGCCCATCGACATCAAGCACTTCGCCTTTACCAAAGGCGCTCGAACGGACGTAATCGCCAACATCCAGGCCTAGTTCGTCACTATAAAATTCCCGATCAGGTTGAGTATGCGGTTCAGTCGCTATCGCTACGGCAGCATCACCCATATCGGACAAAAACCTCGACGGCACATTGTAAGCACGAGCACCAAATTGCAAACGTGACTGCGCATAGGTCAAATGCAGTTCCTCGCGCGCCCTTGTCATGCCAACATAACAGAGGCGGCGCTCTTCTTCTAGCTCACTCGGTCCAGCTTCGTAAATACGCGCATGTGGGAAAATACCTTCTTCCATCCCCACCATAAACACGACAGGAAATTCCAAACCTTTTGCGGCGTGAACTGTCATCATCGTGACTTTTTGATCATCGCTGGACGTATCGGCACTCGACATTAGCGCAATTTCTTCTAAAAATTCTGGGAGACTGACGAAGTTTTTGGCATCAGATATCAGTGACCCGAGGTTGGCATCGCGTTCTTCAGCCTGTGGTGTGCCATCCAAAATGAAGTCACGATAGCCTGTTAATTTCAATAATTTTTCAATTAAGTCTGCTGGTGATGCTTCATTTTGCACCATGACCTGAAGGGTTCGTAGTTGGCTACCCAGTTGCACCAATGCGGCTTTGGCTCGTGTCGTGATCGTCGACGTCTGCTCGACATTACCAAGTGCTCCCAAAATATCAAATCCACTATCACCCTGCCACGCCATAAATTTCTCGAGGCTTGTCGCACCAACGCCTCTAGTCGGTACATTGACGATCCGACTAAAACTCATACGATCGTTTGGCTGGTAAATCAGGCGAAGGTACGCAACAATGTCTTTGATTTCCTTGCGGTCATAAAATCGTACTCCACCAACAATTTGATACGGAACGCGCATTTGTATAAATGATCGCTCTAATGTGTAACTTTGAGCATTTGTTCGGTACAATACCGCAAAATCACCATATTGACGCGCGCACATCGTGACATGGGTGCTGATTCGTCCGGCAACCAAACTCGCTTCTTCGGCTTCGTCATAGGTAGAATGCACCTGGACTGGTGTGCCGCTACCTGCGGCCGTCCATAATTTTTTGTCGGTTCGTTGAACATTTTTGCTTATAACACTTGTTGCAGCATCCAGAATTGCGCCCGTACTACGATAATTTTGTTCAAGTTTAATCACCTTTGCACCAGAAAAATCACGTTCGAAATTCAAAATATTGGTAAAATCCGCCCCGCGCCAACTATAAATCGACTGCCAATCATCACCAACCACACAAATATTGCGATCGTCGTTGACCAGGAATTTCACCAGGGCATACTGCGCCGCGTTGGTGTCCTGGTACTCGTCAATCAAGATATGGTGAAACTGAGCGCGCCACTTGGCACGAATATCCGGTTGTTCACGAAAGAGTCGTACAGTCTCGATTAACAGATCATCAAAATCAAGCGCTCCGGCTTCGTGGCGCATTTTTTCGTATTTGACATACAACTGAGCGATCGCTTTTTGAAACGGATATTGGGCTGAAGCTTCGTATGCGATCGGATCAATCAATGCGTTTTTGGCCGCAGAAATCGCACTACTGACCGCCCGCGGCTTGATTTCCTTGTCACTAAGTTGCAGCTGTTTCATGGCCTGTTTGATCAGCCCTTGTCGATCGTCTTCGTCATAAATGACATAATTGTGTGCAATGCCAATTTTCTCTCCGTCAACCCGTAATAAACGCACGCAAATACCATGAAATGTCCCCATCCAAGGCATAAAATCACGTCTCGAACTATCCTGACCCAGTAATGCCCCTAATCGTTCACGCATTTCCTTGGCAGCTTTATTCGTAAACGTCACTGCCAGTATCTGATTTGGCCAAATACCCTCATTCGCAATCAGATTAGCAATGCGATGCGTCAGTGTTTTCGTCTTGCCACTGCCCGCTCCAGCCAAAATTAACAGTGGTCCAGACGTGGTTCGTACAGCATCCGTCTGAGCAGGATTCAAGTCATCGAATAAATTCATTACTTACTAGTATAGCAACTTACAGGATGCCCGAATAGTAAGCAGCCGCAGCGGCACCTGCGCAGAGGGCAATAATCAGTACAATAACAACGACCCAGATCCAACCTGATTTCTTTGTCTCGGGGTGTGAAAGCGGCTGATGATAACTGGTCGTATCGTAAATTGAACCGTTACTATCGTCACCTGTGCTTGGTTTTTCCTGGTATTGTTTTGGAATCGAAGCAGTTGCCATTGACGACGATGTGTCTGCATCATCCAGCGTATCCGTGGGGATTTCGACTGATTGCGTCTGGGTTGTGTTCATCTCGACTGCCAGTAGCTCATCCTGAAATTCTTCGGGCACATGGACAGTGATTTCGTCCAAACTACTGACTGGCGTGTCTCTGTCTCTTGCATCTTGGTCTAGCTCGTCATCAGGATCTTCGGATTCGTTAATATCTTCTGGTTTTGGAGGCTCAACCGCAACATGCTGAGGTTTTACGGATGTCGCTTCATCTGTGGCTTGTCCAAGCGGACGCTTTTCTACCTTTGCATCAGGTAAAAATGGCGAGGTTTGTGGTTCGGGGGTCGTCACCTCTGGGGCTGCTTCTGGCTCATCCGGCACGGCCAGTGGACCTGATGACTCTGGAAGATTACCTGCTGTCGTGTCAATAACCGGCACTTGCTCATCAGGAATCACATCAGGAGCAGCAATTGTCATACCCTGACGAGAAACGGGTGCAACAGGAGTAGCTGCAAAAGCAGGAGCCACCGTCGCAACAGGAGTAGTAGATGTTTTCATGTCAGATGATGGGTGCATCACATCCATAAATCGGCCACCGCGCTGTGGCAATTGTGGCATTGGGCCAGCATTCAGCGAAACAGTCGTTTCTTGGTGATCGATTGCCTCACCGCCAATTTTTTCAGCAGCAGTACTCAATTTGCTGTATGCAGGTGCTTCATCAGGGGCGAGCGTCGTACCAACATCAAGCGTTTTATCAGCGATACTCGTGTCTTTTTCGTCGACACCCTTCATCAAAGAAGTAACCGCTTCGTCTAATTCGTCAAAATTTAAATCTTTCATAACCCCCCTAGTGTCCCGCCTGTGTTACATGGCGATGTGCCTTTTCGATAATTGCTGCAAATGTTTGCTCGCTCAAGCTTGCCCCACCGACAAGAAGCCCATCAATACCATCAATTTTCAGATAGTCGGCTGTACTCTCAGTTGTCACACTACCGCCGTAAAGTATGCGGACAGATTCGGCGGCTTTTTTGCCGTACAGATGTTCGATTTGGCGACGAATCGTCCGAACAGCTGATAAAACGTCATTTGGAAGCGCATTTTTGCCCGTTCCAATCGCCCAAACCGGTTCATAAGCAATAACAATTGACTCAATTTCTTCGCTTGTCACATTGGCGAGTCCGCCGATTAACTGATCGTGCAAGACATCATTCGTCTCGCCATCGGCTCGTTCACCAGCAGTTTCACCAACACACAAGATCGGGCAGATTTGATTACGAATCGCTGCCTGCAATTTGTTCTGCGTATCTTTGATTGTTTCACCAAAAATATGACGTCGTTCGCTATGACCAACCAATGAATAATCGACTAATCCACGTAGCTGCGACGCAGAAACTTCGCCAGTGAATGCACCTGAATCCCGCCAATAGAGGTTTTGGGCTGCTAATTTAAAGTGATACTTATGAATTTGCAGACTCAGCGGCTGCAAACACAGCATAGTCGGTGCCAGCGCAATTTCGACATCTTGGTGACGCTGAATCTTCTGACCCAAACGGTGTACGAATAGACTGGCCTCGTGGACAGTCAAATTCATCTTCCAATTACCGACAATTAGTTTCTTGCGTTTCGCCATAATGCCTATGCTTTTCTTCTTGCTAGTTTATCCTACTTAATGGTGTGAGTCCAGCAGACTTTCCACACCTGGCAGTTTCTTGCCTGCCATCAAATCCAGACTTGCGCCACCCCCGGTTGAAATGTGCGTGAAGCTCTTGCCCCCGTTACCATCCCATTTCAGGACAAAATCTGCCGTATCACCACCGCCAATAATAGAGGTAATGTTCGGGTGAGTCGCCAATGCCAAGCATAACCTGGCTGATCCATGGGCAAATTCGGACAATTCATCGACTCCCATTGGGCCATTCCATATCACCGTGGCTGCACTATTGATGGTTGCCACAAACTGTTCGATCGTCACATCACCAATATCCAGCGCCATATCGTCTGGTTGCATCGCTTTTACAGATCGAATTGTCCGTTTTTCTTCCTCATCGACGGCTGGCGCAACTGCAACATCGGTTGGCAGAATAATAAATTCATCGACATTATCACCGACTTTTTTGCGCGCCGCGGCGTACAGATGATCGAGTGTGTCTTTTTGATCTGTTTCTACCTTGCTTTTGCCGACCGAATAACCTCGATATGCCAGGAATGTATTTGCCATCGCGCCACCAATGACAATCTTGTCAGCGATTTTGACAAATCGTTCAACGACCAAGATCTTATCACTTACTTTCGCCCCACCAAGCACGGCCACCAGGGGTCGTTTGGGCTCTTCCATCGCTTCGGTGATCGACGTGTATTCTTGCTCTATCAGAAATCCAGCCACACTTGGCAAAAACAGTGTAATCGCATGCGTACTGGCGTGAGCACGGTGTACGACGCTAAATCCATCTTGCACAAAATAGCTGGCTTGGCTATGTTTGGCGAGTTTTTTGGCAAATTCATGATCATCGGCTTCTTCCTCGGGATGAAAACGTAGATTTTCCAGTAGTAACACGCTTCCTTTTGGCGCTCGGCGAACCCCTTGGTAGACCGCTTCACCAACACATTCATCGATAAATCGCACATCATGACCTAATAATTCTTGCAGTAGAACAGCAATAGGAGCCAAACTAAGGCTCGGATCAACACCCTCTGGACGTCCCAAATGGCTAATTAACACTAGTTTACAGCCACGTTTCAACAAATATTCCAATGTTGGTATACTGGCCCGAATGCGCAGATCATCATCAATCTTGCCCTCATCGTTCAACGGCACATTGTAATCCACTCGCACTAATACCGTCTGGCCATCCAGCGGCAAATCACGAATTGTCTGTTTGAAAAACCCCACCATTATCTCTATTACTGCCCACCGTATCCAGAGCCATAGCCTTGTATGCCATAGAGTGGTTTATGGTAATCGCTGATCTTGAGCGGTGCGACACCGGCCTTGATCTGATCAGCAGTCGTAATATACAGTTCACTATCACCCTTTTGAATCAGGAGGTAGTTGTCGGTCAGCCAGCCAAACGCCTTGAAATCACTTTGCGTAGCCAATTGTTGGCCGTTTTCACCGTTTTTGTCACCCACTAATAGCGCGTTTTTGCCATCTCGTGGTTCGGACCAGAATGTTTTGGTTGCACTTGGTGATATCAGATAGGTTGGATACGCCGCGCCAGTCTCGACATCAGTCTTCGCGACTGTCTTGAGCTGACCTTGATCGAGTTCAAAATATTGTGTCGGCGCGCCGCCAGGAGGAGTCACGGTATAGTAGGTTTCTAGCGGTCGATAGAGGCTCGCCTGAATAGAGGTATCGGCCTGTGCAAAACTCTTGATCACCTTTTTGTTGATACCATCTGGACGGACGGTGTTAATTGATGCCTGTTTGTCTGTCGGTAGCGATCCCGAACCGTAGTAATTTGCAGGCCACCATCGTTTGGTGTACGTTAGTTGATCACCGACGATATACGGGTTATCGATTGATTCGTAGAATGAATCCGCAGCGCTCAGCCCAACACTGGCGTTTTCTTCGATAATCGCAACTTTTTGGCTGTCTGCGTCCAACGTTTTCAAGGCAACACGCTTTGGCTGCCAGTAGGCGGCGTCATTTCGAATCACGCTATAGATAAACTGGTGTCCGGACCAGCCAACTAGGGTAAAATCGGCATTTCCTTCATCGAACGTCCCGTGACTATCATCGGAAGTTGTGATCAGTGTCAGGACATCTGGCTTGCTGGCATCGCGTTTGGATTTGAGTGCCAGGAATTTCCAGTCAGTCGAAGCCAGCAAGCTGGTTGTGTTGTCGTTTTCTGTGCCCGTTCCTGCCAGGACTACTCGGCGGTCAGAACCGTCAAAATTGGTACGAACGACATCAATTTTGCCACTAAGCTTCGACAGGAAGTACATTTTGCCGCTAGGCACCAATTGCAGCTGATTTGGGCCGCTTTGGACCAGTTTGGCATCAAGTGAGAGGTAGTGGTCTGCGGTGATAGTGGCGGGCATGTCAGACTTGTCTGCGGGCAAAATGATTGTGGCTTTACCATCCGCATCCGTTCGTGCTTGGTTATTATCACCTTTAACACTGATCAAAACCCCTTCGACGGCCTTGCCAGTGATCCGATCAGTAATCGCGACGGGGACAGATCGACCCGTTGCTGTCACAGAGGTGTCAAATTCTTTGCCACCAGCGAACCACGGCACGGTAATCGTGCTTGTTTGAGTGCTGTAATATTTCTTTTCGATCTTTAGTTGTTGTGATCCAACAGGGACAGATGCTAATTTTGCAATGCCTTTGGCGTTCGTTTTGGCTGTTTGGCCCGCGATGGTCACGGTAGCTTCACTGACTGGCTTGCCATTCACAGCGTCTTTGGCCATCACTGTCACCGATTCGCGCCAGAACCAACTGGTCATGGCATAACGAGTCACGGGGATCGCCAATAAAATAGCAACAATAACGAGCAACGTCACTGGTAGCGTATAGACTTTTTTGCGCCAAAACCACGCGCCAAAGCGTTTGAACGGATTTTTTACCGCGACAGTGTCCAGATGTGGTTCAATTTCGACTGATGATTGAGGGTCGTTTTCGACCGCTTCAAGGGCCTTGACCTCCGATACTTCTTCGGTACTATGATCTGAGTGTGATGATTCATGACGGACAGTGATTTTTTTGGCCACGTAGCATAAGCTCCTTTGTCACCATCATAATCAATTCTGTCGCTTATTCCAAGACTCGAACGCGAATTGTATCGGTACCACCGATAAGACCAGGCTGACGACCACTGACAATAATGACTGTGATCTTTTCATCATCACCGAAAAATCCGTTATTTCGCAGTTCATGCGCCAGTTCAAAGCCAGCTTTTTCGCCATCTGGGCGCAAAAACGACTTGTTTGCATAACTCAGTGCTAATTGTTGAGCCGCTCGTGGCTCGCTAGTGACACTAATGATCGGCAGATTTGGTCGGCAGGCAGCAATACTGGCCGCTGTTGCACCTGATTTTGTCTCGGCAACAATCGCACTGGCGCCTAATTCGTCGGCAAGATTCACCGCCGCGCGTGCAATCGCATTGCGATGGGTCTTTTTGCCCAGAATTGTATCTGTTATTGGCGCAACTGGTACGTTTTCCTGGGTGTACAATATGACCTTTTTCATAGCCGCAATTGTTTCCAGCGGATATTGGCCGTTTGCTGTTTCATCTGATAGCATCACGGCATCGGCACCCAAAATCACTGCATTGGCTACATCGCTCACCTCTGCACGCGTGGGTTCCGGCGCGCTGACCATGCTGGCCATCATCTGGGTCGCAACAATCGATAATTTACCGTATTTACGGCACAGTGCGATAATTTTGCGTTGGACGATTGGGACCACTTCGGCACCGGCTTCGACTGCCAAATCACCCCTGGCGACCATGACCGCATCACTGGCTTTTACGATTTCTTCCAGCACACCATCTTTGATCGCAGCCTTGGTTTCTACTTTGGCAATAATCTTGGCAGTTGATCCGCCGTCCTCGAGAATTTGGCGCAGTTTGTTGATATCATCTGCACTCTGGATGAAACTGATGGCGACATAGTCGAAATCTTTGGTCAGGCCATATTCGATGTCAGCCAAATCTTTCGGAGTCAGAATATCACCACCAAAATCAGTATCTGGCAGATTTAACCCCTTACGGCTCATCATGACGCCGTCGTTGTGGATCTTTAGTTTGATCGACGTCGCAGAGGGGATTTCGATCACCGTTGTACGAATTTTGCCGTCAAAGATATAGACTAGCTCGCCAACCTTGACTTTTTCGGCCAAATTGTACTGCATCGGGAACGTCATGCCGTCATGTTCAACGCCATATGCCAGAATAATTTCGTCGTCTTTTTTGACCTGCGTGTTTTCTTTTAGGATGCCGAGACGAATCTTTGGCCCCTGTAAATCCTGCAAGATTGCGACTGGTTTGCCAATTTTTGCACTGGCTGCACGAATCCATTCAATCTGTTTATCGCGCTCGGCGTAGTCACCGTGGCTGAAATTGCAGCGAAAGCAGTTGACCCCTGCTTTGGCCATGTCTTCGATCATTTCATAACTGTTTGTTGGTGGGCCAAGAGTGGCCAAAATTTTTGTACGTTTAAAAATAGAACTCATGGGTATTTATTGTAGCATATCTATCTCTGTTGGTCAGAGAGTTTCTGTGTGATTACGCAGGTTTGATCTAACATAAGGAACCAAAGTAAAATACCCATCGGCGAGGATAGGTATTTTACTTGGTGATCTCACCGGTCCAACGCAAGATGGCAGAATAATCCGTAAACTTCTTATTCAGCCATCAGCTAACTACTATCAAATCAATAGATTATGACAGTAGTTGAACCCTTCGGCGTTCAATTCCGCCGCAAAAATGCGTCAAAGAAATAGACTCATCGCAAGGATGAGTCTATTTCTTTGGTGATCTCACCGGGAATTGAACCCGGATTGCCAGGATGAAAACCTGGTGTCCTAACCGTTAGACGATGAGACCAGATGGTGAGCGAAATAGAGCGAAAATTAGCTTGCTCATTTTCGATCATTTCCGAAGCATCGAAGTCTCATATGGTGCTTTAGCATCCATCTGAGACTTGATCAGCCGCGAATATTCCGAGCAATTTGGAGCTCATATGGCTAAATGGATCCATATCAGCCGCATCCTACCACTACCAAACGCTTTCTCGGGGTTGGTAACCGAATCATTGTACCAAAAAAATCACCCCTTGACCAGGGGCTTCTCGCACATTATCTCTTCTAGACGAAGAGTACTGTTGGTAGTAGTTCGGCCCTAATGTGGCGTTACATCTACACTTTTGCGAGGGAACTCCCTCTCAGTACTCTCCGTCACGAAGTTTTTGGAGCTAGGCGACTCGCCGATGAGCCTCCATCGCAGTGAACATCCGCTCCCTGCGCTTGTCCGGACGACCGTCACTGGTGTTAGCCAGTTGTGCCGTCGGCTTCGCCCAGAGGCGATATCCACCTTCGACAGTGGACATTGCGTTAGAACGCAGTTGCGATGTATTGCCTTCCACAAGGGCGGTCTTGATCGCAGCTACCACTTCCCCGCGTAGCTTAGCCACAGAGCAGAGTCGTTCTTCGCGGTTGTCGATCTGGTCAATGACCTGATCGGCGATCGATTCAGCCATCGCTGCGTACCGAACATCAGCCTTGGCCTCTGCCCACGAATTGGCTTTCGCCTCTTCGCTCTTGGCACAGGGTTCGAGCACAACAGTGATCTCGCCGCCCATGTCACGAATGACACCACAGACGCAGCCCAAAAGCTGCTTTGTGAGATCGACACCCACTTTGTGGTGGGGCGGTTTCTTCTCGACAACTTTCGGCTTGGGGACCGGTTTCTTTCGCCCACCAAGTTTTGCCTTGGGCAAAGTGTACTGAGCGAAGCCCGTTCCCTGCTGATGTTTGATACTTGCCTGCTGCATAGCCAGGATGGTATCGCGCGGATCGACCTCTTGGACCGAACCTTTATTTACCATAACTCTCCTAAAAAACCTCGACACACCAGATGATCACTCATCCACTAGGGGAACTGTTCCCGCGTGTTGGGCTCATCCTATAGTTTTTTTAATAAAAAGTCAATAATTAAGCATAAAAATAACCCCTTATTCAAGAGGTAGGGGTGCCCGGGTAGGGCTAGCTGGACATGTACGTCCGGCTAGCCCTACCCGAAGGAGTTGAATGTCAGCCCGAAAGAGTGAATCGACCGTTGTACTCGTCGAGTTACCTGCAGCGCAGTTCTCCGGCATTCTTCATGCCGAAAAGCACTTTTTTAGCGAGGTTGATGTCGGCAACTTGAAAGTCACCGGCGATCTTCTTTGCCAACATGCAGATTCCACCGGTCCGGTAGGCTCCGCCCTTGTTCTTGAAGAACTGGACGACCGCTTCTTTAAACGCGATTTCTTCTTCGGTGCTAGTCGTGACCTCGGTGGCGGTCATGCCATCACCTCGGTAAGTTCGCGACTTGCTTCGGTTGCAGCCAAGTCCCCGACAGACTGTTTCCTGCGACGAATGATGCGAAAGATGTGCCCCGGGCTTAAGCTTCTGACCATCAGTGGAATGTCAGCCAGAACGACAGGTTTCTCGATGTACTGGTCTGTCAGAAAAAACGTCAGCAGATCCTCGCGCACATCGGTAGGCAGTATGCTTTCATAGACAGCATATTCCTCCTCGGTGAGAGAGTGGCCTGCGTAGTACTTCTTCAATGCCTCATTGCGCAATTGCTCGACAATGGCATCGACAACCATTTTCATCTCTCGCCGTGAGGGCGTGAGAGTGGTGTCGCCATTGTCGCGAATCTTCGCGAGGCAGTTCTTGTACATCTCAAGAGATGCTAAAGAATGCATTCAGACTCCTTGTTGTTGGCGGTTCGTGACGGAAATCCCGGCACTAACAGCTGTTTATACTCCTGCCTAGGTTATTTGTCAAAGGGTATGTCTGTTAAGCTGCTTCTTATACTGTTGTCATTATGCAGTCTTTGTTATATAAATTATTGACATTACAGCATTATTGTGGTAATATGGTAATGATAAGTTGTTAAACAAGTCACAAGGAGAGATAAGTTATATGCCTAATAAGAATATTGAACCCAGCCTACCTAACCCATCCGTGGAAGATCACGCTGCAATTGCAGCAAAGAAAGCTTGGCGCGCCAAGCTTGGTCAGAATTTATTCGCAAGAAACCGCACTCCTGCGGAATCTGCTGTCGTAACTTCTGATAATAGTGATTCTAACGACGACCATGCACCTAGGTCCGCTGCAAGTTCAGCCCACGAAAGCATAGATCTTGATCTCAATAATGACCGAGCTATATTTGGCGCACCCTCTCCATACGACGCCAACAACACCGATATACTCGATCGCCCTACTCACTCATCTCAACTCCCTGACGCTGATCCTGCTTCTGTTCCAGATGCAGATACAAGTCAACAACTGCGAGTAAACCTCCCTCGCGTACCGCGTGGTAATTATCCATATAGTATGGTAGTAACTCGTGTCGAGCAATTATTCGAAGGAACACACGAAGAAAAGAAAATTGGCTTTTTTGACCAAGATACTATTGATTACATCAACACTCCTCGTGGCAAAAAAAGCTGGAAAAACTGGCGTGGTGAAAAGAACCCGATGCCCGAAGAAACTCCTCTTAGTGAGTTAACATTCGCTCGTTCAGTTCTTGCCGAAGCAAGCTTCGCTGCCCGTGATGGTAGCCTTGCTATGGGTATGACCAAAAAGAAGCATGAAAAAGCTACGACTGCATACGGCCAAGCCCTCAAAGCATATATCGATGAAATCACCACTGAACACGGTGCAAATTTATCACCAAAGGAACAAGAGCAACTTCGTACCGAGTTCTACGAACGCGAAAAGGGTGTCCTGGGCGGCGAAGAAGCTCAGCATTATTTGACCGAGACCGAAGATGCGAGCGGATCATTTATCACCCGAAACGCCAAGCGATTCAACAAACTGAGTACTGGCAACAAAATCCTTGTCACCGCTATCGGTGGTGCCGCTATTGCTGGCCTTGGTTTCGGACTCGCTATCACCGGTGGTGCCGCAGGTGCTGCTGTTGCAGTAAAGTCTGCAAAACTAAGCCGTAACCTGTTCAAAGCAGAGGCAAAACGCCTCGAAGCAAAAGGTCTTGTTGATGAAAACGTCACAGATCTACAAAAAGCACAGGCAGAAAAAGACGTCCTAGTGGCTGCTAAAAACGGCAAAAAAATGACTGTTAATCAGATTCTTGACCTACGACAACGCCAAAAGGATTCAACGCTACGAGATCTGAGTAGCGACTTCCGCATAGACAATACCACTGGTGCTGCTATGTCATATGAATTTGAATACAAGCAAGCCTACGATGGATACGTTGCTGAAAAACGAATGCAGAAGAATGTATTCACTATGGATTATGCAGCCTTCAAATACGACAGGCAGTTTAATAGAGGCACTACAGCTATCGAATTGCAGCTGGAAGAAGAAAGTATGCGGAAACGTAAAGCAGCTGGTAAAGCAGTCATCGCGACATTCGCTGGTGGCGCGATTGGTGCCGCAATCGAATATATTCCGGGCGTTGACCGTGTTACCGGAAGTATGCAGAACTGGGTGAGCGATCACAATCCATTTGCTGGACATGGCAGTAATGACAATGCCCCTACGGACAATAAGCCAGAGGTAAAACCACCTGCAGCTCCAAAACCACCTGTTGTTGAAGTGCCAAAACTTTCACCGGAATCACAATACTTGTTTGGTGACTATGCCAAATACCCTATGATTAACATCCAGGTACCCGAAGGGAGTAGCATTTGGGATCAACTGCAACAAACTGTTGATACGAACTCACCAAACCTTCCCTACGAGGAAAAGCAACGACTTGTTGGCAATATGGTTGACGCACTTCGCGCCCAAAACCCAGGTATCGACCTAGATAACATTCCTGCTGACTTTACGACTCAACTCGTTATCCCTCGTGCTTAAGCACAAGCTCATTACATTATCCGCAATCTGTCAAATAATCATTGACTTTTTAGCACAAACGTGATAATATAGTACCAGCTGGGAGCATGATTTGGGAGTCATCACCAGAGAGCATTGACAATCCATGTATATATACATGTTATTGCCTATGACATTCAAAGACAGAAGCGTGCACACTACCCCAGTAATTTGCGTGCTTCTGTCTTTGACATGTTCATAGACAGTAATATGAACTCACAAGATAAAACTTTGATACCATCCGGCCCTGACCTCTGAACGAGGCTGTGTCGTGGACATATGTCGTATGTCTATAGCACAGCCCCGTTCAACAGGAACGGCGCCTTAGCCCCTTGAAAGGGGTGAAAAAAATGGTATCACTCGAATCCGCAATGAGCGGCGATTCGGCTAAACGCACGCCTCAAAAGCGCGCAAGTCAGTCGAATAGCACGCATCACCGAGCACAAAGCCATGTCCCCATTCATTGGGGCAAGGTTCCAGTCGCTGCGGCGGCACTGTTGCTACTCATCCTGGGAATCGTCGGGAGCCTGATCTTAAACTCAGGTTCAAACGGCGACAGCCAGACAGCAGCAAGTGCACTTGCAAGTGCGATCCAGCAGCACCCGAACATGAAGGTGGTCGATAACCAGGTAGACCTGGCCAAGAACCAACGGATTGCCCGGGATGCTCTGGCAAAGCAAGGTCTGACAAAGACCAGAGTCGGAAAGGACATCGACTTCAATCTGGCCGCCAAGGTCGACCCCGCAGGTGATGTTTTCGCCAGCGGTGTCATGACCGAGGTTGGTCACGAAAAGTTTCTGACGTCCGGTACCGACACTGCGAACGCCGCAACAGCGTGGTACATGAACAAGGCCAACAACGGACACGGTACATCCCGAGAAGTGATCCAGAGCGCATCGCGCTGGGTTGCTGTTCAGGTGGATCAGCCTGTCGCATTTCACTCCAACGGAAGTTACGGCAATGGTAGTGTCGTCATCGATCCGGGTGCCACGAAAGTGGACCCCGCCGGTGTCGTGCTGCTCGCGCTCGTCACTCCCGAGGACGTACAAGCGTACGACAACGGGTCGTTCAACGGGATCCTGGTCACAAGCCGGGGCCCGTGCAGCAACCCGCAGGGTGAAATGCCGACATCTGTTCCGGCCGAGTACGTTGTTCCTCAGTACTTGCCGCAGCCGATTGTGGAAGTTCCGGTTGTCTACACGCCCCCGCCCACCTACGTTTGCGTAGATGCTCAGGGATACGCGTGCCAGCCGCCGCTTCCGCCGCAGTTGACATGTGAAGAGGTTTACGGAGCGGACGTATGTTCGCCTCCCCCACCTCCACCTCCGCCGCCGCCGACATGCACGACGGGCTGCACTCCGCCGCCCCCGTGCACAACGGACTGCACGCCACCACCATGCACAACTGATTGCACTCCGCCGCCTTGCACGGTCAACTGCACGCCACCACCATGCACCGTGAATTGCACACCGCCCCCGGGCAAGTGCGATCACGCGGGAGCATTCTGTGGCACTCCGCTCTCCGGAGCGGAACAGCAGCCTGTTCAAGATAACGGCATACTTGCTCTTCCAACTCCGGGATACACTTCCGGACACCACGAGCAGACTGTAGCGAACCAAGGGCCTCCGTGCTCTGGGGCAAGCTGCACGACCGCTCACACAGTGGACGGAGCGCAAGTCGCGCCGGGATCTACTGCACCAGGTCATGTAACGACCTTGCCGACAAACAATTCGTCGGCCAACTCTAACGCCTCGGGCAACCCGCATACGACAAATCCATATCTGGATACGTCGAATCAACACGGGACGCCCGCAGCGAACACGAGTGCGAGCAACACGGTTGCCCCAACAGGCGATCCGTTGCATGTCAACCTTCCGAATGTTCCAGCGGCTGCCAACCCGGCGGTCGTGGCGCCTGCAGCACCCGCTGCGACGCCGAACACACTGTCCACGCCTGGTGCTACAAATAACCATGCAAGTGGACAGGGAGTTCAGGAACCAGCAGTGGCACCAGCAACGACGGGAACGTCGCCGAGGACCGGAAGCAATCCAGCTCCCGCCCCGGCAGTAGTCCCCGTCGCTCCGGCTCGTCCGGTTCCTGCACCTGCAGCACCGGTAGCAGTACCTGCGATCGTTCCGAATCCGGCACCTGTTCGGCCAGTTAACCCTGCGCCTGCAGCTCCGGCTCCTCGGGTCGTCCCTCAGGCTCCTGTGGCTCCGGTCCGTCCGGTTCCTGCACCTGCCGTAGCCCCTGTGGCTCCACGGTATGTGCCTCCGGTTCAGCCGCGAATTGCACCTGCAGCACCTGCTCCTCGAGTAGTACCGCCTGCTCCGCGTCCTGCGGCTCCGGTGGTTCGCCCAGCAGCTCCGGCTCCGCGACCTGCAGCACCCGTTGCGCGTCCGGCTCCGCGAGCAGCTCCGGTCGTTCGAGCACCCGCTCCGCGTCCGGCAGCAGCAGTTCCGCATGCCTCGATCCCGAGGCCTGCACACCACTAACGTGGTTTGGGTACGATTCCTCTTCCTGAGGAAAGTTTAAAGTCTTGTGAGTTCTAGACCCAGAGAAGAAACAAAGCGTGTTGACTGTCCTTCGGGGACAGGTAGGCTTTAGCCTATGGATTGAGTACTTCGGTGCTCATGATTCCAACCAGTTTCTTCTCTGGGTCGAAAAACCCACTTAATGTGTGTATGTACATGGATTGCCAGCGCTTAACAATCTGATGAACACCAAAAAATCGTGCATCCAAAATACTATTAAGTACAGTTCAATAAAAGGAGTTTTTATGAAATTTGCGAGAAAAATTTCACAGCTTCCTCGCCGTATCGTTCTCGGTGCTTGCGCGTTCGTCCTGACTGCATCTGCAGTCTTCGTTCCGCTTGCTGCCGTTAATGCTACCGACAATACTGTCGCAATCGAGGGATCTGTCAACGTCGCCAACGTTACTGCTGGCGACACACAGTACCAAAAGAACGTCAACGCAATGGTTGACGACGTCGTCAAGGTACAAGTATGGTACCACAACCGTGAAGAACCAGATTCTGGTTTGGTTGCAAACAACCTAAGTGTCGCTATGGGACTCCCAACCGCAGCTGGCACAGCACAAACAATCGGGGCTACAATTAGCTCTGACAACAGCAACACTGTTACCGACAGTGCCAACGTTAACCTTAGCGTGGGTGATGCTTCACTGCAGTACATCCCAGGCAGCGCCAAATGGCGTCACAACAAAGGTGCCGACGATGGCCGCACTGAATGTCAAACTGGTATCAACCCAATTCCAGATAACGACCCAAATGGTTGTTATGTGACTGAAGGAATCAGCGACAGCATTCAAACAGGTACACCTGTTGTCCTAGAAAACCTACAGCCATGTTTCGCACACGAAGCTACCGTTACGGTACTGATGCGTGTCGTTGCAAGTTCTGTAAAAGTAAACAAATATGTCAGCGCGCACGACGGTGACAGCAATGTTTCAAACAACAACTGGGTCCTCGACAACAACGCAACCGCTGGTGCCGAAATGGACTATATGATCCGTTTCGAAAACACCGGTAACCAACAGCTTAACAATGTTATTGTTGGTGACAACTTGCCTGACTACATGTCATACGAAAACGGTACAACTGTGCTGTACAACACGAACAATCCTGACGGACTCGCTATCACAAATGATAACGTGACCAAGGGTGGTATCGACGTTGGTTCGTATGCCCCAGGTTCTGTTGGCTACGTTGTGTTCAGTGTCAAACTGGACGCGAACGACCGATTCGAAAAATGTGGAGACTACAAACTGACAAATGTCGGTGTAGTTCGCCCAGCCGATATCAACGAAGTGTACAACACTGCTAGTACAACAGTTAACATCCCATGTGGTGAAACACCTATGTGTACTGTCCCAGGCAAAGAAAATCTGCCTGCAGACAGCCCAGACTGTAAGAACCCAATGTGTACCGTTCCTGGCCACGAAAACTTGCCAGCGAACAGCCCAGACTGTCACGCAATGTGTACTATTCCTGGTATGACTAACTTACCAGCTAATAGCCCACAATGTGCAAAATGTACTATTCCTGGCAAAGTTAATTTGCCTGTAAATAGTCCTGACTGTGTCACAACTGTAACCGAACTTCCTCACACTGGTGCGGATAGTGGCCTTATGACCTTTGCTGGTCTTGGCCTTATCACTGCCGGTATGGGTTACGCCCTTACAAGTGACCGTTTGCGCAAATTGCTCATCGGCTAATCGAGTCTGACCGCTCTAAAGTATCTTTACTGAAGCGTCAGCCTCAGCTCAAATAACCCCCTGTAGAAATGCAGGGGGTTATTTTGTATACTAGTAACACTATGGCCAAGCAGAAAAAGAAACGAAACAAAGTCTACACAGGCAACGACGCGACAAATGTGCGTCCCGTCGTAACACACATTAGCGCCGTCAATCGTGGACGTGTCGGTCAATGGTGGTTTGAGCGCAAGAAATTCGCACGGCCCATTTTGATCGCCGCCGGTATTTTATTTGTTGTTATCTTGCTCGTCATCGGGCTCGTTAGCCTGATTCATTTCTAGTGGCAGACGGAATCCGAATACACTCCCCTGCCCTTCGACCGAACTAAAAATCACATGCCCATGATGTGCGGTGATGACTTTTTTGGCCAAAAACAGCCCGACGCCAGTACCGTCTGGACGCTGTTTGCGCGCATTGGTCGCGCGAAAGAATTTGCTAAACAAGTGTTCTTGTTCGGCAAGTGGCACACCGATTCCTGTATCTTCTACTGTAAACAGCACCTCATTGTCGATCAAACCCATTGCAATATGAATTGTCGTATCACGACGTGAATAGTAAATGGCATTATCGACAAAGTTCATGATCACTTGGCGGATTTTGTCTTCGTCACACCAGATTAGTTCGGGCTGTTTGGGCGCAATGTAGGTCAGACGCAGGCCATGTGAACTAGCAATTGCCCGCAGACTATCGACTTCCTGGCCAACTACTTTGCCAATATCAATTTCGTGTTTATCGACGATAAATTTGCCTGTTTGCAAACGCGACACGTTCAAAAAGTCATTGATCAGACGCACCATGCGTTCGCTACTTTCAAATGCTTCACTCAGCAAATAATGCTGTGGATCAGTAATTTTACCGGCATCTCCTTCCATAACCATGCTAATATAGCCCTTGACGCTCGTCAGTGGCGTACGCAGCTGATGGCTGGCCATACTGACGAATTCGTCTTTGGTCGTGTCTAGGTGGCGAAGGACCGCGTTCGTATCACGTAATTCTTTGGTGGCAGTTACAATACGCTGCTTTAGCGTAGCGTTAATTTCACGCACTTCGTGGACGGATAGTGCGTTCTGAATCGCGATCACTAATTCGTTGGCAATGGTCGTCAAAACTTTCAAGTCACGTTTGGTGTAGCCGCTAGTACGTTGCTCGCCCAGACAGACATAGCCGATAACATGATTAGTGTGTTTGAGTGGCATGACGAGTGCGATTTTGTGACTTATTAATAGGCGTCGTACATCTGAATCCTCGGCAAGTGATTCAACCAAAATGATTTCATCGTTGTTTTTCAGCACATACGCATCCAACGCCCGCGCATCCGCAAGCGGCAAGCGACTGTGACCACGTGTTCCAGACGACATATGATGATCGACGGCGTTGGTGTAGTACAAGAAAAAGAACGTTTGGTCGGCTTTTAGGGTCGTGGCGATCTCAATGGACGCCCGTTCCAAAATCCCACGTAAATCTGTCGTTGATGCCAATAGTTCGCTCAAATGTGCAAAGAACTCGTCGCTGCTGTAGTTGTCGCGATAAAAGATGCTGTTAGATAAACGATCAAAAAAGGTTCGAATCGGTTGAAATAGGAATGCTAGTATCAATGCTAAGAATATATTGACAGGACTAATACTAACCTCTGAAGTTGTTTCGCCTTTAAAGAGCGTCCTGGAAACGATATATGCCATAAGGTAGTAAATGACCGCGAGCGAGCTAAGCGCAAAGATATACGCAACACTTCTGACAGCAGCAAGTTTAATATCAAACAAGCCATGTCGTATCATTGCATAGCCAACACAGCTGACAAAAAAGAACGTGTAAAGCGGAGTGACTACTATAAGTTGTGTCTGGTGAAGAACAATTGGCAAAATAAAACTAGTCAGTGGTGCAAATAAAATAATAGGGACAAGACCAAGGAGGATTGATTGGTATTGGCGCGCCATTTTGATGTCACTATCTTTAATCCCTCCTAAAACTTGTCTAGCAGAAAGCCCAACAAGTAAAAGGAAGTGTACAAAGTAAAGTAATACACCCGATCCTGGAACGGGTTGAGGTGGACTCGCTGTAATAACATTTGTAAAGATAACTGGGGTGTAATCCAATATGGCAACAACGAGCGTACTGCCGAGTATTAAATTCATGTAGCGATGCGGATTATTCTTACCTTTAATTAGAATAATCAATAGGTAGAGGAGGTAAACCCCCACAGTCGACGAGAACATGACCGTTCGCACAAAAAAAGCCTGACCAGGCGAAGGTTCTAAAGATAAAAAGTTTGAAGCAGACAGGACAATAAATGCCAATGTCAATGCTGCATAAACTCGATGAATAGGATTCCTAATATCTCTCGTGGCAACAAAAAGTCCCACAATGGTGCTTAACAAGACACTCAGTACAACAATGACATATCCCGGCATATATCATAAGCATAATACATCCGTAAGATTCTGGCTAGAGAGGGGCTACTGTTTAGCGTTGGATTTTTGGTTTTTGATTGCTTTTTGCAAGTCCCATAGGATTTTTGCGTGTTCGCGAATCGAAGTCTGGCGCTTCATTTTCAAAGTCTTATCAGCAAATTCTATATACGTTCCCGTTGGCAGATCATGTCCTAGCAAAATATGTTTCATAGCAGTGACACCGAGAGCAGCACCGGCCGTAACTGTCGTGCCTAGTTGAGGTAATCCACCAAGTTCGGTTCCAATCGCCATGAACGATTCGATCAATTTAGGCGTTCTCAGTACATGCTTCAGCCCAGCGATTGACATCATCGCCTTTATCATCTGATCCTGCGGCAAAGTTCCTGCAACGAGTTGGTCATACATATCCTTCGATAGTCGCTTATTAAACGGCATCAGATCAGGATCTGTGTCATAACGTTCAACATACAGAATCGACTTATCACCCATGTCGGTCACCATAATAAGTGGTTTTTTATTCTTCTTTGCTAGGGCTCTAATTTGAGCTTTTGCCACCGAATTGTCGACTTCTTCAACATAAATATCAGGTGCTTCGGCATCAATCACAGCATCCACATTGGGAGTATAGCCTTCTGGCAAACGAACCAGACGAGACCAGGGATTCCTTTCGCTCAGGCGTCGTGCCATAATATCGACTTTTGGTAGACCAACCTCGTCCATGTCGGATGGAAGTCGATTGGTGTTACTTACACTCAAGTCATCAAAATCAATAAAAGTAAGGCTACCATCTTGACCTGTACCAATACCACTTTGGGCAGCCAGTCTGAGAATGCTATGACCAACACTTAGACCAAATGATACAATCTTTTTCTTGCCAAGGCTTTTCTGGTCATCCCTTTCTACAAGTTTGAGATTGCGATTGGCCTGCAAATCCTCGAGATCTTGTCGGTCTGGATAGTGAACGAGTGCTCTTTTCCACGGAAAATACACCCAGTGTCCAAATTCATCACCTTGCTCGGCAATGTTTTGTACAAATTCTGCTCGTTTGGCATCATCCGGTTTTAGTTCGGGGTGATGCAGTTCAAATAAATCATCTGCGATGTGCTTAATTGGATCTATCACCTGGACAGTGCTATCGGGTGCAGATAGTGCGGCAAGTCGGTCGGCAGCTGTTGCATTGGCTGGGTCAATAACTGTCTCGGACGCAGATGGTACCCTATGTCGTCCGATATAGGTGCCTTCATCACTATACGAAGCTTTAAATATTTCAGGTTCTTGCCAGTCAATACTAATGTCAGATGATGATGGTTGAAGATGTCGTGGTGATTCAATACTCATTATTATATCTTTCCTATGAAGCCCGAAGGCTAAGAAGTGCGTCCATGAATTCTTTTACGTCAGAGCCAACTTGCTCATCATTTAGCCCGTCAGCGGTAAAAAATAGTGTCTGTGCTAGTATTGCTTTTTTACTATTGTCAGGTTCAGACAGGATACCTGATTTTAAGTTTTCAAGTACATGACAAGGATCAATAATTGTAGGAACGAGACGAAGCGTACCTGATGTTCGTTCGTCACCCACGTCAACAGCTACAGGATCACCCATAGCCTTAACGACAGCTTCACCAAATCTCTCTTGAACTGACTTAAAGGCTTTCTCCGTAAACGTAATGAGCCATTTTTCCTCAGTTTTTCCAACTACAGCTTCTTGCAAAATTCTGCGCATTAATTCAAATGACGCCATCGAGCTTGCGTCATTCGTCTTGCCAAGCGCCATTATCTCTTTTACATTGCCATTACCTCGTTCAGCCATTGCACTCCGTAACATTGCTTCGGCTCCGGGACTAAGTGCATCCTTGCTGTAACGATATGCTGCAAGATCTTCTAGTCTACCAGCTTCAGGGACCGCCTTTACGCGAAGACCGGCTTCGTTAGCCCTTCCTTCTTCATGCTTGATAGGTTCTGCAAGATAGTAAATAACGTCTTTTCCGCGCGACCTATCAAGATCCGCATGTAAGCGGCCTAGTTTATCAAGTCCTGATGAATAGACATACCCCTCATTCTCATAGCTTTCACCCTGAATTTGCTGAAGTCGAATGGCCCCGGCGGGGTTTTCTGCTTGAGTGAAAGATTCAATTTTATAGAGTTCGTATTGATGAAGAATTTCAAAATCTTCATGATCATCAATACTGATAGATTCAAGATCAGGAAATAATTCAATTGGCATCCTGCTAAGTAGTCTGCCAGCTGCATGACCCATAAAACGTGTCCGGAGGTTGGCAAATCGCCCCGCGAAGTCATCGACGATCGATATGTCGTCTATCATTTTCAAAGGCGGTCTTGCTTCTTTACCATCCATGATATCTTTATTATACTCCGTTTTTAAACGTCTTAATAGATGTTATCTCATAACATTAACATATTTCTTATATAAATGCAATAGGTTACGGGACGGTAAATGAGTGCTACAATGTCATTATGACGAAAATCGCGATAATCGAAGACGACATTACGATTAATCAGATGTACCGCATGAAGTTCGAGGCTGATGGCTTCGAAGTGCAGGTAGCTGATAATGGCAAGACTGGTGTTGAGCTGGCCGAAAAGTTTCGCCCTGATATTATCTTGCTGGATCTTCAGATGCCAGAAATGACCGGCGATGAAGCGCTGACCGAAATTCGTTCACATGACTGGGGCAAAAAAATGCCCGTCATTATCTTGACTAACCTCGGCGAAGAAGAGTCGCCAAAACACCTCCGTAGCCTGGGGATTCACAGCTACATCGTCAAGGCTAACTTGACACCAAAGGAAGTCGTTATGCGCGTCAAAGATGCGCTTGAATCACTCAAATAGTACTGGTCTGCGTTGCAGCACGAATGACATTATCAAATAATGCGACAACTGTCAGTGGTCCGACACCACCACGATTTGGTGTGATTGTCAGATCATCGCGCTGACGAACGTCATCGGCCAGATCGCCAATAATTTTGCCGTGTTCAGCCGCCGTTCCAGCATCGACCACTACCGCACCAATTTTGATATCATTACTTTTGATCAGTCCTGGCACACCCGTTGCCGTGACGATAATATCGGAGTCGCGTAAGTGTGCAGATAGATCGGTGACGCTGGTATCAAAAACCGTCACATTGTAGCCAGAACTCTGCCACATACGTGCCAGTGGCTGACCAACTAATCGACCATTGCCAACAATGGCGATTTTTTTGGCTTCGAGTGCAACATTATAGCCAGCAAGTAGCCAATTGATAGCAAGAGGCGTTGCAGGATCAAGGATGGCGTCTTTGCCCAGTCCATCAACGTCTTTTTCGGGTGCAACCAGGTCGACTGCTTCTTGGGTTTGGGTTTGATCTGCCAGAGGTAATTGAACAATAATGCCATGGACAGTTGGGTCGTTGTTTAATGTCGTGATCGTTGCAATCAAATCGGCCTGATCGACCTTGTGTGGCTCGACTTCGACCTGAATATCGGCACCGTAGCGCGTTTTTAGACGCACATAAGTGTCAATCACTGGATCGTTGATTGTCTGAACAATCGCTAGTTTCGGAAACACATGGTGCGCCTGACGAAGCGCCCGCACTTGTTTGGCTTGGCGCTCTTTGACGAATCCCGCAATCTCGATACCGTTCAATAATTTCACTTATCCATCTTAGCACGTGGTACAATGTATTTACAGTAGTAAAACCAGGGGGAACCATGAGCATTCTGACACAATTTGCACAAAGTTATGATTATAATTACGACACAACGTCAAATGTTGATCCTGCAGTTGCAGCAGTTGCTGTCGGCGGAGTTATCGTCTTTGCATTAATCACAATCTTGCTTGGATACGTTGTTCATTCGTACTTGGTCAGTCGTATTTTCCAAAAAGCAGGCGTTGAGACCTGGAAAGCATGGGTGCCTATCTACAATATCTGGATCATGCTAGAACTAGGTGGCCAACAAGGCTTCTGGGCAGTCCTCTTACTCGTGCCTTTTCTTAACATCGTATCGCTTGTGTTCATGTACGTCGCCATGTACCACATTGGGCTGAAACTCGGCAAACAAGGTGCATTTGTACTGCTAGCGATCTTTATATCAATTGTTTGGTACATCTGGTTGGCATTTGACGATTCTAAATGGCCTCGCGAAAAGGTTGTTTCTCCAAAAGCTGTTAAAGCAACGGCAACTAAATAATTAGCTTTTACGTTTGACGTTCATTTGGCCCAGACGGCGATAGACTGTCATGCCAAGAACAATGATTAGAACGCTGGCAACCCATCCTACAACAACCAGTTGTAGGATGTGACCTTCGCGACGTTCAACTTCCTTGAGTGAGCGTCCCGCTACAACAATATAATGATTGGCAGCGACATTCACGGCAGCAATGCGGACATCGCTTTGCGGTTGCCAGGTAACGACATGATAGTCGCGGCCTTTTGATGCGGTGAGCGAACCAGACGGCATTGTGGGGGTGTGGCCATTTATCGAGCCGTTGCTGGCAGCAACTTGGCCGGAATCGTCATAGATGATGATGAATGGAGCGAGACTCGTACTCGGATCGATTTTGCCACTAACAAGAGACGTTGGTGAGGCACCTGAATTTAGTGCTGTGGCGGCATCTTGAGCCATTTGAATCTGTGGATCGTTCGCATCCTGGCGTAGTATCTGCTGCCCGACCACTTCGATTGTGCCAAAGATAGCCGAGACGACGATGAATGCGATCGAGAGGACAAGGAGTTTCTTCATGTATCTATTATACTCTTTGTTTATTTGGGGCTATCGCAATGATTTTCTTGGGGAAATTCAGTGGGGCTTGGTCACAGATATTTTTCCTTCAGAAAAATTCCGCGACCCCGCCTCAACTCGGGAGCCGTAAGGCGCACCGGGTTTCCGGCTCTCAAACTGCCACAGGCAGTTTTCGCCCAGAGACACCCTGGCGTGTCTTGGATCAAGCCCCAAAAATCTTTGCCATAGAAAAAGACCTACCACGAGGGTAAGTCTTTTTCTATGGAGGGACCACTGGGGCTTGAACCCAGGACACCCTGCTTAAAAGGCAGGTGCTCTAACCAGCTGAGCTATGGTCCCATATACTACTTGTTTTGTGAAAGGTGCATCTTACAGCCTAGCTTGTCATCAATTTTGTGGTTCGAGCACCAAGGTGCTTATTGATTTTTTTCTCGACGTGATCCCAAGGGATCGGTCTCGGGCAGCTGAGCTATGGTCCCGTTAACGATAGTTAACGCTCTACAAAAGATAGCATTTCAGGGGTGGATTGTCAACAATCAAGGCTTATTTTAGTGGTTTTCACTATGGGATCGGCGTGATTTTATTGTCAGTAGGTCAAATACCGCAAAGCCAAGACCGGCGGTAATAATCCACTCGCGGTACGTCGAAATAAAGTTGTAAACTGTGGCACTATCGCCCTTGAGGACCAGTGCATCCCCCAGAATTGGCAACAAAAATGCCAACGCCAAAAGCGCAAACGCTGCCGCACCAACAATTCGTTCAATTGATTTTTTATAGACGGGACCGCTAAATAGCAGTACGACTGCAGGGAGCAGTACAAGCCCAACTGCGACGACGCTTACCAGAGGTGGTGACGTTGTTTCAAAACCCGAATTTCGTACAATTGGGGTCAAATCGTGTGCCCAAAGTTGGCTCAAAATATCGCCAGCAGCAAGTGCCAATCCCAATACGCCAAATCGACGCTTAGTGAAATATGTGAGTCCAAATAGGGCCGCGAGGATGATTGCGAGTACAATTGCAACATTCATTAATTTGCTCCTTGACCGACGTTACTAAGATCAAATACGGCTTTGTCGCCCACGGCCATATTCTGTGCCTTTATTGTACCAGCTTGCAGCTCGATAACGTAACGCGCCGATTGTGGGGGCGTAAATGTTGTATTTGGATAACTGCTCGGCTCGGCGGATTCGACCAGATATATCACTTGTTTGTCCTTGTCGAGCCAAATAATATCAATCGGAAATTGCATATCTTTCATCCAAATCTTCCACTTGCCGTCCAGTGGGAAAACAAACAGCATTACATCGTTTTTGCCAAGTGATTTGGCACCCGATAGGCCCTTTTCCCGGCTTGCCTCATTATCTGCGACTTGCGCTTGGTATGTTGTGCCCTTGAGCGTCACGGCCATACGTGGCTGAGATTTATTGATAATAAAAACAACCGCCTGCCAAATAACCAGGCCGAGTACCAGCAGAATAATCACCCATTTGGCAAATAGTTTGACCAGATTCATCAGGTAGTTTGTCGCTCAATTGTCATAAGCGTATTATAGCAGTGTTTAGAACAGATTCTTAAGCGCCAACTTTGTCTTTTTTGTTGCGGCTTTTGGCGTTACGTTCGATGTATTCGATGATTTTCGTGGCAACATCACGACCCGTGATAAGTTCAGGTGTTTTAAGACTCGCAGACGAGTTAACTTCCAGCACAAGCGGGCCACGTTCACTGCGCATCATATCAACACCGCAGATGGGTAGTCCCATCGCACGCGCGGCACGAATGGCTGTCTTGGTTTCTTCTTCGGTTAGTTTAATAGCTGTACCAACACCCCCTTGGTGTGTATTACTACGGAAATCATCATCCAAACTTTGACGTTTGATACTGGCGACAACACGGCTCCCGACGACAAGTGCACGAATATCCTCACCAGCTGATTCCTGAACAAATTCCTGCACCAAAAAGTTCACGCCTTCGACATAAAATGCCTGCATTACGGCTTTGGCTGCTTTTGGCGTTTCGGCCAGCACCACACCATTACCGTGGGTTCCGCGGGCAACCTTGATGATGAGCGGCGTGCCACCAGCGAGCGAGACGACGTCTTCGAAATTAGCTGTATCACGAGCAAATACGGTTTTGGGAATTCCAACACCTGCTTTTGCCAAAATTTGATAGGCACGCAGTTTGTCACGAGAACGAACAATAGCAATTGAACTAGCAGTTGAATAGGCACCCTGATTTTCGAATTGGCGCACCATCGCCGTACCGTATTTGGTATAACTTTGGGCAATACGTGGAATAATCGCATCAAAATTATCAAGCGATTCACCACGATAGCGAATAACTGGCTGGTTTTTTTCGATTGATACATAGCATTTGCCGTAGTCGATAACGCGAACTTCGTGGCCACGTTCAAGTGCGACTTCTTTGAGTCGCATGGTTGAGTAATTGGCGCTGCCTTTGGATAAAATTGCAATTCTCATCCTACCTACCATCCTCTTCATCTCCTGGAAAATCGATACCGTATTGTTTTTTGAGCGTTATTCGATCAAGGCTTGTTTGTGATGAATCCACCAAAAACCTATGATTCAGAAGTTTGCGCCCAAGCAAAATTGGATAAATTTTCTTTGCTCGGTCAGCAAGTGTAAATTGAGCAACAAAAACTTTAGAGCCCAGTTTAACTCGTAATTTAACCTCAAATCGCTCTTCCTCATTGCCAAACGAGTTTGCAATCGTTACTTTTTTGTATTCGTTGGTCGTCACGATATGTGCCATTGCACCACATACCGGATGACCACCAAGTAGCATAAATTCCAACACACCATCATCACGAATCTTGATGTGGCTTGCATGAACAGCCGAGCGATACGCACCGGTATCGGTTTTGGCGGGGACTTCAATTGCCTCGGTGCCGACAAAACTAATGACCTCTGATCGTCCGATGACAACCATATGAAAATCGTGTTTTGTAGCCATAGCTTTATTATCCAACAACTTTCATATTAATAATAGACTTGAATTATGGTACCATAATTATGTATAATTTGCAATATGTCTCATTTCTTAATTGTCGGACAAAAATTCTCTACCTTGACGGACTATATCGAAGCCCATGGCCATACTTATACACTCTTGCAAGACAGGATAAAAACGAAATACCCAGATAAGCGGTTCAAACGCCGCGTTGTTATTGACTTCAATGACCGCAAGACAATCCTGGCGGCCGTTGACCGTCTAAAAAAGCCTGTAGACGCAGTGGTTGCAACCTACGAAAATTATATCCTCCCAACAGCCTGGATTGCCGAGTATCTGGGGCTGCCTGGCCTACCAGTTGCCAGCGCGGAGGCCTGTACTGACAAGTATTTAATGCGGTCATTATTTGCAACTGCACCCGAAAAAATCAGTCCTGCATTTGCGACCGTCACAAGTGAGAATGACGTGAGGGGGTTTGCAGCCAAACATAAATTTCCGATTATTCTAAAACCCGCAAATTTGGCAAAAAGCTTGCTGGTAACTAAAAGTGGTTCGCTGGATGAACTGATCCAAAACTATCGTCATTCGACCGATTTATTACAGGCAACCTACAAAAAATATGCTTCCAACCGAACGCCAAAATTGATCATCGAGGAATTCATGCAAGGCAGTATTCATTCGGTTGATGCGTTTGTCGGCCATGACGGCCAGTCACAAGTCCTAGGGCAAGTCGTTGACTATCAGACTGGCTATGACATTGGCTATGACGATAATTTTCATTACAGCCGGATCTTGCCGAGCATGCTTTCACCGGGCGACCAAACAGCGCTTCGCCACTGCGCAGAAGTCGGGATCCACGCGCTTGGTATCAAGAATTCACCAGCACACGTCGAAATAATCATGATGCCTGATGGTCCACGAATTGTTGAGATTGGCGCCCGCAATGGCGGCTATCGCGAACGAATGCATGGCCTGGCAAACGGCATTGATATCACGGGCGCAGCACTTGATCTAGCACTTGGCAAAACGCCGAAAATCATTGTGCAGCGTAATGATCATTGTGCCGTACTGGAGCTGTTTCCCAAAACATCCGGCAGCTTTGTCGAAATTACAAATAGAGATGATCTCCAGGCATTGCCGTCGCTCAATTATTTCAGTACCAAGACCAAGCAAGGCCAATTCGTTGGCAAATCTAGTGATGGCTACAAGAGGTGTGCCGTCATTATTCTCTATAATTCAGATGCCGTTCAGTTCGAAAAGGACCTCGCATTTGTCAACGAATCTGTAGCTGTCCAAACAGACTAAAGTGTCGCTAGATAATCAACATATGCTACAATAACGCCGCGTGATTTTCCGAATGTAGGTTCATCATGGATGCTAAGTGATGGACACTTGTTGATTTCTACTATGACTGCGTCAACCTCGTCGCGTTGCATTGTCCTGTGCGGAACAGCTGACATCATAAAATCAACACCAGCTACTGGTAGCTCGGTTACTTCTGCGGCTTTTTGCGCTTCGTCGATAAGCCAGGTAGGTAAATCATCACTCACGTCAATCAACTCTCCGCCCGCTCCATAATTCGCAATGCCTAGAACCCACACTTCCTCACCCTCGGGAGGGATAGAATTGATCTTGTCACCCAGAAATTGCGCTGCGCGGTCCATGTCGATACTTGTCAGTGGGGCTTTGTATGCTTCGCCTCTTTTTGAGGAAGCGTTTTCCTGATTCATCAGTTCGGCCACAGTACTCGTCCCATCACCAAAAACTCGAGCTGGCACTCGCATAAGCGCCGCTATATATTTGAAATTAATACAGAGAACACGGATATCACGTATGGATTGATGGTCGAATTGTGTTTGTACGATAGCTTGTTTTCGTGAGCTTGAATATTGTTTGGCAATCGCCATGGCCGACATCAATTGATCATGCGTAGTGACGTTCACACTTATACCATCACCGTGACCTCCATCAACTGGCTTGACAACAACTTTGCCGACTTTGTTTATCAGATCAATCGCTTCGCTATTATCGGCTTCGACGAGAACGGTCGCAAGTTGTGGAATACCCACCCCTTGAAGTACTTGGTGGGCTGCATATTTGTCATTTGCCAAGTGAGCCGCTGCGTAACTGGTCGTAGGTGGAGTAGCGCTAAATATATGAAATAATTCCCCATCACCTCTATCTATATAAAAATGCGGTGATCCAATATAAGGAGTAGTCGCCTGCCAGCCTCTTTTTATAATTTCGGCCCGCAACAGTCGTAGCGTCCCTCTTAGTTCAGTTTCGGTAATGGTTGCAATGTCTATCATAGTATTTTTCACCTCTGTGATACGTAAGTATAACAGTTTATAGCCAATAACCCCTCCGTGTCTTGATTATTCCGACACTAAAACGCACGCAAGAAGCCTACAATGCCACTATCCCAATAACCGAAGAATTATGCTGCAACGGATATTGCTGATGGTTACATTACTCTCAGTTTCAATCTGATCCAGGACACTTCGTGCGTATCTTCACAAGAAGTTCAACAGGTGAAATCGAAACTCAGGCAATGGCAAAAACTGACTATATTGCCCTGACTAATCTACAGCCCAAATAGTGATTTTTTGCCGCCCTCACTACGCAATTGTGTGAGCAAATCTTTTTGCTTTTTATTAAGTTTGGTCGGCGTATCAACAATAATGCTAACAATATGTGGGCCGCGGCTATCTGCTTGCATATGTGGGACACCGTGATTTGACAGTTTGAAATCAGTGCCGCTTTGTGTACCAGCTGGAACTTTCATACGTATATTACCATCGACTGTTTCGACATCAATTTCGGTGCCTAGCGCGGCATCAATCATACTAATATGTTCTTCGGACAGAATAATGTCACCTTCGCGAGTAAATCGTTTGTGGGCTTTGACGCGAATGTGCACATAGAGATCACCGCGCGCACCATCGCCAATGGCCTCACCGCGCTCTTTAAGGCGAATTGTCGCCCCATCATCGATACCAGCCGGAACTTTCAACGTAACGGCTTGCCTGCGACGCTCAGTACCTTTGCCACGACAAACCGTACAGGCTTTTTCAGGAATTTTGCCTTTGCCCTTGCATGTATCGCAGGTAACGGCCTGCTGAATTTGGCCAAAAATCGTATTCATCACCCGTGTTTGTTGTCCAGCACCCTTACAAGTTGGGCAGGTTTTCATACTATAGCCAGGTTCGACAGTGCTACCGTGACAATGCGAACATTCGTCGTCCATGTCGAGTTCTAGTTTTTCTTCGACACCAAAAACGGCTTGTTCAAATGTTAGCGTGAGGCTCGTTTCGACATCACGACCACGCCTTGGGCCACGCTGCTGGCCTTGGTTACCACCAAAGAATTGGCCAAAGATATCACCAAGTCCACCGTCACCAAAATCGAAATTAATATTCTGGCTATTATACCCGCCACCAAATGGATTACCACCTGCCCCACCGCCTGATGAGCCACCGACCCCTGCATGACCAAACTGGTCATATCGTTGGCGTTTTTGCTGGTCTTTTAGGACCTCGTAGGCTTCATTAATCTCTTTGAATTTTGCCTCATTACCACCCTCTTTGTCTGGGTGATGTTGAACAGCAGCTTTGCGAAAAGCTTTTTTAATTTCATCAGCACTGGCGTTTTTATCAACACCTAATACTTCGTAATAGTCGCGCTTTGCCATCTATTAATAGTATACCTTTTTGGCACTCGGGCGTCTAGTGTGCCAAGTATTACTTTTTGTCCAGATAGTCCTGTAACTTTTCCATATACAAAATGTAACTCTTGCGAGAATGAGCGATTAGCTTTAATGTCTCGAGCTTTTTCAGCTCAACATTGGCTGTTTCACGAGTCAAACCAAGTGAATTAGCAATTTCCTGTTGCGTCACCGATATCTTTAATCGGGATTTGTAGGGACGCAGAATCACCCCCAACTGACCTGCCATGTATATCAAGGTATGAGCAATTTTCTCACCGGCACTCGGCTGTTCGAGCGCATTAACACGTGACAAAGTCGAAAGCAGGAGGATCGTCAACCGTACCTGATGGCGGTACATCGTTTCCTTGTCGGCTTGCAAATGTTCGAGATATTTCTCGCGTGGGACAAGTCGAATACTACATTTTGTAAATGCTTCGTAGAAGTATTCTGATTTTTCGATCAATCCAAAGGCAAAGCCAATTGGAAAATCCTCACCTTTTCGATCAATAGACACCAACCGCTCGTCACCATTCTTGGTGATGCTATATGTTTTGACGCAACCTGCATCAATAACAAAGACGTGTTTTGGTTTTTCACCCTTAAGGAGAATCGTCTCACCCTTTTTATACGTCTTGGCAGGATACGTGGCAATAAATTGTCGGAATGTGTCCATGGCAAAACTACTTTCAGTTGTATTACTTGGTGAGTGGCCTACGCTTGTTTATACTCTGACCATAGTCATTATGCAAGCGCTTGGCGCCTACGGACAAGACCAACAGCGTAGGTAGAGACGAGACCCATCGCACCAGCTACCATCATGATGATGTTAAAGAGATTCGAAGCCTGAGGACTTGTGTTCTGGGTAAGTGTCACCTGATTATCGTTCCCGTTTATCCGCGCGCTCGCTAGTGCAGCTTGGACGGGTGCGGAGACATCCGACTGATTATTGTCGCCATTGCCTGAATAAGTGATACCTGATATGTTTGCGTGGCCAGATGTTCCGTGTGGAACAAATCCAAACTGGAGAGACGGCAATTGCGTATTAGATGGTGGGACGGCCATTCCACTGAGAGGAACAATGTCACCATTAGCGGTATTGATGCCGAAGCTACCATACCAACTACCAAATACATTGATATAGAGCACTCCGAACCAATCTGACAAGCTGAAGGTGCTGGTGCTAATATTGGCAATATTCGCACTGGCAGTAGCGTTACCGCTGGTAGCATTACCTCCTTTAGTATTATCTGTAACTGAAGCGTTACCAGAGTGAGAAGCAAGATTTATATTATTGGTGATCTGACTGTTGTTAGATGCGTTGATGTTCTGGCTGCCCGAAGTGAGGGTATCACTAGTGACACCACTTCCAAGTACCGCAGCTGTAGCTCCAACTGGTGCATCAACAATCAGACCTACCCATTTACCTAGAACATTCACAAACACCAAGAGGCTATCCTTAGCAACCACTTGGTGCCCAGTCAAGTTCAAAATTGTCAAGTTCGTTGAACCAGTACCTGTTGTTGCATTGCCACCAGTTGTATTACCACCAACTGCAGACGTACCGGTTGTGGCACTTAGCGAAACGTTATTAACAATAGATTGCGTATCATTCAAATTAGCCGTCAATGGACCTACCGATGGGTTGGTCAGATTTGGCGCATTACTCGCAATCAACTGTGGAATAAATTCTGGAGAAATCAGGATATCACCATTTAAGTTGCCGTAGATATTAATCGTACCGACGAATGACTTATTGGCAGCAACAATCGAATTAATCAAGTTAATCACGTTGGCAACTGTATTCGCGCTGCCACTAGTCGCATTACCTGCGGTAGTATTGCCGCTCACATTTGCATTACCACTATTAGCATTCAGATTAATATTATTGGTAATCTTGCTATTGGTGTTAGTTTGTAAGTTATTATGATTTGGATCAGATGCTGATGATATGCCATTAATGGTAGGTGCTAATGTAATATCACCATTAACATCACCATTAATGTTAGCAGTGAAGTGAGCTACACCCGTGGTTCCACTACCAACAGCAGACTGAACCGTGTTGATAACAGTTGCGTCCCCTGATGCATTACCGGACGTTGCGCTACCAGCCGTCGTATTACCTTTAACACTTGTGTTGCCTGAGGTGGCCGTTGAGTCGAGACCATTGGTAATACTTGAGGTTGTATTAGCCACTGTATTGTCTGTCGTTTTTGTCGTGGAATCAATTTTTGGATCCCCGCTCGTCGAATTGGTCGTTGCTGGCACCGTACTGTCAGCGACAGGAGGTGTGGCAGTCTTGTCCGTTACTATTGGAGGAGGAGTTGGTGCGGATGGTGGAGTCCGACGGATATATTGACCTGAAATTGGATCGTAGACCCATTGGTCGCTGTCCCAGTGTTTTGTATCAGGATTATATGTATACTTTGAATCGGGTTCAGGTGGTTTTGGTGGTGGAGCAGTCGAAGAAGATGGAGTAGTCACTGCTGGCGGAGTACTTTCCGCCATTGCCGCCATTGGATAGCCACTTATCATCACAACCGCAGAGATATAGAGTACACCTGTACGGATTGCTGTTCTCAGTTTTTGCATCTTGTACTCCTTTTCCACCTTATTAAATAATAGATAATTTCCTGGGTGGGAGAGCGTGTCGTTTCGCTCTCCCAACTGTGACCCCGTAAGTAATAATTTGATGTTTAGCTAATACAATGTACTAGTTTGAAACGCTCAAATTGACGGATGTCGAGTTACTGTTTGATGCTGCACCAGATGTTGCAGATCCGCCAGTTGTGTTGTCAAATACTTTAGCATCACCAGATGTTGCACTCTGGCTGTTTGAGTTGCTGACAGAAACATTGTTGTTGTTAGTGACATTGACATGTGTCGTGTCTTTGAACTCAACCTTGTTAACAGAGTGAGGACCTGTGGTTGCAATAGTCGCAGAGTTATCGCCACTACCACTACCAACTACACCAGACCAAGCACTTGCTGAGGCGGAGTTATTAACATTGGCAGAAACATTTGTGCCATTTGTATTACCCGCAGCACCAGACATTGCACCACCAGCTGTGGTGTTATCAAATGCCTTAGCGTCACCTGAGTAGGCAGTTTGGCTATTTGCGTTATTAACGCCTAAGTTGTTAGTGTTGTGCAAATTGACATGAGTCGAATTCGTGCTTTTAATTTTATTAACCGAATGTGGACCAGTATCAGTGATTGAACCAGTTGTTGCACCAACAGCTCCACTAAGGCCAACGACTAGGCTTATCGATGTTACTGCCGCGCTTATTGTTTTTTGGATTTTCATTTTGACCTCCTTTTATATAATTTATTATTACCTTCGGGTGTTCACCCGACTTGGAACGACGGTATTCGTCCCGAGTCGATTGACCACATAATTCTCACCTATATTGATGTAACTACTCAGAGTTATTGACACTCGCTTGTGAGTCTGATGTACTATTCAACTGAATATTTGTTGATGAATGATTACTCGCTGCACCATTTGACGAAGTGTTGAGTGAAATATCGACTGACGTCGGGCCTCCACTACTTTGAATGGTTTGATGTGCAGAGCCATTATCAGGAACTGTGATCTGCTGGTTATTTACTTTTAACTTAGTTTTCACATTTTGGCCTGTCCCCTGGCTATTAGCCTGAACATCAATATTAGTGTCGGGTGCAGTTGCCTGGACAGGAGGGGGAGAAGTGAGTGTCGGCGATTTTTGACTTGTTTGAGTAGTCATGATGTTTGCGGCCGGTGCAGCTTGACTATGATACCAACCATAAACTGCAACGGGAATGCCAATCAGAAAAATAATAACACCAGTGGCAAAATACCGCATTTTTCCTATAAACAAACGTAGTCGTAATGTAGCCATAAATCGCTTCGCAATATCCTTTGATGGTGACAGATAGTTTAACACTTTCACGCCTCCTTTTTCATACGAACTAACTAGACACTCTAAGCATATGCTCAACTTAATTGTTCGTATGTGAATATTCTCACACATACGTAACTTTAAGCTGACCTTTAGTTTTCATTGTGCTTATGTATATAATAAACTTTCGCTATTGTCATATATATTTATTAGGTGTATAAATGGATACAACTAATATAAAGCGAGGTTATACATTATGAAGAAATTACTACAAGTACTATTAGCAGCCGTCCTGAGCGTCGGTTTTATAGGAGGTGTGGCTAGTGCGACACCATGTGATGGCGTATTAGTCATCAGCAATACAGGTCCAGACTCAACAAACGTTGCCACTTGCGTCAGCGTAAATGACATCACTGTCAGTTGTGTTAATAACATTTTTGTCGGTAATGCTAACGTACAAGTTGGCGATTCAGGCAATGCTCAAGGTGATGGCAATACAACTGTTGGTACTGCTCAGACAGGCACAGTCATCAACCACAATGGTACTGACATTACACTTGGTGTTACTGGTTGTGGTGCAGCCCCTGTTACACCTGAAAGTCCTGTGACGCCAGTCACTCCAGCGACTCCTGTGACGCCTGCAGTTGTTGTACCAAAAGTTCTCCCAAACACCGCTGGTAATTCAATCACCGCAACGGCTATCATGACTGTTGCAACAATCGCCAGCGCTGCTGTTATCTCTGGCTTTGCTATTGCTGCTTACCGCCGCATCGCATTGAAGTAATCTAATGAGCCGCGAACGTTTACTATTTAGGAAAGTTCGCTTCCTCATTAGCTGTGGACTACTCTACGGTTTGACACTCGGTATCGGTTGGTACGTCAATGTACAACCGGTAGCCACACCAGTGGCCCATGCCGCCCCAATATCCAATAACGCCAAGCCTAAAAAACCTGGCGTTATTGTGATATCAGGACGCCCTGTTCGTATCGTCATTCCAGACTCACAAATTGACAAACCAATTGATCCTGGGTATTACAACGCCGATGGCACGTGGACACTCAGCGTCGACCGTGCGCAATTTGCCATGATTAGCTCGCCTGCCAATAACATTGCTGGCAATACATTTATTTACGGACATGGAACATGGGCGGTATTTGAATCGCTCGCCGACGTCACTCCTGTACCTGGCGCGACCGCTCTTGTTTACACAGATAATAATCATATATTTGAATACTCGTTCCAAAACAGGCGTGATTTAACACCCAACGACACGTCGGTACTTGATTATTCCGCCACACCGATACTCACGGTTCAAACGTGCTCTGGTAGCTTTAGCCAGTGGCGCTCAATGTTTCAATTTGGACTAACGAGGGTAGTGCAGTGATCGAAATAATCGTTCTTACAATGTTGGCTGTACTTGCTATGGCAATCATAGGCGGCGTAATGCTGTATGATTTGCGTGAAATCAATGCCACCCGTCACAGACTACTACATCCCCACGCCAGACGTTACCGTCACCGTCCGCTTGTCTCGATCGTTATCCATGGTCACGCCGATGATCTCAAACAAAGTCTCGAAAGTGTCGCAGCCAGTCATTATAAAAAACTAGAAATTCTGGTACCAAAATCAAGTGATGCGCGCAAAATTGTGACCGCATTCACCCGTCATTCAAAACGCAAAGTTTTGTTGGTTGATGATCCAGCAGGGCAGGCGAGTGGTGAAATTTTTGTCATTATGCGCGGCAAAAGCGCGATCGATAAACGGGCAATCACAAATATCGCCCTCCGGTTCAATACCAACACGTCAATTGATACACTTCTCCCCTACCGCCAGTCTCCCCTACCGGAAACGACATTTCAGCTCCTGCGAAAATATGGCGATTTTCTGAATAATCTTCTCCTAAAAACTCTCAGTATTAGTCGTCAATTGCCGGGGGCGACACACGCTGAATTTGCATCGGACGTTGTTGTCTATGGTAACGGAATTGATATATTTCGACGGTTTGAACCACCTACCCTGCAGACTTCTGTGATTATCAAAATCCTCGCACTTTGCTTTGCCATCAGCCTATGGGCAATGACATTTATTGCACCAACACTCGTTACTTATTTCATCTACATGGCATTCGCGCTTCACCAACCTACTCTGCTGATGTTATGCGGAGCATTGTTTGGCGGTTGGGTATTATTCGCAGTCTGGTGGGATGATCAATTAGGGCTGCTCGCAAAATGTGGCTATAGCCTGCTCGCACCAACCACTGTTTTGCCATTTTATGTACTAAGTTTTGTACAGATCGGAAAACTGATTCTAAAACTTTTCGCGAATGTGAGAAAAACTGAAATCCCACGTCGCATCGGTCTTTTTGTGCGGGTTAAAAATAAGTTGCGGATCGTAGAGTGATTTGAGCTCACGCATATAACCAAGAACTGACGGACTGTACATTTTCTCTAGCCATGGTCCACGCACCATCCCATCGTTATGCTCACCCGATACCGAGCCACCATATTTAATAACAAGCGTATTTACTTCTTCCATTGCCGGTTTCAATTTTGCACGTTCAGATGGCTCTTCGATTTTCATTAATGGAATAACGTGGAAATTCCCGTCACCCAAGTGCCCGGCAATTGTCGCCAGGAGTTTATACTTTTTAATAATAGCGCGCAGCTGCGGCAAGAATTCTGTCAAACGTTCTGGTGGTACGACCATATCGTCAATAAATGGTGCAGTGTGTTTGTCTTTGACTTTACTCCGAAGCAAATTGAAACTTTCGCGGCGCATCAGCCAAAACTTGCGGCTTTTGTCTTCTGTTTCGTCCTCTTCCATATAGGTAAAATTAAATTCCTGCAAACTCAGTTTGGTTGTATGAATCTTCTCTTTTACTTCTTCGACACTTGAACCATTAAATTCAATCAGTAGAATCAAATGTGGAATTCCTTTGACGAGCATCAAGGCATCAGGGATAAGCTGCAGGGCAAGTTTCACCCACGGGAAAAAGCCAAGTTTTTTGATAAACGAGAAAAAGAATTTGAAGCTAAGCCACAGCGTATTGTCGTCAAAACATTCAAATGTTGCGGGCTTGTGCGCCAAAACCGCCGGAATTACATCACCTAGTTGGTCTATATCCTTCATGTAGCAAACAAGCGTGCCAGAATGTGCAGGTGCAGGAACAAGTTTGACATTGACGTCTGTAACAATGCCTAATGTTCCCTGGGAACCGACAAATAATTTAGTCAGATCGAACATACCTGTATCACGTTTCCAAACGTTCCAAATATGATAGCCTGTTGAATCTTTGGTGACATGAGGAGCTGCGGCTTGAATTTCGTCATAATTTTTGTCGAGTAATTCAAATGTTTCTGAATATAGCCTACCTTCAAAATCATCTTGGCTCATTTTTTTATTAAGCTCGTCACGATTCATAGGTTTAATCGTGTATTCATTGCCGTCACTTAGCACCACTTTTAGTTCGGTCACAAAATTATCGGTTTTGCCGTATTGGAGCGACTTCTCGCCACCGGAATTATTGCTGACCATGCCACCAACGGATGCCAAATCACGACTGGCAGGGTAACTTGGTAAAATACTCCCATGTTTGAGTGTTTCAACATCGAAATCACGATACAACATGCCGGGTTGTAAGTGTGCCGTTTCGGCGGTTACTTCAAATAGCTGGTTCATGTGTTTACTGACGTCTAAAACAATTGATTCACCAATTGCCCCACCTGACATGTCTGTTCCTCGAGAGCGAGGTGTAATGCTGAGTTCGGGATTTTGCTTTTTGTTATCACTGACAAACTTCACCAATGCCTTGATGTCGGTTGTGTCGTTGGGGAATGTAACGACTTGCGGTTTTAGTTCGAAAAGACTAGCATCATGGCTATAAAATTCGCGTGTTTCGTCGGTTGTGTCAATCTCGCCTTTAAAAATCTTGGCAAGTTCTGCAGGTAAGTCCATAGGGCTATGGTAGCATTTTTCCGAGACAAAGCACAAGCGTTAAACAGACAAAACTACATAATGTGGTGATGAAGAAAGTCTGTGATGAACGGATAGAATGCCAAACATAAACACACGTCGAGTAGCAGTAGCGCGGGGAAAATAATAAAATTTTCGACTGCTTTGCCGGTTGTGACTCGAAATTGTTTGATCGGCGGCAGCCCAAATTTAACAGGGATTGGCAACAACCACGGAACGCCTTCCTTGGTCAGAGTATCCATAAACAGGTGTGATAACATACCGATCATGAACGCCCACCAGACATATTCGATCTGAACGCCGTGCATAATTGGCTGTAAAAGCTGCAAAAGTAGATGTACGAGCAATCCCGCCAGCGCCATTCCAACCAACGAGTGCGTCAAAAATCGATGACCGCCCAACATCTTGTCTATAATTCGCCCGAACACTCCCCCGACTGGTAAGTTACGCCAAAATGGTGCCGTTGGTTGGTCAATATCCGGGGCAATTCCGCCCAATTGGTTCGCCAAAATCGCAACCAGCACCGTTGCTAACGTGACTGTTGGAAGCGAAGGTTGAGCAATGACAACAATCCCAAGTGCGGTAATGGCTGCCAGGTCATGCGTGCGAGCTTTCATAAACCTATCATAGCAAATCGCGGCGTAATCTGTTCATCGCCCAGATTGACGAATAAGGCGCTGATCTATCTGTCTCACATTGAAGTCTGCATAGGACGACGCTGGCTGACTCCTACCCTTTTTGCGCGGTATTATGACACGATCAGCCGGGACAGGATGGCCCATCACAATGAGCATGTCACCGCCAGCCAACTCGCTGGCAAACGGAAACACTTGGGCATGAGCTACTTTTGTTAGACGTGTTTCAAGTTTCTTGCTTTGGTTTGCTGCTTCGGTGACTCGCGTATCATCCATTCTCCGGTCGGCATGTCCAAAACGCATATCGATACCTGGCGACACAAAGACACTGACGTTTCCCTCGAGCGCGGGATAGATTCCAAATGCATAGCGTTGGCTGGCAAGCATGCCAATTTCTCTTCGATAGTGGCCTGCATTGTGAATTCGACCCACATCATCTGGCTGTATGCCATTGACGTTCATGTCAGGGTAGCTATTCTCTTGCCACCACCGTCTTTGGACGGATTCTGCCCTACTCAGAATTGCATTGTCGGACATGATCTGACCAAAATAAACTCGGCCACCACTCGATACAACGTCGTCGGGATTAAAACACTCACGAACAACAACCGCGCCAATGGTGGTGCTATCTGCTAGCAACGACTCAAAAGCCTGCGGATAATTCTTGATACCCGTGAATGACGGGATTTCTTGGGATCGGTTTACCATTTACCTATCAATCAAAATATACGGTCGACGAATGTGCAGAATAAATTTAGGATGAGCCTGACTAAGCTTAATTAAATGAGTGTGCTGATGTTTGACCGAACGGCCAATATCACCAACGCCACGAGCGTGGATATTATAGCCACGTGATTCGTAATCAGCGATAATTTTGAGCATGTCTAATTTTTCGGCATCAGTAAAATCTGCAAACTTTTCAGCGTGACGCTTGGGGAGTAGTAGTAAGTGATCTAGTACTCGGCGACCTTCGAACAAATCATAATGCGTTCGATTAGGTATCACATACATCGTGTCATTTTTTACCTGGTCATGCATCGGTAGATTTTTGTCATCACAAAATGCGCACTGATTTCTGGTTTTGTCGACTATGTGATGCCTGAGGTATTTCTGTCGAGTTTTTCGGTAATGGAACATGTTTATAGTATATCAAAAGAGCCGCAGTCGCGGCTCTTTTGGGGAATTATATATCTTACTTTTCTTTTTTCTCGTCCACGACTTCACCTTCGACTGGTTCGTCTTCTTTTTTGTCACCATCGTCTTCTGGTTTTTCTTCTTTTGCGGCGGCTTCATACATTTTGGCACCGATTGGCATGATAGCGTCGTTCAGTGCTTTGACGGCTGATTCTAGTTCATCCTTGTCGGTTGAATCTTTGTGTTTTTTAGCCTCTTCGACAGCATCAGTAATAACTTTTTTATCGTCATCGCTAATCTTGTCTTTGTATTCATCTGGCATTTTTTCGGCCTGGTAAATCGCGTTTTCTAATTGGTTGCGTGTATCAACTGCTTCACGCTTTTTCTTGTCTTCATCGGCATGCAGTTCGGCTTCTTTTTGAGCTTTTTCGATGTCTTCTTTGCTCATGTTGCCACTGTCTTGAATCGTCACGGAATTCTCTTTGCCCGTGCCTTTATCCTTTGCAGTCACGTTCAAAATACCGTTAGCGTCGAGGCTAAATGTGACTTCGATTTGTGGTACGCCACGCCTAGCTGGTGCAATACCATCCAAGATGAAACGACCGAGTGATTTGTTATCGGCAGACATTTCGCGCTCGCCCTGCAAAACATGAATTTCAACCTGTGGTTGGTTGTCGGCTGCTGTACTAAATGTTTCAGATTTTGACGTAGGGATAGTGCTGTTACGTTCGATTAATTTGGTTGATACGCTACCCATTGTTTCGATACCGAGTGAGAGTGGGGTCACATCAAGTAGCAAGACGTCTTTGACATCACCTTGCAGTACACCGCCCTGAATAGCAGCACCAACAGCAACAACTTCGTCAGGGTTCACGCCCTTAAGTGGGTCTTTGCCAAAGATTGATTTCACTTTTTCAACAACTGCTGGCATGCGAGTCATCCCACCAACAAGTACGACTTCGTCGATGTCTTTGGCGGTCAAACCAGCGTCTTTCAACGCCTTTTCAACTGGGCCTGCGACACCGTCGATCAAATCTTTGACCAAATCTTCTAATTTGCTGCGTGTAAGTTTGTATTCGAAATGTTTTGGACCATCAGCATCTGCGGTAATAAATGGCAGGTTGATTTCGTATTCTGGAGTGCTCGATAGTTCTTTTTTGGCTTTTTCGGCTTCGTCTTTTAGACGTTGCATAGCGGCTTTGTCGGATTTGAGATCAATGCCTTCTTCGTTCTTGAACACTTCGAGGAAGTGATTAACAATACGGTTGTCGAAGTCTTCACCACCTAAATGCGTGTCACCATTGGTTGATTTGACTTCAAAGACGCCATCACCAAGTTCGAGGACTGACACATCAAATGTACCACCACCAAGGTCGAATACGGCAATTTTTTCGTCTTTTTTGCTTTCCAAACCATAGGCAAGTGCCGCCGCGGTTGGTTCGTTAATAATGCGTTTAACTTCCAGGCCAGCAATCTTGCCAGCGTCTTTGGTTGCCTGTCGTTGCGAGTCATCGAAGTACGCAGGAACGGTAATAACCGCCTCGGTGACTGGTTCGCCCAGGAAGGCTTCGGCGTCGGCTTTGATTTTGGACAGGATCATTGCTGATACTTCTTCTGGTGTGTAATCTTTGCCTGCCATTGTAACCGCAACGCCATCGCCTTTTTTGACGATTTCGTATGGCATAATGTCATGGTCTTTTTGGACTTCTTTGTCGCCAAATTTGCGACCGATCAGACGTTTAACACCATAGATAGTGTCTTTGGCATTGGTCACACGTTGGCGTTGAGCCACTTGGCCGACCAAACGCTCGCCTTTTTTGTTGATTGCAACAACTGATGGTGTCGTGCGGTTGCCTTCGGCATTTGCGATGACTTCTGGTTTACCCGCTACCATATATGCGAATGCACTGTTTGTAGTACCGAGGTCAATTCCGATAATTTTACCCATAATTTGTTTCTCCTCTATTCATTTAGATATCAAAGTGTATGTACTTATTCTAGCACTCTACATCATAGATTGCCAATATCTTTAGTATACAAAAGTTAGCACTCGGGTGTCAAGAGTGCTAATTTGTTTTACGAAAAGGTGCCTCCAGGCCATCTAGATTGGTTATTTTTGTGAAGCCCAGAGCAAGCCGTAGTTCTGATTACGGCGCGTTGGACTGGAGCAAAAAGAATCAAGATAGGTGGTGTGGTGGTGCTTATTGTGAAATAGATTGGCGCTCTGACACCCAGTCAAGAGTGCCAACTTATCTGTTCATCACACTGTAATGGAATAGTGCTTATAGCGCCTCTCTGCTAAGCAGCAGTCGTTACGGACCATGAAGAATTAAAGCCTTGAGAAACGTCAATGATGACCGTAGCAGCAGCTCCATAGACTAATATATTGGGCCGTATCGCCGCAGTCATACCAGGTGTCAAGCCTGTCGCTACGCCCATGGCAACACGTTGCTTGGTGCCGACTATCTCGTCTGTTTTATAAGCAGCGCCCGTCCCACCAAGGGTTGAAAAATCGAAGTAAAAGAAGAGGGCGCTTACACCTGAATCGGTTTGAATATATGATGACAAGTCGAAAATAAGCTTGCCCGAGGCCGGAACAGTTACAGTTAATGCCATTTCAAGTGGCATTGCTGTCACGGCACCATCAGGACAGTTAACATTGATTGTCGAAGTTGCCGTTGTTGCTGTCACGACAGGTGGGATAACAGCTACTGCTGGAGTTGGCGTTGGTCGAGCGGTTCCCGTATCGGCCCAGACGTGTGAAAATCCCGCCAGGTCATCAGTATTACCATTCGGGAGATACGACTCGAAAAATGCATATTGGCCCGCATACTGACCAATCCGAGTATCAGTGACAGAATGACGCGTACCGTCTGGCAAATCGAACGTTGCCGTGTTGCCACTGAGCCAAGCCTGGAATTCGTACTCGGTCACACCATCAACGGTCAAAGGTACCGCGAATGATCCGTTCAAAAGTATCACTTGGCCGGTACCTGGCTCCCAAACAGTATAGGCCCACGTCGAAGCTGTTACCCAAAAGTGACATGACATACCAAGCGTTGTGGGGGCATTTGAAGCATCAATTGATTGTGTTGTAATTGCAATCGCTGCTGTTCCACCACCTGTGCGCGTAGCTGTACCGGGGCTAAAGACAAACCTACTCCCGATCCGAGTAATGGTTGCACCAAGATCTGGTGTCTTGAGGTACGTTGCACCAGCACCTGTGCCAGCACCAGCCAATTTACCATCCGTGACAGTACATGACCTTGTCGTCCCGCTAAATTCAAATTCCTGAGTCGTCTGTCCGGTATCAAACGTTCCTGGCATTGCACCGTCAGGCAGACGCTCGAAAGATGACGATAATAGTGGATTTGGACGTGGGTCATTCCGTCCTAGGAAACGTAGCACCGGAAGATCACTTGATGTCACTGGTGTTTGCCAACTTGCATTGCCACTGATGTCAGACGTCAATATTTTGCCCACGGCTGGTAAGCCACCGGTGACGGCAATAGCAGGCGTCGTCACTGTGCCCGTAAAGATCGGCGAAGCTGTGGGTGCCTTGCCCGCCAGCCCTGGCACTGTTGGGCTAGCCGCGGTACCGCCTAGGTCACCTGCGAGCTGAACAATGCCTTTTGCGCTTGGTGTGGCATCAGCAACTCCCGCAGGGTTGTTGAGTTTCGTAACAACGGCCGGGTCAAGCTTTGCTTCGGTAATGGTAGCAGAGGCAATCGTGTTGGTCGTAACGACACTTGGTTTTAGCGTGCCGTCGCTGGCATGAGACTGGACCAGAAAGTCGTTGAGAACATTGCCCCAAGTACCACTATCGCTACCGGGTTGTGGTAATCGTGCCATGCATATGCTCCGTTATATTACCCTTATTAAACCATGGATGACCCCAAGTAACAATACGGTTATGCTTTACTGTCGCGTGACTTTTACCATCGAATGGCGAATTGGCTGTCCATTCAACAGATAGCCTGGCTGTAGCTCTTCAGCAATCACTTCCTGTTCACCTTCCGCGTCTTCGTCAAACTGGATAGCTTCGTGTAGTTCTGGATTAAATTCGGTGCCTGGTTTGGCATCGATACGCTCCAAGTTCAAACCTTCTAATGATTTTTCTAGGTGTTTGACAAGCCCGGTAACACTCTGTGCCCATTTATCATCGGCTAATTCGGAAGGCATGTGGCCAATAGCGCGCTCGATATTATCAATAACTGGTAGTAGCTTCAAAATAGCGGCTGATTGCCCTGCAGTTCGTGCAGCAGTTTTTTCCTGCTCGACACGTTTACGATAGTTCTCAAAATCAGCCCGGGTGCGCTGCAAATCGGTCGTCAGTTCGGCTAATTGCTCTTCCTGTTCATCATGTTTTTTAGCTTTTGTCATGTTTTTTCCTCCCTAGATTATGGATGGTCGTATTGCCAAAAGCAGCAGCCTCGGTCCACCACGTAAATATGATAGCTCCAATAACAATAATGATCACGGCAATGCCGATCAGCCAAGTCGGCCAAGCACTCATCAGATGTCCAAGCCACTCACCCACTCTAAAGTACCTCTTCTAACATTGCCCCGGCATGACGTACCAGTCGCATGACTTTGCCATAACTTTGACGAGTTGGCCCTAGAACACCAATATAACTATGATCACTGTACGGAGAGCGGAAACGACTAATAATTAGGCTTGCGCCACTGGTTTTGCCAATCGGGTTTTCAGCACCAATATAGACGTTCAGTGGTTCGTTTGGTTCGGCTTCACGCAGCCAAGGTTCAAGATTATCGAGTAGTCGCGCGACGGCTTGAGTTTTGTTACCCTGCAAAAATTCAGGTTGAGAAAAGAGATTGCCCATTCCGTTCATATACAATTGGTCGCCAATAGTCGCCAGACCTAAATTTTGCGTCAAATCAACCAAACTATCTACCGCGCTCCGAATTGCACGATCCGTCTGATCACCATAGGTGTTTACTCGGACATCAAGTGCCTTGGTGCCCCGATCCAATTGCAACGGTTGAGTTTCGTTGGCATGCGCTTCGTTGAGGGTATTAACGTAAAAACGGTAACCCTGGTCAGTTGGGATTCGCCCAGCACTGGTGTGTGGCTGTGCGATCATTCCCATTTCCTCTAAACGCGCCATTTCGCTACGAATCGTCGCGCTGGACACGCCAAATAATTTCGCAAGCGTCACACTCCCGACCGGTACAGCAACTTCGGCATACTGTTCAATAATTGCAGCCAGAATCTGAATTTGGCGGTCTGTCATAGGTACATTATAACGAATATTGGCACTCTAAGCAACAGAGTGCTACTGTGGACGATTAGGCATAGTTACACGCAAGATAAAGGCAATCACAAAAGCAATAACAATAGCAAGAAAAAAGTATTTCACAGATTAACTCTGCTTTGAGCCACCGTACGCCGAGTCACCATAGCCGACATGCTGTGATTTTGAGCTACCACCACTATTGAGTGACTTCATGACTGCACCGAACCCAGTTGCCGCGACAACCGCGATACCGACATGTCGGAGAAAATCCTTGCGATCCATTTTTTTTGCGAGAAGAGTAGAAATTTCTTGTTTCATTGCCATAACTTTTCCTTTTTGTTTTTATTTGTCTATGCTTCTATTGAACATCTGTTAAGTATAATTGTCAACAACTAAAATCCTACTTAGGCAGTAGTAAATCCATTGATGGATGGACGACGCAGTGGTTGACCTGGAGTGATCGGTCGTCGTTGTGGTGGCGTCACAACAGCTCGCCTCGGTGCTACTACTGTTCGTGGGCGATAAGCAAATGCGTTTGGGGCGGGTTGACGATAGCCAAATCCATCAATACTGCGTTGCTTTGAGGATTGCATCAATGGTGCGATTGGGGCCACCGGCTGCGGTACGGATGTTATCACAGCAGCTTTTGGTGCCGACACGACGGGGCGACTTATTGTGGCCGTCAAAGGCTTTTGAATAGGTCGTTCGGCAATAATAGCCGCTACTAATTGATCCTCTTGATCCTCGACCTCTATTGGTTGTTCTGCTGCAATGGCATGGAACTTGCGGCGACGAGCCCAGACAACGATGACTCCAATTTGATAGACACCGATAATCGGTAATGCAACAAGTGCAAGGTTGATTGGGTCTGGTGTCGGCGTAATCAAGGCTGCCGCAATTAGCGAACCAGCAACTACCCATCGTTGCAATCTCAGCAGAGTCCCCGGAGGGAACGGGCGAATATGATCACTTATAAACAAAAGAAGTGGGAGCTGAAACAGTGCTGCCATGCCAAAGAGATGCAGCACAACAAAGTTGAGATATGAATCGGTTGTCAGGCTGGCGCTGGCTGCACCACCTGCAAACTCGCCCAAAAAGTGAAGTGCGCCAGGTATGACAAGGATATACCCGAAAACGACGCCAAGGATCGCGAGCATGATAGATGCTGAAACAATACCGACAATAAACTGACGTGATGATTTACCCAGCACCGGCTGCAAAAATCGATAGAGATGATAGATCGTGACAGGAATTGTCGCGAGGGCGCCGAAATACAGACAAATCGTAAAAATAAAGGTAAAACCACCACCTGGATTGAGATAGATAAGTTTGTTGCCATGCAAAGGCGCAACAACCAGATTTACAAGAGGTGAATGTAAAGAATACGCAATCGTTGATGTAAGAAACAGCGAACCAAAAACCCAAAACAACCGAGCGCGTAACTCGTGGAGGTGATCTATGAACGTCTGTTCGTTGCTATGATTGCTTTGGTTCGACGTCTGATTTTGGTGTTGATTTCTCTGTTTCTGCATCGTCGTTCAATCCCTTACGAAGCTCTTTTGCTGAACTGCCCAGACTACGTGCTAGTTCTGGAAGTTTTTTGCCTCCAAATAATAGTAGTAATATCGCTAAAACAATCAATAGTGTCAGCGGACTTAGATTAAATAATTCTCCAAAGTATGGTGATAACATATCTTCCCTCACATTTTTTACGTACCTGGACCAATATTATACTGTTTGTGGTAACATAGCAATAGAAAACAAGGAGCAAAGGTAAAAATGGCAAACTACAATTGTACTGATTCAAGCAACTCAGCATATGGCGCAAGCAACTACGGAACCTGTGAAACCACGGGGGTAGGTGCACCAAATACTGGATTTTTTGAAGGGATCTTAGGTGGTGGGAGCTTCAGCATTTTACTACCTCTTGCTGTTGCGGTCATTTTTGTTGTGGTCGGTGCGTTTATCTTTCGCCGTCGTCATAGCAAACGATAAGCTCGCTTGAATTGCTCGCCCCTGATACCTTTGTTATACTAGTCAAATGGAAAACCAAATATCTATTGTTGCCAAGTGGCTCGGCTCGGGCTCGATTAACATCTTCGGGATGCCGTATGCCGGTAAAGACACCCAGGGAACTGAACTGGCAAAACTTTTTGGCGCACCACTTTTGGGTGGTGGTGATATTTTGCGAAACAGTGTTATTCCAGAACACGTCAAAGCACTTATTGATGTGGGTGAACTGGCTCCGACTGAAGATTTTGTACGTATTGTGTTGCCCTACCTCAGCCAACCCGACTTTGCTGGCAAACCCCTCATTCTGAGTTCTGTTGGACGCTGGCATGGTGAAGAAGAGGGTGTTATACAAGCCGCCGAGGCAAGTGGTCATCCACTAAAAGCAGTCGTATTGCTGACAATTAGCGAGGATATATTGCGGCAGCGATGGCAAACGGCACAGAAGACTATGGATCGAGGCGCAAGAGCAGATGATGCACAAGATATTTTATCCACGCGACTGGCTGAATTCCGCCAAAAAACACTTCCCGTTATCGAAACCTACCGCGCCAAAAATATACTGATCGAACTTGATGGTAACGGTTCGATGAATGAAGTGACTACGCGAATCCTTGATGCGCTCGCGCAACGCGCCACTGCATTGTAGAATCGTTATGAACTTTCGTGCTTGCTGCCGTAGCCAGCACGTCCATAGCCACTTTTTCTGGTAACCTTGGTCGAAACTCCGCCAACAGTGTTCATAGCACTCATGGTTCTAATAAGTGCTGCGATACCTGTCAAAGAGACGATCCCCACGATGACATGTTTCAAAAAGTCCTTGCGGTCCATCTTTTTTGTCAGCAGCGTATCAAATTCTTGCTTGAAGACCATTGCCACAGTTCACAACTCCTCAACGCCAGCAGCTAGCATAGCATTTATCTCTCAATTTATAACAACTGTTCCTAGAATATAGTGTTTATGGCTTGGTGACAAGCTTGATTTAAACCGATTTTCGCGTTTTACGATACTGTTTGGTCACCCCAAATCGACGATCAAAAATATCGCCGCCCCAGAACCCAAGTGTCAGTGCAACAGCCAATAGGTAAAGTGGCACGGGTGCTTCAAACCACGAAATGTGCGAAATGGAATTCTTGATTGCCCCTAGTAACGATTGTGATTCACCCGTCACTGATGTGGCCGTTTGGACAAAAGCATCATTGCCGTCTTTGTCTTTCAGTTTGATAGTGATCACATAATGACCCGATTGGGCATATTTAAATGTCACCGATTTATAGCCCGCAGTTGCCAAACTCACCAGAGTATTAGGAGTTTTGCCGCCATCGCCCCAATTGATATCAAGTGCATATGGTGGTGCGCCGCCCCATATCATAATCCCTAAGGTATATTCTGTATTTGCTTGAAATAAACGCGGAACACAGACAACCGCAACCTTGGGCATACCACCAAGTGGCAGTGCTGCTGTATGCTCATTACAGGCAGCTGGCGCATCACCCATCGCTGGAATATAGGATGGATTCGCAGGAAGTGCCGGAGCGGGTGGCTGAGGAGTCGGTGTTGATGTACCACTACTCGGTTGCTGTGGAGTCGCACTCGACGTAACGTTCAGTGTGATTGTGACAGTCGGCGTATCAGGGCCTGTTTGGTTGAGACTATCGTAATTTTTAGCAGACAGAACATTTTGACCCAGGCTCAGCTGAACAGATAATGTGAAAATCCCGGCAGATGTACACATCGTCGAGCCAACCGTTGAATCATTACTGGCCACGACAACAAACGTATCGGCCTCACACGTTCCATCTATTGCAATGATCGTCTGATCCGTAAATATCGCCCCGTTTTGTGGTGATGTTATTGTTGCGCCATTGGTTGGTGGCGGGCCTGGAATAATGCCGCTAACAACGACGTTATGATTGACCGTCTGATCCGCCCGTGCGATGTCTTGACTGACATAGACGAAAAACCCGACAACCACCAGGATACCGACCAGCGCAACATGCGATGTGTGTCGATGAGGAAGGAGCTTGCCCGTGTGCCTATGAGCCGCCAAACGAAAATGACGCAGTTTTGATACGCTGACATGGTCTGGCTTATTTCTTTTTTGTGGTTTTTGTTTGGTTGTCATGTGATTGTTTGTATTTTTTGATTACGTGTCTATTATATACCTTGAACAGGCGGTGGATGATAAATCCAAGCGTGGCAAGAATCAACGCAACAACAATAAGCAGTCTATACGGAATAACCCAGAAACTTACTTGGCCAATAATCGCCTGGCCTTTCGTGCCATAGCCCATTGTCAGGTTGGCCTCATAGCGACCAATCATCCAATCTTTGTTTAGCACCGAATCGAATCGTCGAACACTATTTGGTAACACATTCGACGACTTTTCGTTCACCTGCAATGATGATACAAGTCCACCAAACATATTACGAATTTCTAAAACCCCCGTTGGTTTTACATGAACGTTACCTTCGTTGTGCAAACGTGTGACAAAAGTAATCGGGCTGCTTTCGAAAAATGAACGCTGCTTGTTATTTTGCTCTGTCGTGAGCGACGCAAGCGACATTTTTTCTGTCACTGCACCGTCAACCCGTACCAATAGCAATAGCCCAGTGCTGACATTGACCCCCACAGTCGAACTAACGATTTGTGGATCCTTGCCAGTAAAATTGACTACTCCATAGTGGCCACCTGGTTCGGCATTATTAGGAATGGTAACACCTATGTCAATTTGGCGACTTTCTTGGCTTTTCAGTTGGAGTTGTCCAGCGGATTTGACCCAGCTAACCATCGATGCGGTCAATGGTAGAGCACCCATTTGTAGGATTCGTGGAGAACCCGTCTCGTCTTTTGGCCCAAAATCGTTCACGGTTGAGTTATATGTCAGGTCACTGTTTGTTACATTGTGCACCCGTAGTTTCAACACATATGATTTACCGCGTTCGCCATTGAGCTCTACTACTGCGGGGCTAATTTCTAATCCGCTGGCGGCATTTGGGTCAAAGCTTTGTGGTTTGGCGGCGGCGCTCGCACGTACAGCACTGCATCCGACAACAATCATGCACAGAACAGTGAGCCCAATAATAAAATGAGTTAATGAGAATCTAGAAGTTTGCCGTTGCGCCATATGTCAAAACCGTCGTGTATGCGCCTGGAGGAGTTGCACCATCAATATTGGCGATATAGCTCGTTGTAAAAGTATTGCTATTCGTCGGTACCGTTGCAGCCGCAACAGTGTCACCAGATACAAATTTGAATAAGTTGGCTGTATTATAGCCGGTTGATGCAATGCCCGACCCAGTACCCGAGACTTCCGTACCGATGGTTGGTGTTGCATTTGCCTTGAGATTAATACCAAATTGTTTGTTGTTGGTACTGGACGCAGTCGGACTGGCAAGTGCGGTAATTGCAATAGGACCGGTAAGGGTTGAACCGGCAACATTGATTGAGTAGCCGCTCACGGCATTCGTCGATGCAGTCATTGTCGATGTGCCCGAACCTGTCGCACTCGTCGTTAGTGTCCCGAGTGGAACGGTCGCCGCTGTCAGTGTGAATGTTAACGCTTCGTCGACACTAGCAGTTACCGTGATCTGTCCAGCAGTTGAAGCTGCAACCGTACCGGTGTCAACAGCACCAGTCCAACCAGAACCAGAATAGGTTGTCATCCGCATAAAGAACGTCGAATTTGTAGCATTTGGATTCACAACGTTCGAGAAACTCACTGTCTGAATGCCAGTAGGCGCCGCAACGTTACCTGCTTTACTGAGACGAAGCGATCCAGCTGTTGCGGTACTCACCGTCCAACCTGCTGCATCACCGAGGTTCGTTGGCTGACCAGTCAATGTCGAGGAGGCGACAGAGAATCCCGGAGCAGGCGTACAAGCACCACTGGCAGTTGTACATGCTACAAATTCTGCTGAATGCAAAACAGTGGAAGATGGGACGGTAAAGGTAAATGCATACGTTGTGCTGGCACTGGCGACTGAACTACCAAGTACAACTGAACGCGCCGTAATCTGGGCCGCTGAAACAGGACTTGGGGCAGATGCCACAACGAGAGCCAAAATGGCGAAACCATAGGCTAATCGTTTTAGTGTAAGGTTTTTGAACTGAATCATTCGTTTTTACTATCTGTTCTCGTGTCGTAACGTCAGGTTATATCTGCATGCTATAATATCATAAGCGTGAAGAAATTAACATTTATGCCAATCTTGACCCTAGTAACGGTGGTTGCAATTATTAACTCTGCGACCTGCCTTGCCTCGCCATATGGCGCAGGGAAATATGGGGAAAACGTGCCATATGGTAGTCAAACTGCCCTTTCGATTGCCACAAATGGTAACGTTTTGATTCCTATTACCCCATCAGATCCTGGGACACTTGCAACAGGGACAAGCATCGTGACCGTCACGTCGACAGATGTTGTCGGCTACAAACTATACCTACGAGCACTCACCGCCACTACAATGAATAACTTAGGGGCGACATTATCTGCATCGGCCAATGGATCACCGGCTGCCCTCGCCACCAATACGTGGGGCTACAACACTGATGGATCGTCAAATTTCGTCGGTCCTTCCCTCAGTGATACATTAATTCGTTCCGTCAGCGGACCCGTATCAACCGGCGATAGTACGACGTTTACCTATGGCGTCAAAATTGACTTAGCAAAACCCGCAGGAAACTACAGCGCAACGGTCCTTTATACGGCAGCTCCCCAGACAAATTAGTGCTTGCGTAGCGAACGAATGTAATAAATAAGTATGATAGCGAGCGAAATGATGATAATGAGCGCAACGATAGACCACGCCGGAATAAACAGCAAATAGCGCGTTTGATGAGTCAAAGGCGTATCGCCGAGCCCGATCGTAAACACAGTCTTATACACCCCAGGCAGACGAGGCGTCGGCAATACATCTGTTACGGCGCGCACGGAGCCTGGAAGAATGAGCGCATCCCCCGATAGTGAGGCTGCGATTCCCCCGCCAATCAAATGGTGCATTTCAACAGAATATCGGCTGCGAAAGTGCGTCGAGCCACTATTTTGTATCGCCATACTCCATAAGTCTTTTGCCCCAATCGCCCACGGCGACGTAAGTGATATGAGTTTACCAACCCTGGTGACGTTGCCAGTAACCGTCAAATACACAAGCGACCCAATGCGCTGGCGTGACTGAACTGACCCGTCACCTACCGTTGTGTCGGTGCTAGCAAATAAACTTATATAGCGTCCGCCCGGCTCGGCCGTCAGTGGAACACCAATTTTATAAGCAATCTGTTGGCTTTTGCCGGGCGCTAATTGCACTTCGTCACTTGCAAATGTCACCCATTTTGCCGTGTCCGATTCTGCCGTAAATGCGTAGTCATATTGTTGGTTTATAACACTAAACTTTTCCGCACTCATGTGGACTGTTATGGCTTTATTGGAATGGTTAACGACCTTCAACGAATGCTCAAGCAATGTTCCTGGTGTAATATCTAGCTCAGCTCGTATTGGTGAAAGTGTCAGGCCTCTGGTTGGGACTGTCCCGTCGTCCACAGCGGCTGCCATTTGAACCAACACGAAAAATGCGACAAACATACACACGAATGCCCCGAGAGTTTGAATGAATGCTTTATTGGTTATCATTAAAAATATCTAAATTAAAACTACGCTTACTATAGTTGCTCCTGGAGAGCCTAGTAATCACTTTCGACATATATTCTGTTAAGGCCAAGCTGAGTTGCCGTAGCTGCCGTTAATGCGGCATTACTCGCGAGAGCTCCGGCAGTCAATCCCGTTGTTGCTACCGGCAGGTCAATTGTAACCGATGAGTTAATAATATCCGTGCCCAAGTTCAAATCGACTAACCTAAAGTAGACTGTCGAATCGTTTGGCCTACAATACACATAGGTATCATATCCTTGGTTATTTGCAAGACTAGGCTGACCGGCAATAGTTTCTTTTGTAGCAGTTCCACTGGCATCATTATGCATAAATGTAATTGCACTATCTGCTGCGTCGATACCAAACCCGACGATGTTCAGCGATGCTGACGGATCAGCGGAGACGACAGTTGTCGCAGTATGCATGCCAACAAATAGCCTTGATCCCGCTGTCCATACATCGAGTCCGAACCTTGCGAAAAAAAAGAAACCGCCCGTACCTGAGATTGATCCTCTAAAATACATTGCTTCGGTATTTCGCTGTCCAAGCACTTGGTTCGCTGTCGTAATGACATTTGCCCACCTCGCACGTTTAATCCCTGTGTATTTATTGATAAACGTTGGAAGAGCGGTAGTGTACGTACCCGCACCAGCGCCTGCAGTCCCCAGCCACACTCCTGCGGTCGCCGTCGTAGGGTTCCACATAGTAATGTTATTACCAAAAAATGCAGGTTGAAAAGGTGTATCAATACCAGCTGGACCAACCCATTTTGGCAACATCCTGCCAGAGATATTTTTCGTGTATAGTCTTAACACACCGGTTGAGGTCGCAGATGGTTCTGTTGTAATACCTGCAATCAACACACTCGAGTTAGAGCCAGCCAAGCTAAGTTCTTTAGCTGTCACATCCCACGTCAGGCCCGTATCTGCGCCCAGGGCTCCGTTATCATTGAACTGCACTTGTTTATCGGAACCCGCCGCTGATTGATTGCCCTTGATCGCACCGTTGACTGCATAATATACCCAGCCAGCCGTATCTATATACTGCATTGTTTCCCCAGCCAGTAACGTGACTGATGGAGTAAGGTAATACTCAGTGCCCGAAATATCCTTTTTCACGCGTACAGTATTTGAGCTAGATCCGTGACGGTTTGATATTGTAATAAGCTTGATCTGGCGTTGTGTCGAAGCAGCTGGCGCACTCACTATTAACGTCGTCGTGACAGACGTTATCTTTCCTTCCGAGGTTGAGGGCGTGAAGGTAGTTGTTGTAATATCAGCGTATGAAACAGAGTAGTCAATATCGGCCGTCGAGCTGGTTTGGAGCTCCAGTGTTTCTGTTGTAGCCTTGAGTAATATCATGTCAGTCTATTATACCCGCATCGAGCTAATCGACATAGCTTGTTGTTGGGTCAGACCCGAACCACCGCCCGGTGCCGCCGCCCATGTCGGCAAACCACCAGAAACGGTTAACACGTCGGTACTCGACCCTATCACCAGTCTTACGAACATGCCGCTGCTGTTACGGTAATATATATCACCCGTGGCGCCAGAGTTATCATCGTAGGTTGCGACGGTTTTGCGTGTGGTGCTAGTTGTCTGTGTAAAGAACAACTTGTCCATCAGGAACTCGATCGCGCCTGCTTCGGTTGCTGACAACAATGCGCCCGAAGTCAATTTGATAGGTGCTGTACCCGCAGTAGCCGTACCAGCCCGAACTGTGATGGCTTTATGTCCACCATTAGCTGTATTATCAAGACCTGTATCGTAGTGTTCTTTGGACAAAAATTGATTGAGGATATCACCCCAATCACCATCGTCACCATCGACTATTGGTAGTCGTTGCTCTGCCATTCCCTACTTTTCTCCACTCCGCCCCGCTCCACACGTTGCTTAGCTAGCTTACTGCTAATAATCATAAGCCATAAGAGACTTTAGCGCAACGTTAATCCCGTTTTAACATCACCGTAAATGCTTCTGAGGGAATGTCGACTTTGCCGAAACGTTTCATACGCTTTTTGCCTTTGGCTTGTTTGGCCAGAACCTTCTTTTTGCGACTGACATCACCACCGTAAAGTCCCGTTGTGACATCCTTTCGGTAGGCTGATAAATCAGCACGGGCGATAAACTTGGCGCCAATAGCTGCTTGTAGTGCCACTTGGAAATTCTGGCGCGGAATGACGTCTTTTAGTTTGTCCACAACAACACGGCCTAATGACATTGATTCACTTCGGTGCGCCATAACAGATAGTGCATCGACAATATTGCCCGCAACGTAAAAATCAACTTTCACCAAATCTTCAACCCGATAATCATCAAGTTCGTAATTAAAGCTGCCATACCCGCTCGTCACTGATTTGAGCTGATCGTAGAAATCCGTTAGTAGATTCGCAAGCGGTGCTTCAAAACTAATTAACGCACGCTCATCAATATAGCTGAGATTTTTTTGCTGGCCGCGTTTATTCACAATCAATTGAATAACCGAACCAATATAATCTTTCGGCACAATAATCTCACCCTGAATCCATGGCTCACGGATTTCCTTAATCTTCGTCACCATAGGTAAATCACTGGCACTTTTAATATCCAGCTGCGTGCCGTCATTCATCATGACTTGATAATCGGTCGATGGATTTGTAACGACGAGATCAAGATTGTATTCGCGCTCTAATCGCTCACGAACAATATCCATATGCAGCAGTCCAAGGAATCCAATGCGGACACCAAAACCTAGGACTGGCGAATTCTCAGGTTCAAATTGTAGCGCCGAATCACTAAGACTGAGCTTTTCAACTGCGTCTTTTAGTTCCTGATATTCATCATTACTGACTGGGAAAAATCCAGCATATACAAATGGTTTTACGTCTTTATATCCAGGCAACATGTCGGTTGCGTGGGCACGCTTGACCGTTACAGTATCACCGACACGCGCATCACGTGTGGTTTTAAGATTGGTGACAATATAGCCAATTTCACCGCAAGCAATTTCAGGTTCACTTTTCATCATTGGCTGCAGCGACCCAACATCAAGCGCAATCCCACTTGCGGCTGTTGCTAGCATTTCAATCGTGTCACCCTTTTTGATTGATCCATCGACAACGCGCATGTACAAAATCACACCGCGATAATCATCATAATAACTATCAAAGATAAGTGCTCTTGTTGGTTGATCGGCAGCGCCTTGTGGCGGTGCAATTCGTTCCACTACTGCATCCAAAACTTCACCAACACCCTGGCCCGTTTTAGCACTAATTTTCAAGATATCGTCATCGCTACAGCCAAGTAAATTAATGATTTCGGCACTCACCCGTGGCACATCAGCAGCGGGTAAATCAATCTTGTTCAGCACCGGAATAATCGTCAGATCGGCAGCAAGTGCCAAGTAAACGTTGGCGAGAGTCTGCGCCTGAATACCCTGACTCGCATCAACAACCAGCACCGCACCCTCGCATGCTTCGAGCGAACGTGATACTTCATAACTAAAATCAACATGACCTGGCGTATCAATCAAATTCAAATCATGACCAGCATGTTTCATTCGAACTGGTGCGAGTTTGATCGTAATGCCCTTTTCGCGTTCCAAATCCATACTATCAAGTAGCTGTGATTTCATATCGCGTTTTTGCACTGTTCCGGTCATCTCCATCATACGATCAGCCAGCGTTGATTTGCCATGATCAATATGGGCGATAATACAGAAATTCCTAATCAGACTTTGATCCATAATAATTACCGACTATTTGGGAATAGTAGCTGTTCGATCTTTCGTACGATTGGATTAGCCTCTTCCAATTTTAGGAGGCGGCTAAATAGTAAATAGACGAGCATGCTGACTGTTGCAATCACAACAAACTTTGGGAAAGTTGCGAGGAAGCTTTGGTCGACATTCTGTAGCTGCAATAATTGTACGCAGATGTAACTGACAATACTCATCAAAAATGTCGCGACTGCCATGCGCCCAATTGCCCGCATCAGTGCCATGTCGAACAAACCTTTAATACGACGGTTCATGACAAAGAACAAAATCAAAACTTCGACTGCAGCAACGATTGACTGCGCCCAAGCCAAACCATAGGCACCCATACCTAAGCTCAACGTGAACCAAACGGCCAAACCAACATTCAGTGTGATCGAAAAAATCGAGATGTATAACGGCGTTTTAGTATCTTGTTGCGCATAAAAACTGCGTGCAGCGATATGATAAATTGAACGAAATAGAATAGCTACAACCAATGCACCCAGTAGCCCAGCCATTAATGTGTCACCACCGTTTTTGATAAAGTTTACCAGATAACCACGTGTGAAAAACGTGATCGCTGAGACAGGCATTGCCAGCCAAATAATCACACGAAGCACTGTTTGTAATTCGCTTTTGAATAGGTCGGGCCGACCCTGCGAAAGTCGTTCAGTCATTTTTGGAAATGCTGCTGTACTAATCGCCACACCAATCAAATTAATTGGCGCCATATGGAGCGTTGTCGCGTTATTATATGTCGCGAGTGTTCCAGCGACCATGCGTGATGCCAAGTTATTTTCGGCAATACCAACAATGTAATCCATGCCTTGATCAAGCGATCGTGGCGGAAGTAATCGTAGAACTTTACGAAAGCCTTTGTTCTGCCAGTAAATTTTGAATTGGTAATCAAACCCAAGTCCAAGCAGTCCAATACTACTGACCACAAGTTGCATAATCGAACCAAGCACGACGCCTAGCGCCACACCCATAATCCCGCCATCAAATACTTGCCAGCCAAAAATATTGATTCCGCCCGTAAAGAAAACAAGTCCAATAATGATGCCTATATTGTAGATCGTTGGCGCAAGCGCATAAAAAGTAAATCGCCCGACAGCCTGCTGCATACTGGCAATCACCGTCGCAATCGCAAACAAGAATGGGTTAACTGCAATCACTCGCATCATACTCGTCGCAAGTGCCAGCCCAGATTCACTCAGTCCTGGAGCAATCACATATTTGATAAGTGGTTCGGCAAAGATAATGATAAGGACGCTCGTCACCAGAGTCACCAGCGCCATAAAATTAATCATGCTGGTCGATAATTCCCATGCTGATTTGCGGTTACCAGTGCCCAAGCGTTGATTAAACACCGGAATGAACGTCACACTTAGTGCACCCGAGACGAGTATGAAAAACATGAAATCCGGTACAGTAAACGCAGCGATGTAGGCGTCATAGCCAGTTGGATAGGTATCGAGATAGTAGCCGTTCAAAAGACGAAGACGGAAAAATCCAAACAATAACGATATCAATGTTGAGCCTGCTAAAAGCGATGCAGCTGACTGGATGGTCAGCTTTTGATTCGCTTTGGCAACAACATTGCGGATTCTTCCCATAGTTGTATATTAACTAGGCGGCAGCCTTTGGCGCATATAATCTTGCTTCTGGTGGGAGGATCGTATCTTTCAATAGTTTCGTGACAGATGCATCATCGAGTGTCTCTTCGACAAGCAGTGCTTTGGCTAGTTTGTCCAAACTTTCACGATTATGATTGATGACAATCTCGGCACGACGAGCTGCTTCTTTGATAAGCTGCTCGACTTCGAGGTCAATTTCTTTGGCCGTATCATCGCTATATGGTCGTTCGTGCGTAATTTTGTCGAATACCATGCCGCCGCCGTCATCGTGGAATACTTGGTCGCGTAGTTTGGTTCCCATTCCCTGTTCGATGATCATGTCACGAGCAATTTCGGTCGACTGGCGCAGGTCAGAACCAGCACCAGTCGTGATCGCATCAGCACCATAGATAATCTTTTCGGCAACACGCCCACCTAGGCCACGTGCCAAAATATCTTTGAATTCGTAGACGTTCGTATAGCTTTTGTCTTCGGCTGGCAAGAACCATGTCACACCACCAGTTCCACCGCGTGGAATAATCGTGACCTTGTGAACTGGGTCACTATCAGGCAGAACGTGACCAACGATTGCGTGTCCAGCTTCGTGGTACGCGGTCAATTCTTTTTCTTTGTCGGTCATAATCTTGGCTTTTCGCTCTGGACCAATCGCAACCTTTTCAAATGCTTCGGTCAGATCAGCATTACTTATTTTCTTGCGGTTAGCCCGGGCAGTAATAATCGCCGCTTCATTGGCAATGTTGGCAAGATCCGCACCTGAAGAACCGGCAGTTTTAGCAGCCAATTTGTCCAAATCAACAGTGTGATCAACTGGCTTGTTTTTGAAATGCACTTTCAAAATCGCCTCACGGTCGCGGCGTTCAGGCAACATAATGTTCGTACGGCGGTCGAAACGACCCGGACGCAGTAGGGCAGGATCAAGCACATCAGCACGGTTAGTTGCGGCTAGCACAATCACATTCGTGCCAGTTTCAAATCCGTCCATTTCAACCAAAATTTGGTTCAAAGTCTGTTCGCGCTCGTCATGGCCACCGCCCATACCACTGCCACGTTTGCGACCAACAGCATCAATTTCATCGATGAAGATAATGGCTGGTGCATTCTTTTTGGCTTTGGCAAACAAATCACGAACACGTGAGGCACCAACACCAACGAACATTTCAACGAATTCAGAACCAGAGATACTAAAGAATGGAACATTTGCCTCACCCGCAACGGCACGTGCCAGCATGGTTTTACCCGTACCAGGATTACCGACTAGCAGAACACCCTTTGGAATTTTGGCACCGAGTTCTTCGTACTTTTTCGGATGTTTGAGGAAATCAACAACTTCTTCGAGATCTTGTTTAGCGTTGTCGTTACCAGCAATATCACCGAACACGACTTTTTCTTTGTCGAGCCCGTACAATTTGGCTTTTGATTTGCCAAAGCCCATTGCCTGGTTGTTCTGACCTTGCGCCTGGCGCATCATATATAGGAAGAATCCGGCAATCAACAGTACTGGAACAACAACGATTAGTAATTGAAAGACCGTACTTCCGACTTCTGATGGGGGATTGTCAGCGATGACGTTCTTGGCTGCTGGAGTCAGAACTGTGTCTTTCAATAATGTACTCACACCACCTTGGATGTAAGAATGTTGGGTAGGATGATCACTACCTTTTGGCGTAATTTCAAGATCACTACCTGTCCCCTTGATGCTGGTGATTTCGCCCTTGTTGGCGTTTGTAATCACTTCTGAAATTGGGACGTCTTTCAATTTAGTCTGTGGTGCCATGACCGCAAAGGTCGTCAGAACGCCCAATATGATAATCGCCCAAAAAAGGCCCAAACGGAGCCAATTCATCGTTTTTTTATTCTTCGGTAGCTTACTTTTTGTTGCCATACTATTAGTCTCTTCGTCCTTCCTAGATCAAATGCAATAGAACAAGATAATTCCCACTCCTTTAATAGTAGCATTTTTACACCTTTTCAACAATGAATTCTGTACGCGTAAAACGCAGACGCAGACCACCACCAACATCATGTACCGCACCGGGACGAGCCACTTTGATGGCAGTGAGAGCAAGGTGTCGCTGTGGCTCAGTGGGACTCATCCCCGTCTGCGCCACAAAGACTGCACGAAGTAGCTCAACCGCCACCGATTGCGCGATTGCGGTGAAAAAGTGTCGCGAATAGGGTGATTGACCAATCAGCAAACGGGTCTCAGCGTCAATGAATTGCTTGAATTCAATCTGTTGATCACGCATTGCGACCAATAACCTATGATCGTCATCGTCAATTGTCGACGATATTTTGCGACGCATACGATTACGGAGGTAGGCGTCAGATTGATTTGTACTGTCCTCGTGCCATTTCAATTTATTTTTCTCGGCATATTCAATCAATGCTTTTTTACGAAGATGTACGATAGGTCGCACAATATCGTGACTATCCAGAACGGCCACACCGCGCCAGCCAGTTCCACGCGTCACATTAATGGCAATTGTCTCGACCACATCATCGGCGTGATGTGCAGTCACAATTTTTGCCTGGTGGTTGGCTGCAACTTTACGCAAAAACTCATATCGTCTGTTTCTGGCTTGTTCCTCACTTGCTCCCACGCCAAGTTCTTCACGTTTTGATTCAAAATCTAACCCGTAGTTACCTGCCAATTCACTGACAAATCGCGCATCGTCAGCCGAATCGGAACGAATACCATGATCAAAGTGCGCCACGACAAGTTTTAGATCTGCCTGCTGTGCCAACATATGCAGCAGCACGACCGAATCAACACCACCACTTACAGCTACGACGTATGATCCTGGCGCGATATGTTCCATGCTTAGTACCGCTTGGCTATTTTGACGCCCAACCAAATGCCAACAAATCCGCCGATGAGTCCACCCAAAATGCTCCAACCACCAAATCCATCATCAATTCCCATTAGCACCGGAATATAGCCGCCAATTAATCCAAACAATCCCGCCGCAAAGAGAATGATTTTTTTGTTCATATATATAGTATACAGCTATAGATAACGGGTACTGCCGAATGGAATTTTTTGTTTGACAAAATCACCCGTGCCAAGTGTATCGGCGCTATGGATAACTCGCATACCGTAGCGATTATTTATCTCGTCAACCGCACCGGTAATTTGTCGCTGCCTAGCAAGCTCGTCACCAAAAAAGCTCAGTTGTGGATCGTCATCGTCTGATAGTTCGTAAACACTCACGCCGATTGCCCGTATTTTATCCGGAGCCAGCCGAAACAAATCTTCGGCCTGGGCATAGATAGCTTGATCGCTAAAAAACGGCATGCTGACCATCCGTCGAGAGTGCCAATATTTACGCTCTGTCGTCGTTGCCCATACTAAAACCCCACGCGCAACTTTATCCTGGCTTCGTAATTTTTGGCCCGTTGATTCACACAAGTGATGCAGTCGCTGGACGATTTTTTCATACGACAAATCTTTTCGCTCTAGCACATATTGCCGTCCGGCGGTTTTCAGATCATGCGTCACGTCGTCAACTTCCCAGCCGCGCAGGCGCTGATGCCACTGCTCACCACAAATACTTTTGAAAACCATACTGTGCAGCGCCACGGGATCAGCATCGAGAAATTCTAGGGGAGTATAAATGCCAATTGTGTTCAAACGATGTTCGTTGTGTTTAGCAATGCCAGTAAGATCAGTCAGCTGTAATGTACCCATCACTTCTCGTAAATTCTCGTGCGTGATGATGTCCAGGCCGTCGGGTTTGTGCAATCCAGCAGCGGTTTTCGCCAAAAACCGATTGGTTGCAATTCCAACGTTGCAGCGCATTGCACAGCCAATTTCATCACGTAGTCGCTGCTTTATCTCCAGGCCAATCGACTCCAATCCCCTATTTTTGATCATTTCGGGGGAGTGGTGAAAATCAATCACACCTTCATCAATACTTTTCATCGTCACATGGGCCGAGTAGTCGCGCATAATTGCCAGCATCCTATGATACACATAGCGATATTTAGCCGGGTCACTTTCGAGACCAACCAATTCTGGACAGATTCTTCTGGCATCTTTTAGTTTGACTCCTAATGTGACTCCCCTCGCCTTTGCCTCATAACTCGCTGTCACGATCATCGTATGTTCGGTCCGTCGATTAACAATCGCTACCGGTCGACCGCGAAGCATTGGCCGCGCCTGCTGTTCGACCGTCGCAAAACAACTGTTGAGATCAATGTGCATAATTTGTGGAATCTCGGGATTATAATCGTTACGCATTACGATCGCCTTCCCGGGTCAGACGCCATGTCAGACGCTCGCTATCAAATTCCAATCGATAATCCGCACCTCCATTGGTCACATCAAACATGTGAATCGTTCGACTGCCCTTTTCGCTTGGATGGCGCAATCCGATTTCTGTGATCGTTATTTCGCGTCCATTTGGACGACGGAATCGGACTGGCACACATGGGTTTAATCCCTCACCAAACGTTGCGATGACCTCTATACGTTCGTTCAAAAAAGTTTCATCATTCATATCAAAAATCCTCAAAATTATAGTTTGAGAAACGATCGTTGAGTTGTTCGCCCGTTTTTTCTATCCGTTTCTAACAGAAAATCCGAAGACGATAATGAATGATTCCACCGGAGGGACGCTTTGCAAAAATTGCCAGTGTGTTTCGCGGGGATGTACTCTTATTATATCACTCTCATGTCCATGAGCGCACTGTCCATTAACCTAAGCGATGTATTTTCATGAAAGAGTTGTTATAATCACGCTTATGAATATTTTGCGCTCAATTTTGATCGGTCTTATGAGTTTTGTCTGCGTCATCACGATTTCTGGAACTATTTACGTAACGACATTGCAATCAACAATCATGAATCCGACTGTTGTTAAAAGTTGGTTAAAAGACAGCAAAATTTATGACGGAGGACTGTTGTCGTTATTGGTCCAACCAGGCCAACAAAACGACAAGCAACCAGATTCACCGCAAAAAATCATCGCAACATCCAGCCAAGTCAAAACGGCGCTCAGTAATACCTATACACCTGATTTTATTCAGACTCAAGTTGAAACAATGGTCAACAATGCCTACGCTTGGATGGACGGCAAAACACCAAATTTTAGCTTCTCGGTTCCGATCGATCAAAAAAAGGATGTGTTAATTCAGCAACTCGCAGCAGCAATCGAACCGCAAATTGCCGCCCTGCCCGTCTGTAGTCAAGCCATGGTCGCTGCCCAAACTGCCTGCCGCCCAAGCGGCGAAACGCCTGCCCAAGTAGCAACCGAACTGACCACCCAAAATATTCAGCAATCCAGCATGTTCAACAAACCGATCACTAATGAAACGTTGGCAAAAAACGACAACAGTCCCATTGATAGCAACAAGCAATCACTACTTACACAACTGCCTTCAATTCATCAGTTAATTAACCAACTTTCGATCATTTTTCCTATCATTGCGCTTGTTGCAATCGCAATCATTGTCGCAATTGCCAAAAGTGGGCAAAGGTTACTCGCCTCACTACGTCTATCACGCCGCATTTTCTTTAGCATGATACTCACATTTATCGGTGCACTGGTTTTCGTGTGGTTGACCAGAAATAGCGATTTCGGTCTTTCGGGTGTCGCAGGCCAAGCAAGCGACGCATTGTTGCCACTTATAGAAATTGCTCTCGCGGGCCTGGCAAAAACACTGGCGATTTATAGTGGTATTGTCTGCTTTGTTACCCTAGCAATCTGGATCGGCATCGCTATCTGGCTCAAAAAACACGCTCCTGTGCCATCCGAAACCCCGGCAATTGTAGCGACAGAACCAATTCCAGCACAGGTCTCATAAACCACTTGTGCTTTTGTCCGAGAAAGCGTATACCTAATGCAAGATGGCAAATCACGAGGGAGATCCGTTCGTTCCTGCACCCGACTATTTGCCTGATGTCATCGACTATTTTGCACAACCAGATCATCGCACTGAATTAGATAATTTCATGGGGTTTTATAATACCTATTGCCACCCACCTGGTGGTATTTCCGAGCAAATTGCCGACCACCCAATAGACGTTGCTATTGGTATTTCATGGCCATCACGCCAGGTCATTGCACTACGTCAAAATGAGCCAGAGCTTGGCGAAAAGATCGACTTTCAACTAAGTGTTTATGATATTCTATCCGGTGAAACGACAGACTATCTCGTCAACCAAGAACCGCTGCTTGACCAATCAAAAGGCTTCGGCGATATCCCAAGATTAACCTTTCACGCCCAATTACCGCAGACAGTTTCATTGGCACTAAGCACTCAAAGTGTTGATTGGACAAGTCCGGCAACGAATAACAATCCTGTTCCGCTGCCAGATATCCTGCTCCTTCCCCACCAAATTGCCTACCAGAACAACATCTAGCGTTTGGCTTCGCGTACAATCTTCCATGACAAAATCGTTAGTGCCAGGCCAATAGATACCAAATGTCCGATCGACCATAATCGCACTGTCCGACAACCTGGAATTATCGTCTCGTTGACTGGAACAACCGGGTCATAAATCGGATGAATCGATACAAACCGTGAGCACTGTTTGTCGCTTAGTTTTCCGATTGAATCATTGAGTTTATCCATTGATGTTTTGAATGCAGGACTCTTGTCGTAATAATGCTGGGCGACTTTTTCTGGTTGAGTATTTTTGCCACAAATTGTCATGGCTTTATAGAGTTCATTCGGTCGTGAGGCGTACATATGAACCGCCATACTCCCGCCAGCGCTTTCACCAATTAGCACGATTCGTTTGCCTTTTACCTTATCAATCGCCTGCGATAATCGTGCAAATTTACTATCAAAATCAGCATTATCCGACCACTTCATTGGTACTAATTCTATGGTCACATTTTTGTAATGCCACCAACCCAGTAGCTTCCGCCTGATATGATCATAGCCATCACCAAAACCAGAAATATACAGAATATGAATTGGGGCTTGTTTCATCTAACTTCCAAACGTAAAGGTATTGAGCTGAACACCCGCGGGAACGCGAAGCTCCAATGTAGCATCTGAATTAAATGTATCGAAATGCGCAAGTTTGTAGAGCTGAGCCATTGATACTTTTAGTTGAGAACTGACGATATCACCGCCCGCACTCTTGGTTTGGCTAATTGGTGAACCGTCTAGTTTGACATCGATAGTACCCGTTTTATCAGAACCTGTTACAACGTATACATCTTTGGCAGCAACTCTGAATCGCAGCACACTATCACTTACAGCCGTAATACCTTCGCCTTTTACACTCCACTGGCCACCCAATGTCCATTGTCCCAAATCTGGCGCGCCAAGTGAAAAGTTATGCGTACCATCAGTCAAATCGGTTGACCCAACATAGCCACCAGCACGTGAACTTCCAAAATATGTTTCTGGTGTTTCGTTGGCGCTACTTGCTACCTTTTCTACTTGCGCACCAGCGATTGTTTTGGCGGGAACTGAACCACCGTTTTCAGTAATCAGCGCACGAACTTTTGTTTCAGTTTCTTTGTCACCACCTTCACCAAAATGCGTATAACGAACGCGACCATCTTTATCAATCAAATAGCTGGCAGGCCAATATTGGTTTTGGAATGCTGCCCATGTTTCAAGATTGTTATCCTGTGCAATCGGATAGAGCAGTCCATCTTGTTTAACTGCAGCCCGTACGTTATCCGGATTTTTCTCGAACGAAAATTCCGGGGCATGCACGCCAACAATGACAAATCCGCTATCCTTGTAATTTGCATACAGTGCCTTCAAAAACGGCTGTGTCCGAATACAATTGATGCAACTGTAGGTCCAAAAATCAACCAGAACGACTTTGCCTTTTAGCCCAGCAACTGTCAAAGGTTCGCTATTAATCCAGTTGGTAAGTCCGGTAAATTCTGGTGCCGGGTATGCATTGCCGTCAACAACTTCTTGCTTGCCACTTGGGATTAATTTGCTAGAAAGTGCGTCGAAATTAAAAATCGTATGTTCGGAAATATAGACCTGTAGTTGTTTGTCGTAACCAGTCATAATCAAACCGCCAACGACGATAAACAAAATTGCGAGAATTCGCGTAAACCATCCACGAGGATTGCTTGCCCAACGCAAATGTCGAACGAACTTCTGACCGATGAATCCGATAAGCAGCAACATGGCTGATAGTCCAATAATGTAGGCAACCATGTATATCATTGCTACCGTGAAATTAACTGGTAGAACCGTTGCCAGGATATATCCATACACAGGACTACAACTACTAAATACCGGGCCAAGTGCTGCGCCCGTAATAATTGCTCCGATGACCGCGCCTTTGCCTGCACCCTTCCCGAGTAATTGTTGCGATTTAGCTTGCAGATTGAATAATAAAATCAAGCGCTCATAAATCTGCGGAAATAACATCAGTAGACCGATGCCGACGATGATTCCACCAGATACATACGTAATTGCAGCGGGTGATACGTTAATAAATAATGTCGTTACTTTTAGTAATAATGTGAAGAGTAGGAGTGACGCTGCAAGGCTTGCGGTAATAATAAATGGGCGGCGTTTGTCGTGAACGTCGCCGGTCATCGAACCACCAATGATTACGGGTAGCAGCGCAAAAACACATGGTGCAAATACGGTGATGACGCCTGCGAAAAATGCGCTGAAGAATAAAAACATTGTGATCCCCTTTTGTTACTTTAGTATAGCGCACTGGGCGCCCGAAATACGAGCGCCCAGATATGCAATTTGTTTAGCTCTTTGGCATCAACACACTGTCGATAACGTGTGTTACACCGTTGCTACTGATAACATCAGCGGTTTCAACAGCAGCTTTGCCACCCATAGCGTCCTGGATCCAGATAGTATCACCATCTAGAACAGGTTTGAGAACTTGACCCTGAACTGTTGTCAGTGTCTCGCCCTTTGCAGCCATAGCCTTTAGCGCTGCACTGGTGTATGTTCCAGACACAACGTGGTAGGTAAGGATGTTCGCAAGTGCAGCTTTGTTGGCTGGTTCTTGCAAGCTTGCAACCGTTGCAGCAGGCAGTTTACCAAATGCATTGTTGTCTGGCCCAAAGACCGTGAATGGTCCTGTGCCTTTTAGTGTGTCGACAAGATCAGCGAGTTTAACCAAGCTTACCAATGTCGTGACATTGCTCGCACCCGCAGCATTGTCAACAATATCCTTGTTGCGAACCATCAACGCACCACCTACGGTAACGCCGTCTTTGTTTGCAGCAACTGTCGTCGTTGGAGCTTTCATTGCATCACCTGAATTATTCATGTGACCAACAGCGTAACCGATGCCGCCACCGACAAGCATACCGAGAACGACAGCAACAACTACTGTTACCATTTTATAATTTGATTCCATGGAACCCTCCTTTGGATGAACATTACGTTCAACTCATTAGTTATTTATAGTGTTAAGTTATTCAAGATACTTTACTTAATTAACTTAACTTGTTACTATAGTAATATAGAAATAGACCAAGTGTCAACGAATTTACAAATAATCATATGAAAAAAGATATTTCCCAGATCACGACTTACCAATCCGGCGTTATGCAGTCCACTGCACATCGGATTTTGACGCGTATCAAAACCGAATATCTTTCCCAGTATGGTCTCACCTCGATGCAATGGTTCATCATCGGCTATGCCTACGATGCTGGCAGCGCCGGAATTCGTCTGAATGACCTGATGAAAATCCTAGATACAACCATGCCTTTCATCACGACAACGGTAAATCATCTAGAGGCCAAGGGAATCCTACAAAAAGTCAGCGACACGTCTGATAGTCGCGTCAAAATCGCCCGACTTTCACCCGATTATTACGCAACTGTCGAGGAAATCGAGACTGGCCTACGCGAAGAATTACGCACGCGATTGTACCGCGAAGATCACATCACTCGCGACGAATTACAGATGTATATTGCGGTTCTGGCCAAGATCAATCAGGCGAATAAGTAACTACTCTACCCGAACGGAGATTTGTTAGCTTCAGCCGGTAGGATCTGGCTTATCTTCTTCTTGCTCCCTCACATTGATACCGACATTCAGTAATAGCGTACATAGCGAACCGACAATAACTATTGATAGGATCATATCTTGACCAAACTGGCCAACCAACTGCAGCGCCGTAAAAATACCGATGCCGCTCCCAACCCCCATCGTCGTCGTCGCAATCGACAGGACTGATGATCGTATTGCGCTCGGCGCGTGTTTGTTGATATACAAATTGAGATTTGGAAGCGTTAGACCGGAGATAGCACCCATGACTAATGGAGCAAGATATACTACCGGTATGCGCAGGAACTCAAGCAGCAAAGCTGTGATGATAATCCCACCAATGGTTATTGAATTTATGGCGTGGGCAGAAAGTTTATTCGGTAATTTACGCATTGCCAGTGTGCCAAGCGCCGAAAACAGGGATATTGCAGCAAACAAATAGCCAAGTTCGATCGAGGACACACCGAATTGAAGATAATACGGCTGATAATACGTAAAAATGTAATCGCCCCAAATACTTATCAACGCAACAATTAGCGTGAATTTTATCAAGCCACGATTGGATGTGAATACCTTAAGGGCCGAGCGACTCAGCTGAATAGTCGATTTTTGTTCCAATTGCTCTTCGACTTTTGGCGAAAATCGCATCGCCAACCCCGCAGCCAACGCCAAGATGAGTGAGATGACCGTCAATAGATATGGAAGCGTGGGGTGCACAGCGTAGGCAATACCACCAGCTATACTAGCAAGAATTCTCCCACCATATGAGTATGCGAGCGCGGTTGCATTGGCATGTTGATAGTACCGTTTGTGCCCCAACTCACTCGCCTGTTCATACAGCAAGGCTGTAACAGTATTACTCACTAGCGCCATGCCCAACCCAATCACAAGTGATGAGAGTAGTAGTAACGGATAGTCCTTGACGAATATGAAAGGAGTCGTGCCAACTATCTGCAGCACGAGACCAGTAACAAATATGCGTTTTCTTCCATATTTATCTGCCAAAATACCGCCGACAAAATCGAGTGCAAGCGACAAGCACCATGCCACCAAGAAGAACGAGCCAGCCTGGAGATATGATAAATGAAGATATTCCCTACCGAACAGAATATAGATTGGAATTGTAAACAGAGCGCCCGTAAAAAAGTTGGTGGCGCAAAAAAGGCGAAAATTCCTTTTTAATATAGCGGGTATGACTTTGTGTTCCTCAGGTGTCATTACTGTGGTAAGTATATCAGAGATGTTATTGTGACTAGGCCGATCGCGAGTACGCATTTGGGGTCAAGTCTCACAAATCTCTGCCAAATGAAAACACCTACGGCGAGGTAGGTGTTTTCATTTGGAGGGCCAGCGGGGACTTGAACCCCGGACACCCTGCTTAAGAGGCAGGTGCTCTAACCAGCTGAGCTACTGGCCCATAGTTATGTGTAGGTTTGGAAGGTGCTGCTCGTAGAACATAATGCATATCCAGAGTGTGGTTAGAGCACCTGGTGCTTCATTATGATTTTACTCGGTACGATCCTGAGGATCGACCTCGGGCAGCTGAGCTACTGGCCCGTCAATTACGGTTATTGATTGTAGCTTATTATCTCTGTAATATCAAGCTTTTGCCTGATTGGACGAGACTAATTAAGCTCGTCTTTTTTGCTACTGATAAACACGCCCCATTGTTGAACCAAACGAATGACGGTTTTTAGTGGCAGTTCGATGACCATATCTAGTACCAGCGCGACGATGTTTACCTTGGCGTATTTCTCGCTCATCCAACGACCAACGACAACGAATGGGAGGTACAAAAAGTCTCTCATCAGTGTCAAACCATTCTGACGCGCGTCGACGGCTTCGATTTCGCGAATCATACGGCTCAGACGGAACCCTAGGAAACTAGCGGTCGATAGGAAAACAAAGAAGATCAGCAGATGGAGTGCCGAGAAGCCGATGCTCCACAGACTCCAGGCAACGAAGCCAAAGACGATAAGCATCACAAAGGTATAAATACTGTTGAATGTACCGACATATTGGCTGCGGCTTTCGTTGCGCGTGAGAGTAACCGTGTCTGCTTGCGCATACAGCAGCGCATCGGCCCGATTGGTCAGTGCCCTAGTGTTGGCCGGGCCAGGCAATACCAATGTTAGACGCAGCAGTATCATGTAAACAGGTGGGAAGAACAGATTAATAATCAGTGGTAACCAAACGATATCGCCGTGTATAACGTAATCATACGGCACTTCAATCGACAGCCCAATCACGAATTTGGTAATGATCAAGAACAGCACACTTTTGATAATACCTTTGTTAATTCGGTCGTTCATTTGGGTGTATTCAGCGGTGATTTGCTGTTCGTAATGTTGCAGGAAATTATGTGGTGATTCCAAAAGTTTTGGCAGATCATCAACGGTATCAACCATGCGCCATAGTACACGCAGTGGCGCACCACGACGGTTGACGACACGGACTAATTTGTCAGCTGTATCAGCCTCGATCATGGCGTCAATTTGCTTGTTGGTCTCAATATAATGTTCAAAGTTTTCTGGTGTCTGGCGATAACGCCCCAGCAGTGCGTGACGGATTGTTGCATTATCGGTTTTTAGTAGCACTCGGTACACAGCAACCAGTAATGACACTTCGTAATCTTTGGGATCTTTGCCGTGGAATAATTTCCTTTTGTCGATCGAACCAACGAAATGTTCGTAAGCAAATTGTGCAAATACCGTCCGTTTGCCATGGTCACGAATCAGCGATTCTACCTCTACGGCTAGCTGCGCAGTTGCCCATTCTTCGCCACGTGCCTGAATCGTCGACGAACGCAAAATACGACGGTATGCCGCGTAGTAAACTGTCGCAAGTCGGCTCATTTCGTCGACGGTTGTTGCAGCAATATGATCGTTCGGAATGTATTCAGCAAGTGTCAGCTCAATAATTAATTCTTCGCCACTTTTACCAATTCGTTCATCGTCACGTGACATAAATAGTCGTCGATAAAAACGACGAATCGCACGTTGTAGCAGCAAATCTTCTTCGGTATATTCGGCAGCGTTTCGTAATTGTTCAAACGCAGCCGTGAGTGTTCGTCCCGCACCAACGACATGAACTTTTTCTTGGCGCTCCTGACGAGTGATGCGTGCATCAGAATGCTTCTGGACGTGTCCCAGCGCATCAGCAAATTTTTGGCCAATTTGGTTAAGGTTATTCATTCAATCAATTCGTTTCTTGGTGCACCCGGTAGGATTCGAACCTACGACACCTGGTTCCGAAGACCAGTGCTCTAATCCACTGAGCTACGGGTGCACATATTTTCACCACACTAGGGCAAAATCATATATCATTGTACCACCGGGGAGGGTTTTAGGCTATAATGGCGGTAATGGATATCAAAATAAACATACCACTCAAGGATTACACGACAATGCGCCTGGGCGGAAACGCTCGTTTCATTGCCGAAGCACACAATCTAGACGAATTAGCCGCACTGTACGCCAACGCAAAAAAATTAAGCCAACCGATCTTCGTTCTCGGTGGCGGAAGCAACATGATCATCCCCGATCAGGGCTTTAACGGCTTGGTCATCTGCATTCGTATCCCTGGGTTCGAAATTATCAGTGACGACGAAGATACGACTGTTATCAAGGTCGGCGCTGGCGAAATATGGGATTCAGTCGTCAAACGCACAGTTGATATGAATTTGACCGGTATCGAGGCACTCTCGGCCATCCCTGGCACCACTGGTGGTGCACCTGTTCAAAATATCGGTGCATACGGCCAAGAAGTCGCCGATGCGATCGTATCAGTCGAAGCCTATGACGTTCAAACTGGTGCGTTTGTCCGGTTAGAAAACAGCGATTGTGGATTTTCGTACCGTCACAGTATTTTCCGCGGTAGCGAACAGGGCCGTTATACAATTACCTCTGTCACGATGCGACTTTTCAAAGCCAATCCTGCTCCTCCATTCTACGAATCCCTGCAAAAATACCTCGACGAAAACAACATCACCGATTACACACCGACTGTTATTCGCGATGCAGTCATCACTATTCGTAGCGACAAACTCCCCGACCCTGCCCAATTACCCAACGCTGGCTCATTTTTTAAAAACGCCATCATCGAGAGTTGGCAAGTCGACCAATTACACCAGCAGTACCCTGATATGCCTGCCTATGAAATGGACAAAGAACATTACAAAGTCCCAAGTGGCTGGTTGATCCAAGAGGCTGGATTTAAGGGTGAATTGCTGCATGGTATGCGCGTTCATACCGGAAACGCGCTTGTTCTGATTAACGAGTCCGCCACAGGATATGCCGACCTGGCTGCTGCCCGCGAAGAGATCATTAATGCCGTACGTGATCAGTTCCAAATTACGATTGAGCAAGAACCCCTTGAAATGCCTGTCTTCTAATCTGTTAGAAAATGCTTGCAAACATAAGCACGTTTGTGTATAGTACAAACCAGAAGTAACATTTAATTAGGGGGCATTCATAAAAATGAGTCTTCAAAATATAAAAAAAATGAAATCGGACAAGGGTTTCACGATCGTTGAGCTCTTGATTGTGATTGTCGTCATTGGTATCTTGGCAGCAATTGTGATCGTGGCTTATCAAGGTGTAACAGCGCGTGCAAACGCAACGAAGGCACAAACAAACGCTGCACAAACTCAAAAGGTTGTTGAAGCAATCGCAAGTGGCAATAATGGTATCTACCCACAAATTCAAACTGACTTCTCGGGTAGTACAACTGCCAAATTGCCTTCAGGTGTTGGCATCCTTGTTGGTTCGGCACCAGTTAGCCCGAACGTCACCGGTTCGGTCAATGCAGGTAACGGTACTGTCATCGTTGACTATAAAGTCTGTGGTGCGGGCGCAGGTTACCAGATCACTTTCTGGGATTACTCACTCGCTACTCCAGCCGAAACGACTTTGACGAGTGGTGCCGGTAAATTCTTCAGCGGTGGCTCACAGACCGCTTGTGTAGTTCCAGCATCATAGGACAATAACTAGCAATTAAATATCCACCCTACGGGGTGGATATTTTTATGTTCACAATTACTTATTACTTATCTACTGATCACTTGGCAGTGGGAAATCAAGCACAAATGCTTTGACTTCCTCATGCAGTTTTGCCAAGGTTTCTGGATCATCACGTGCATCAATAGCTTGTTTCATCCAATCTGCCAGCTGCGCCATGTGTTCCTCGCGTAGGCCGCGTGTTGTAATCGCAGGTGTACCCAATCGGATACCACTAGGACGAAATGGCGGTAATGGATCATCAGCCACGCTATTGGCATTCAGCGTCAGACCAATTTTATCGAGTGCTTTTTCGACAACTTTACCATCAATACCAAAACTTTTGTTAACATCAGCCAAAATCAAATGGTTACTTGTACCACCGGTAATCAGCTGAAAACCACGTTTTTTCATTTCATCGGCAAGCACGGCCGCGTTTTTTACAATCTGGGCCGCATATTCCCTAAATTCAGGTTTCAAGGCTTCACCAAAGGCAACTGCCTTGGCAGCAATCACATGTTCGTGCGGACCGCCCTGCATGCCAGGGAAAATCGAACGGTCAATGAGTGTCGGAATATTTTCGAGTGTTTTTTCAGGGGCTTTCAGAGGATTACCCACAACACCCTTACTCAGAATCAGTCCACCACGTGGTCCACGCAGTGTCTTGTGTGTCGTCGTTGTAATGACATGGAATCCATAATCAAACGGATTCTTAGCAGCACCACCCACAATCAATCCAGCAATGTGTGCCATGTCGGCCATCAAAAGCGCACCAACCTCGTTACCAATCTCGGCAAACTTGGCATAATCCAGTTCTCTAGGATAGGCGCTAAATCCAGCCAAAATAATCTTTGGTTTGTGCGTTAGTGCAAGCTGACGTAGTTCTTCATAGTCAATTTCACCAGTTGAAACGTCTTTCATCTTGTAACGGATGAAGTTGTATAAATGCGCGCTACGAGTTACTGGCGCGCCATGTGTCAGATGTCCACCATGCGACAAATCCATCGCAAGAACTGTATCACCTGGCTCTAACCATGCACTATAGACGGCTTCGTTGGCTGGAGCACCAGAGTGCGGTTGGACGTTCGCGTGATCAGCTTTAAACAGCTCTTTTGCACGGTCAATGGCAAGTTGTTCCACTTGATCGGTGAATTCTTGACCCCCGTAATATCGCCTACCAGGGTAACCTTCGGAGTACTTATTGGTGAAAATACTACCCAGAGCCGTCAGCACGTCTCGTGAGACATAATTCTCGCTAGGAATAAGCTCTAGACCCTCGCGTTCACGTTTTTCTTCGCCCGCAATTAAATCAGCAACTTGCGTATCTTGCATACCAGCCTCCTTCGTTTTCACTATTATAGCATTATTGACAATATATCATGTATGATATAAAATTATTCGTATGGAATCAGAAGACTACAAAGTCAAGATCGGTGCGCTTATTCAGCAAACTCGCCAGCACCGAGGCCTGACACAAACTCAATTAGCTGAAGCATTAAGCACCAGTCAGAGCGCTATTAACCGCATCGAAAAGGGCGGCCAAAACATCAGCCTCGAGATGATCGCGCGCATTAGCGATGTACTATCACGTGACATTATGACACTCAATAATAGCGGAAAAATTAACTTTCGCGTTAACGGTGGCCGCAAATTATCTGGTGAAATCGATGTCAAAACCAGTAAAAACGCTGCCGTTGCACTACTATGTGCCGCACTACTTAACCGTGGCAAAACAACACTTCGACGCATGGTACGTATCGAGGAAGTCAATCGTATCATCGAAGTTCTCGTCAGCATTGGCGTCAAAGTTCGTTGGTTGAACGACAATAATGACCTCGAGATTATTCCACCAAAACGCCTCCACCTCGAAAATATGAACATCGAGGCCGCCAAACGGACACGTACAATTATTATGTTCCTTGGCCCACTACTCAACCAATACCCAGAGTTTCGACTCCCATTTGCCGGTGGCTGTAATCTTGGTACTCGTACAGTCCAACCTCATATGAACGGCCTCCGCGCCTTTGGATTGGATGTTGAGGCAACCACTGACTACTACCACGCAAAAGCCACCAAAAAAACCATCACCCGCCCAATTGTCCTGACAGAACGTGGTGAAACCGTGACCGAAAACGTCATCATGGCGGCCGCACTTCACCCTGGCGTAACAGTTATTCGCAATGCGAGTTTCAATTATATGGTTCAGGATCTGTGTTTCTACCTCGAAAAACTAGGTATCAAACTAGAAGGCGTCGGAACAACCAACTTGACCGTCCATGGTGTTGCCAAAATCGACAAAGACGTCGAATACTGGCCTAGTGAAGATCCGATCGAAGCCATGAGTTTCATCGCTGCTGGCGTCGTCACGGATAGCCAAATCACTGTCAAACGCTCACCGATCGAGTTCCTCGAAATCGAACTTGCGACACTGGCCGAAATGGGCCTCCAATACGATATTAGTGACGAATACATGGCCCGCAATGGCAAAACTCGACTGGTTGACATCCATTTGAAACACTCCAACTTGCATGCGGCTGTTGATAAACTTCATGCACTTCCCTTCCCTGGTATTAATATGGATAATCTTCCATTCATGGGGCTGATCGCAACCGCCGGGAAAGGCCGTACGCTCGTACACGACTGGTCATACGACAACCGTGCGATCTACTTTACCGAACTAAGCAAACTCAATGCCAAGGTTGAACTACTGGATCCACACCGCGTCTACATTGACGGACCAACCAAGTGGAAAGTTGCCGATGTTGTCGCCCCACCTGCCCTGCGTCCATCTGTCGTCGTTCTGCTGGCAATGTTGGCCGCGCCTGGTCATTCAATTCTGCGTGATGTCTATTCAATTAATCGTGGGTACGAAGATTTTGCTAACCGACTAAATAGTCTAGGTGCCGAAATCGAAACCATCCGCGAAATCTAGCCTTCATCTGTTAAGTATGCTACAATCATCTAGTATTTGGCGAATGTAGCTCATCTGGTTAGAGCGCCGGGTTGTGGTTCCGGAGGTAGTGGGTTCAATCCCCATCATTCGCCCCAAATAAAAATAACCATCCTTGGATGGTTATTTTTATTTGGGATGTATTGACCGGATTGAACCCACTACTCGACAGCCTCCGGCTGGCGATAAGTAGTGGGTCGTGCAGCGAGTGCAGCAAAAGAAAGCAGCGTTAGCTATTTTCTTTTGCAAACGAGCGGAAGATGGAATATTTCTTAAAAAATATTCCAGATACCCCCATCATTCCCCATCACCCCCTAAGCAAACGGATCATGCGTACGCGTAGGTGGTTCAATAAAATGTTCGCGTTTAGCAACCGACGCATCAATCTTATTAACAGCGACACCGCCACCTCGACGGTTGGCAAATCCAGCTCGATCGCTAAATTTGCCAGTACTCGCATCGTACACACGCCCACCTTTTTGATCCGCAGTCCGTGCTTTGACCGATGAACCTTGCAATCCTAGACGTGAATGCATATACGAACCAACTGTACGTGGTTTGTTCATCAGCTCGCGTCGTCGTTCTATCGATACCCCCCCAGCCCCAGCGCCCATGACACCCGATGCTGCAGCTTCGGCATAGCCATTGCTATGCAAAACATCCGATGTGTTCAGATCAGGGTCAATAAAATTGTTGAGGTTTACGATATTTGCCATTTATATTTTCCTTATGCTTTTTATTGTAGCAAATTTACTGGTATAATGAACAGACTTGCGGGTGTAGTACAGCGGTTAGTATACAAGTTTTCCAAACTTGGGATCGGAGTTCGATTCTCCGCACCCGCACCAAAGTAATAGGACGTCATTCGACGTCCTATTACTTTGGTGCCAGCAGAGAACCAAACTCTCGTCAAATCATGTATAATATTCTTATGTATAAAAACTTCCTCAAAAAAATCGTCAGTCTTGAATACGCAGTCGCAGCCCTCTTTGTCATGGCATTTTTTGTCATTGTTGGTCGGTTTGACTGGTGGTGGTTACTCGTCTTCTTTCTGGTTGTCGACATCAGTGCAATCGGCTACGTTTTCGGCAACAAGGTGGGTGCGTTTACCTACAATCTTGGTCACAGCATCATTGGCCCAGTCCTCCTCGCTATCACCTACATTATGACTACCAATGAAACCGTCCTCTTTGTGACACTTGTATGGTTATTCCATATCTTTATCGATCGTGCACTTGGGTATGGGTTGAAACACAGCACCAGCTTTCACCACACACATCTTGGCCCGATTGGCAAAGCCAAACAGAAATAGGTATAATAGCCCAGGTATGCCCCGGTAGCTCAGTGGATAGAGCAGAGGACTTCTAAGCCTAAGGTCGTTGGTTCGATCCCAACCCGGGGTACCAAGGAAATTATGAATATTTTTAAAAAACTAATTAATATTTTATCTTTAGAATTTATTACTAATAAGCATAACTTGCGTCTTCGAAAACTAGAACAGTTAAAGCGAAATGAGATCGATGCAGCATCTGGATTCAACCCAGTACCATTAAAAGATAATGAAGAGTTGGATATATTTAAATCCACCAAACAACTTTCTATCCAACGGCAGTACTTAAAAGAGACCCTGGAACGAGAGAAAACTAAAAAATATACAAAAACCGAGATTGCAAAAGAGAAAGAAATTAACGCACATCTTAACAAAGCAGCAGATTTTCGATCCGAACAGTTAAAGGTAGTAATGGAAATGGCCAACTTGAAACTGATGCAAGTTATGCTATCCTTTTTCCTAATCTTTATTGTTTTTACTGTTTTAGCGTTCTTGTTTCCTTTTTTAGGTATGTATATAAAAGTGGAATATTACTCAACTGTTGCACAGATTTTACCTGTCTTGCTAATTGCTTGTTTCTTTTCTGGGGATGAAGAAGAGGCTACATGGAGGAATTTCTGGCAGTTTGCTCAAAATAAAAGTACTTGAACTATAGCTACTATTGTTGGTGAAGCAGTTTGCCTGGATGCACTAGCAACTGGAGAGTCCAATACTTTGCTATTTTTGCAAAGTTTATTTTCAATTGGATTCCTAGTTATGATCACCATTAGGCACCTTATGGGGAGGAGAAACAAAATATATGAACACAGCCGAACACATTGAGTTTATGTCGCAGGCGATAGAGCAAGCTCGGATCGCCAAAACCCATGGCGAATTACCTTTTGGTGCCGTGATTGTAAAAGACGGCACGATTATCTCTGAAGGTCGGTGCCAAGAATCAGCTTTGCAGACAGTTCTTGCCCATGCAGAGTTATCCGCAGTTAACACTGCTTGTCTCAAACTTGGGACAAATAAACTCTCGAGCTGTATTATTTATTGCACCAATGAACCGTGTCCTATGTGTGCAGCGGCTATTTTCCAAGCAAAAATCCCCAATGTTGTTATTGGAGCTTCTCGTCGAGACCTTACTTTCCTGCGGGATCGAAAAATTGATCTGCAGTCGCTTGCTGATGATAGTGGATACGAAATTACAATTACAAGAGATGTCATGAAAGAACAAGTACTCGAACTCTTCGAAAATAAAATAACCCCACATTTGCAGGGTTATTGAACATTCTGAATTTTACTTGTTTAGCAGTGCTTTAAGTTTTTTCTTCAAAATTCGTTTGCGCGATGCGCCATGCCAGTTCTTGTGTTTGGCCATAATTATTTAATCCAATCGCTTTATATCTGTATGATCATACCATATATTACGGGGTTATGGTATCATTTTGCTTCTACTACGCCCATAATAGAATTAGAAATCATAACCAGGAGGCGCACCATGGCAACAGTCACATTAAATCCATACATCAACTTTAACGACAATTCCGAAGAAGTATTGAATTTTTACAAAGGTATTTTTGGCGGTGAGGTAGAGATTTCACGTTTTAGCGAGTTCGCAAACGAAAGCATGCCTGTTGCTGATGAGCATAAAAACTTGGTCATGCATGGTGTCCTAAAATCTGGTGATTTGCAATTGATGGTTGCCGATGCAGCACCAGTTGGTGGCGTCAAGCAAGGTGATAATATTAGTATTTCCCTCTCTGGTGACGACGAAGCAACGCTCACAAAATATTTTGAAGGTTTGAGCGACGGTGCAACCATCAAAGAACCACTCGCCAAAGCCCCATGGGGAGATTCATTTGGTCTGTTGACTGACAAATTTGGTATTGGCTGGTTGGTCAATATTTCTGCGCCCAAAGAATAATGTTTTTCAATATTTTTTGCCAAGTTTAGTATAAGCATATATACTGACGACAATGAACCAAGAAAAAATCAAACAATATATCGATTCGGCCAAAAAACAGGGAGTTCCTGATAATTTTATCCACACTCAATTACTTCACACTGGATATTCGGCCGATGAAGTCGCAGAGGCATTTGGTGAACCTGTACTGCCTGTGGCAAAACCAGCCGACCCACTGCCAGGCCCCGTGGCTGTTGATCTATCCTCACCTAGTCCCATTACTAGTACAGCCGATAACAATTTTGACCCTATTTATACGACTATAGGCCATAAGCCAGCGACACCGTTGCAACGGATTATTCACTGGATCCTAGACTATAGCGTATTTGCACCCGTCCATGCAACTGCTGTCGGTGTTATTATTTTGATCATCCTCAAGCTTACGCTCAATCCCTCGCTTGAGGGAGGACTTACTTCATTTGTATACACTGTCAGTTATTTGTCGTATTTCTTTATATGGGAAGTGACGACTGGCAGAACAATTTCAAAGTTTATTACGAGCACTAAAGTAGTCACAAAGACTGGCGCAAAACCATCCGTTGGACAAATCTTACTACGCACAACAACCCGTTTGATTTCTATACCATTTTTCTATTTCTTTAGTGGTGCAAAATTACGCGCAATTCACGATACGTTTTCATCAACACTTGTCGTTAAAAACTAATGTAGCTTGTTCCTGATCATCCAGAATTTCCCTGCCGCAAAGTAATTTTCCTTATGCTTGCATAGCCTGTCCATGGGTTCATAATCATGTACTAAGGCAGTATCACTGTCATAGCCACATCTGGCTCGAACCTAGGAAAGCGGTGTTGTAATGGGCAGCAAACGTAACGGCGCAAGTGCCATCATGCGGGATGAAATTTTTGCTTCCGAAAGGAAGTACCCTGTGATGGACATGGTGGGTGCACTGGCATCCGCGTTGGAATGGTCGAGGGAGGATGGTTTCTTGCGATACTTTTTGAAAGCCCGCAAGAACGATACTTACCCCGAACTAGCCACTATGGCCAAAGAACTGGAAGGTCTCAAGGTGGGACGACTTCACAAGTTTTCGGCCAGCTATAACGATGATCCCGAAAGTAAGTCGCCCTACCAAACTAGCTGGAGCGTGTTCGTCACGAACAAGTGCGATTGGATCTGGGTAACGACGATGAGGGGACCGGGAGTTTACGAGTACAAGGCGAGGTGGTTAATGCATCATGACTTGCCGGTCGGAAATAGGGCCAAGCAATTCCTGGCATGCCAAGGCCATAACAAGCAGATGCAGATATCAATTGGCACTGATTTGTTGGAAGCTTTGGTCATGGAATACAATACTTGGCTCAAACCTCAAATCCTTTCAGTCGAAAACAATCTGGAACACCACAACCAGTTCGCTAGCTGGGCAAATAACGCTCGACGCATCGAGGAAAACGGCAACATCGGGCGAGAAATCTAGGCCGCCCAAAAGTGATACTGCTTGCGCCAGCAGGTAACTCCGAATTCGATTCGAAGCGCCTGCTGGCAACAGCAACTTTTTTACTTGCTTTAACCATAAATTTGTATTATAATAAACATGTTCATTGCACCTACGAAAGTTGGAGTACGATGGTAGAAAACAGATTATGGATGCTCGATGGAAAGCAGCGTATCGACGACTTGGTGGAAAAGTTGACCTATTTTCTGAAGCCGCCGACACGAATCCACTGGACTGAGTGTAATACCACATGGATCGAGTCAGGATTGATGAAATCGCGATACGCAAGTATACCCGACAATATTCGTATTGTCGATACGCAGCTCTACATCCCGGTAGGTTCGGGAATCATGGTCAACATGCAGCCAATCCAATTCGACGGTCGGCTGTACCCAGCAGCAATCGAAATCGATTGGGGTGCCTTGTTGATTCGAAGCCCCTACTTTTTCTACCAGGACAAGCACCGCGTGGACGCAAAGCATCATCTGCTGCGACATCTACCATCCAAATAACCCCGTCGCGGGGCAGCTACACCGTAAGGTTCCGCTGCCATTTACGCGGCGGGATCTTACTTTTTGTCGTTAGATTCTATTGGATAAACTTTTTGCGGAGCGGCCGTAAACGGAGCGGTTTCTATAGGTGCGATTTTAGGACTGGACTCACTCGTAATTTGATCAGCTTGTTGCTGACTGCCCAGAATCTCTTGGACTTGTTCAAGTGTTACTTCTATCACACTTCCAGGCGCTACCTGACCGCCTAGCATTTCTTTGGCAACAAGATTTTCGACGGCGCGTTGCACAATACGTCGCATTGGACGCGCACCGAGTCGTGGGTCGTAGCCCTTATCAACCAAGAATAGTTTGGCATCATCGGCAACATGAATACTAATTTTTTGCAGTGCCATTTGTTTGTTAATACTTGTTAAAATCAGATCAACTACTTGAACTAATTCAGGTTTTTCGAGCGGACGGAAAATCACAATTTCATCAAAACGGTTCAGGAATTCTGGACGGAATTGATTGGTGCTAATTAATTCATCCGTAAACTTTTGCTCGAATTGTTCTAGTTTATACCCACGCTGGATATATTCACGAATCCGATCAGCACCGGCGTTACTCGTTGCAATAATGATTGCATCACGAAAACTAACTTCACGGTTTTTGACGTCTCGCAAAATTCCTTCGTCGAGTAATTGCAGTAATGTTGTCAAAACTTGCGGATGAGCTTTTTCGATCTCATCCAGTAGCACCACGCTAAATGGTTGCTTCATCGCCTCAGCCGTTAAACTATGCGGGTCATCCGCACCATCAGCAATCAACCGACTAACGTCTTCGGGCCGAACAAATTCGTTCAAGTCCAGACGAATCATACGATCTTCACCACCAAAGTAAACATCCGCGAGTGCCTTGGCAAGTTCGGTTTTGCCCACGCCAGTAGGCCCGAGGAACAGGAATGTACCAATCGGACGTTGTTCGTTGCGCACACCCGCACGGGCACGTCGCAGCGCATCACTCACTACCTGAACAGCACGCGTTTGGTTAATCATGCGTTTGTGAATCAAATCTTCTAGATTCAACAGTTTTTCGCGCTCGTCTTCGCCACTTGCAACACCAACTTTGATATTCATTGTCTTTTCGATCGCCGCCTGAATTGAGTTGGCGGTGACAAACCCATCCTCTGAATAACTCGCGCCGCTTTCTAGTAATTTAAGCGCCCTACCTGGCATAGCCAGATCATGCACGTAACGTTCACTCAATCGATAGGCTTCTTGCATCGACTGATACATGTATGTCACCTTATGCTGGAACTCTACCATCAATAATTGGTCTCTCATGACGGCCATTGTTTCTGCCTGAGTAGCAGGTGCAACACTAATACGATTCAGTGCGTTGATAAGCGCTGGATTACGCTGACCAATTTGCAAAAATCGCTGTTCGTCCATGGTCAAAATAATGCGCAAATTACCCGCTTCTAGAATTGGCAATAGAACATTGGAAAGATCAACTGATCCAACACCTTCTTCGAAAAATAATTGCGCGTTATCCAGACAAATAATAATATTCTTTGCGCTGTACGCTTCGCCCAAAACCTGTGTAATTAATCCTTCTAATTCGCCTCGTCCGGGCGCCGCTGCAATCAGTGCTGACGAATCCAGCATAAATACCTGGCGGAACTTCAAACTCGCAGGGATTTTGGCCTTTGCATCTAGCAATCGGTCTGCAAACGCCTGAACGATTGTCGATTTACCAACACCGGGTTCGCCAACCAGAACGGCATTTTGATTACCGCCATTTCCAAACATTTCAATCAATTGGTTCAACGCCTCCTGGTGCGAATCCAGTTCCGCCCTCAGACCACCCCCCGACTGGCTGAGATTTTGACCAAAGCGTTTAAGCAGCGGAATAAAACCAAATGAAAAATCGCGTGCTATCCCACCAGTTCGCAGTGGCTTTCGACTGTTCAGAATCAATTGGTGCAAATGTTCGTACCACCGAACGCCTTCGATCAAATCATCCATTTCCAAGTGCATATGCGCAAGTAATGATTCGTGATCGGCAAACGCTCGCGTCAAGGCAACAACCAAAACAGCACCATTGATATGCTCGCTGCCAGATTCATTTTGCACAGCCAACGCATGTTGCCATACCTTGTCGGTTTCGGCCGCATCATCAGACGCAATATTTAGAAGATAGTTGGCTGTCATACCAAATCGTACGGCAAAGAATTGCCCACTAGGGACTGAACCTGTTGCCGTTGCAATGTCCTTGGGTGTTGGTTTGTCGCCTAGTCGCCCCAAAATATCACCCGACAACACTGCGTCTATTGCAGGCGCATCGTTGGCTGCTGCAATATGATGCAATTCGCCGTTCCACCATTCGTACAACATTGCTGGAAGCGCAGATAGTCCAATCAACAACCAGCCAAATGCGCTGTGCATCGCAACAAAAGTAATACCACCAAAAAGCAGAGCGCACGTCGCCGCTAGGAGCGATTCTCGCCATAATTTTGTTATATGGTGACTAAACCTGGCTTTAATCGCCCGCGTACTTTTGGAATGATAGATTGGCTGTTCCATCAAAATGTCCATCCAATAAACATCATTACCAGTCCAATCAGTGGAAATGCCGGTACAATTACCCAAACAAGTAAAACAATTCCGCCTAGAAGCGTCTGAATCGCAATCGTCAGCAGCCCGATCACAATCAACATCGATCGCACAATTGCACCGATAAGCCGGGATATCAGCCTATCGCCAAGCGCCCGCAATTTGACCTCGAGCGATCCGTCCACTGAACCAGCCGAAATCTGACGAAATGGTGCAAACAGCGTCTTGACTAGTAGATCAAGCGAAAAGTAGTCCGTTGTACTGTCGATTCGGTCAATCACCATACGGGCACGCTGACGCCAACCGTCGCCATACCACCACTTAAAGAAACTCACGAGAAGCATAAACATATTGTATCACGCTCGAGTGATATAATAGAGGTAATGGCCAAACCTTACGTCACCTTTCTCGGCAAAGCCGTTCGCTACATCACTCGCCTGCGTGGGGGTGGCTCTGCCCTACCCGGACTTTTCGTCGAAACGATCGATCCACACTTCATCCGCGATACACTCGCGCATCTGCCCCACGGTGTGGTGCTTATCAGTGGCACCAATGGCAAAACCACCACCACAAAAATGGTTGTCGAACTGTGCGAAAGCCAAGGCCTAAAAGTATTTACTAACCGGACTGGTAGCAACTTTACCCGCGGCGTTGCTGCAGCGCTACTAGGTGACATCGACAAAAAGGGCAAATTACACGCTGATATTGCCGTATTGGAACTCGATGAGGCGCACGCCGTCCATTTCGTAGGTACCATTCCCCCACGTTATAGTTTGCTGCTGAATGTTATGCGCGACCAGTTAGATCGTTTCGGTGAAATTGATAGCACCGCCAATATGCTACGTACCATAGCCGAAGCGACGACAGATACGGTTGTTTTGAACCGCGAAGATCCACGAATTGCTGATATTGCTTCATCACTTGATAGCCAAAAAATAGCATACTTTGGACTCGACGAATCACTCCGATCTCAATTTCCAAACGATGATGATATACACGGTAAAGAAACAGCCGATACGCAGTTCGTTGATGCAGATGTTAGTTTAAAACAGTTTTCGGATAACACCGCAACGTTTACGATTGATGGTAAAGATACCTCAGCTAGTCTACAGCTTCAGGGAATCTATAATATTTTCAATGCAGCGGCAGCACTTGCCCTCACCCGTGTGATTGTTGGCGACAAATTAGACCAGGATACATTAATCGAAAGTCTGTCGCATGTCACACCAGCATTTGGTCGTGGTGAAAAGCTAACCGTTGGTGGTCAACCATGCGAATTAGTACTGGTAAAAAACCCAAGTGGCTTTCGCCTAGGGTTAAAATCATTTGATCCAGCTGGGTACGCCACCATGATCGCCATCAATGATAATTACGCCGATGGCCGTGATATGTCATGGTTGTGGGATGTTGATTTCGAAAGTTTACGCGCTGCTGGCGTCGCCGAAATCAGCGGTGTTCGTGCCTATGATATGGCACTTCGTATGCAGTACGATGAAGTGGATGTGTCACATGTCGATACCGACCTGGCAAAGTCATTGGAACATTTTCTCTCGTCCAACGAACAACTTCCGAAACGTATTTATTGTACCTACACAGCAATGTTGGCACTGCGTCGTGAACTGGCAAAAAGCACGAAGGTTGAGGTAGTATCATGAGCGATCGTAAACTTACCATATTGCAACTATACCCACGTGACATGAATATTTATGGCGACCATGGCAATGTACTTGTTTTGCAGCAGCGAGCCAAATGGCACGGCTATCAGACCAAACTTGTCAGCTACAATCCTGGCGATACACTGCCTACTGACGTCGATATTATTATTGGTGGTGGTGGCCAGGATAGCGGCCAGGATAAAATCCAAAACGATCTACTGGCAATTGGCTCGCCGCTACGTGATATGGCCGAAGCGGGCGTTCCAATGTTAGTTATTTGCGGATTATATCAATTATTTGGTAAGTTTTTCCGTACGCGCGATGGACATATTATTCATGGCATTGGGCTACTGGATCTAGAAACACACGCCGGACCAGAACGATTGATTGGTAACATCACGACAGTGTCTAGCCAATTTGGTGAAATCATTGGATACGAAAATCACAGCGGCCAAACCTACCTAGGCCAACGGGTTAAACCACTCGGTGTTGTTGAAAAAGGTGCCGGAAATAATGGCCAAGACGATACAGAAGGTGCTCGCTACAAAAACGTCATTGGTAGTTACATGCACGGATCACTGCTTCCGAAAAACCCAGCAATCGCCGACTGGTTAATCGAACAAGCAGCAACTCGCAAGTACGGTGACTTCACACCTACCGTTGTTGATGATCGCTTCGCAACACTTGCCCGCAAGCACGCGCTTAAACGCCCACGATAAACTATTCTTTTTGTTGTAGTTTTTTCAAGTCATTAATCACCGCTTCGCCATGACCAATTGGTGTTACGCGACCGTATACTTTCACAACTTGGCCGTCAGGATCAATAATAAATGTTTTGCGCAAAATTCCTTCGATGCCAAATTGTTTTTTGCCCCACGCACCATATGCATCAATTACTTTTCGATCTGGGTCAGAGAGTAATGTGAAATTCAGTGAATGTTTGGCTTTGAATTTTTCGTGGCTGGTCGCATCGTCTTTGCTAATACCAATGATTTCGGCACCTAGTTCGGCAATATCATCGCGCGCATCACGCAAACTACAGGCTTCGATTGTACATCCCGGTGTGTCGTCTTTGGGATAGAAATACAGCACAATCCACTTGCCAGCATATTCGCCTAACGTGTGGGATTTACCACTGTCGTCGGATAATGTAAACTCTGGTGCTGGGTAGGATATAGGTTGTGTAGTCATGTATCTAGTATAACTTGTCAGACGGTCTTCAGCCAAAGTTGTATAATAGGAGGAAATGAGTATAGCCAAGGCCACCAGCCGCATGCTGGCACTAGATTATTTGCGTGGATTTTTCATCGTGGTGATTGTTATCGATCACTTGTGGCGTTGGCCAAACCTACTGGTGATATTTAGCGGCAGGGGTGAATTATGGATAACGGCTGCCGAAGGTTTTGTGATTATTTCGGGACTACTCATCGGCTACGTTCGTGGCTACAAGAATAAAGCCTTGCCAATGAAAACTGTCACCAAGAAATTAATTGGTCGATCACTCCTCCTCTATCTATGGTTTGTCATCATGACATTTGTCTACACCGCATTTGTTTGGTATGCGCCAAATGTCGCGGCAATGCCCTGGATCGAAATCACCAAGGGTGACTGGAATCAGTTAATTCCCCTCGTTCTGAAAATGCAGTTCGCGCACGAATGGATTCACTTCCTCTATTTGTACGCTATCTTCCTGGCGATTTCACCGATTGTTGTGTGGATGCTGCGTAAAAACCTGGCGTGGTTGACCGCAGCTTTATCACTGGCTATCTTTGGGCTTGGATATGTATGGCAAATCGAATGGATGCAGTGGCAAGTACTGTTTTTCCTACCAAGCATCGCCGGATTCTATCTATCAACCATTCAAAAAAAGTGGGGAGAATTGGATCAAAAACGACGCCAACTAGCAATTGGCGGATTGTGGTCGGTTTTTGCAATTACGCTCATTATTTCAGTTATCTACAGTCCCCTATTCAACGACAACGATAGCTTCGACGCATTCAACGCATTATTCGCCAAAGACCAAATGACGATTTGGCATGTCATCATGGCATTCATTTGGTTTACTGGCATCGCTATGATATTTGAGTACTGCCTGCCATTCATCAAACGCTGGCTTGGCTGGCTGTTCGAACCATTTGGTACACATTCACTCACAGCGTATATTATCCATGGTATCGCAATCACAGTATTTGCCTTAATCGTCATGGACACGACATCAATTGTTATTAATACACTCATTGGACTTGCTTGTATCATGATCACCTGGGGACTGGTCAAATCACCTATCGTTCAGAAGTTTGTCCCGCGTTAATTATTGCATTTTGTACACATCAACGCGTGTTTTGTCGTAGACTTTTTTGTCGATCAATTTGTAACGACTATCGACAGTGATGAACAGTTCACTATCTTCGTAATACACAAAGGCAATTCGCTGTGAGGTTATATCAGTGGTTGATGTAAGACGCAGTGGGCTATCGTGAAGCGGTGCGTAGCCACCATCAAAGCCAGGATTATTTGGGTCATAAAAACGCGTGTCACAGGTCCGAAAATCATACCACTGATCAATATAGGCAAACACACCAGATCCAATCATCGTCGTATCACTACACCCTCCAATTCCCGATAAAACAGTTTTGTTCTGTGGGCGTTGGTAGCGTTCGGTAACAAAGTTACCGGTGTCCTGCAAATGAACCATCCCACTTATGAGTAATGTCAGTGTCAAAATAGCGAGAGCAATGGATGATTTGCGACCGACTTTCCAACCAAGTACAATCACAACACCAGCCAGAGCATAGGCAAAAATACTAATATGCGCAACGTAGCGTGAAATGAATTTTGCTGGAAATGGCGGCAATGAAATGATTGTGTAGAAAATGAGCGGCACAATAAAGCACAACGCCAGTAGCAATAAGCCTTGTTTATTTTCGGCTGACGATTTGCGCCAAACTCTCACCAACAGATAGCCGAAAAGTCCCATCCAAACAACCAGTGCAACACTCAGCCATGCGCCAATTAACCAATCGGGTGTGTAGGTTGTGAGTAGGCTTAGCACACCCAGTAATTGCTGGACTGTCACGGCATACATCACACCAGGTAATGCCGAGTGAATAAGTTGCTGAAAAACCGTTGGAAGCCATGGCAAGAATACGACGACTGCCCCGCCGTAAGCCAAAAACCACTTCTGTTTTAGAAACGGCTTGCCACCAACTCGCGTGACGTACACCAACCACACCAAATGCCCTAGCCAAATCACGACAGACATGTATAGTGTATACATCCCGAGCGCAACAAGCAGACCGTATATAATCCACAACCATGTTTTTTGCGTACGCCAGGCATAAATCAAAACATACGTCGCCAAAACGCCAATCAGACTGACGAGTGCGTACATTCTGATTTCGTAATCATAACGAATCAAAAATGGTGCCAGGATCAAAAATGGCAATGCTGCTATGGCGACTTTTTTCGAAAACAACGATTTGATAACGAGTGCCATGATGCCAACACTTGCAGCACCAAACAATGCACTCAGTCCGCGCATTGCTGTTTCGTTCCAGTCAGACATTGTACCGACAAGTTTTAAAACCAAATAATAAAATGGCGGATGTGCGTCAACTGCCGTTAGTGCAATCAAATCGCCTACTGGGCGTTTGGCAAGTAAGATCGAATAGCCCTCATCGAACCAAACACTTTGGCCTAGACCAAATAGTATCGCAAGTGCAAAAACAATGACTGTTGCCCCCAGCGCAAACCAGCCAAAATAACGGCTCATTTCGTAGCGTCTTTCTGCTTGAACACAACCCGGCTATACCACAGCCAGTTCCAGATCAACCCGACACAGATACCAATGATTTTGCCAATATTGAGCAGGACGATCGTGTGCAAATGCGTTGGTTCTAACAGATGATACACCAATGTCAAAACAGTTGTTTGCACCAGCCATACACCGCCTAGGGTCACTAGCATAAATAAGAAGAGTTGACGAAGTTTATTGCCGTCGCTATTACCAAATACAGCTTTTTTATTAAGTGTAAAACTCGTCGCCATTGCCACCGATGTCGATACAATGTTCGAAGGGATCAACGGTACGCCAAAAAAAGCTACCAGTACATTTAAGGTCACAAAATCGACTGTTGTGTTGATAATACCGACTGCACCAAAACGAACCTTTTGTGAACTGGCTAGTTTTTTGCCCGTCTTTCTCATTGTTTCCATAATCTAGTATTTACTATACACCAATTACCACTGGAAATAGCTGCACCTTTGCAGTATAATCATACAAGTCACATCGGGGTGTGGCGCAGTTGATAGCGCGCTCGGTTTGGGACCGAGAGGTCGAAGGTTTGAGTCCTTTCACCCCGACCAAGAAAATAGGATACCAAATGGTATCCTATTTTCTTGGCCAGGCGCGAAGCGCCTCAAACCTTCGACATGGCAGCTTTAGCTGACGCAAGTCGAAGGTTTGTGCGGCGCAATGAGATAAAAACGTGTTCACATGTTTTTATGAATAAGCCGCTATAGGGAGCAGGGCGACCGCCTGACTTTCACCCCGATCAAATAATCTATACGCTACTATCCTACAGCGGCATACTCTGCGACTCAGCAGCACCGCTCGTATCAGAGAATATACTCTTTACGCTATCTGTCACTTCTTTCAAACTGATCGAATCTTTTGGAATGGCAATTGTTACCGGAGCGTTAAACGTCGTCTTGATATCAAAGTCGAGCTTCGTTTTATCGCTATCGCTTGCAGTCACGGTGCCTTTGATTGCCGTCATCATGTGACTCCACTGGTCTACCCAAACTTCAATGTGCGTTACCGGTGTTGTGGTTTTCGTATCATCAGTTTTGGTTGTTGTATTATCTGTCTGGCTTGTATCACTCTTCGAGCAATCATTCAGCTCTTTGTATGCCTTCGTATTTTTGAAATCATCACCAAATTTCTTGGCCTTTGCTTCATCAACATCTACGACGTAGCCCAGGCTGCCATCTTTTGTACCCAGATTATCTTTGACAACGATAAATTTGTTTTTGGCGTAGAGCTCTTTGAGCTCTGCTGATTCGGTGGTGTTATTGGCGGTAATTTTCTTGATAACAGTTTGGGTACATTCGTACTGCGTGCCACTGCTTTGGCTAAGATCCTTTAGATCACTGACTGATATTTTGATCCATTGGTTATCGATTTTCTTGATAACCGGACCGAGTATAGAATTATAGGCTGACTTGGCCTCGGCCTTGGATTCTGGAGAAACTGGTGTGGCTTTTACCGTAGGATCTTTGGCGGATTCACTTATATAGAGGTCAATGGCTGCATCGAGTGATTTTTGCAAATTATTGGCACGGAAATACACGTCACCATTGCTCGCATAGACTGCGTCACCGGCGATATCTATGGCTACCCCATTCTTGGCTTTGATGGCAAGTTTTGCACCAAAGCTTGAACCGTCCTTTTGGCTCGTCTTTGCATCAACTGTCATTGTCACGTTCACATTAGTATCTGCTACAGAGATAGTCCCAGATGCAGTCGAGCTTTTGGCTCCTATCGCATTGACCAGGCTATCCATGACAACTTTCTCTGGGTTTTGATACCAATACTCCTGTCCCAACTCCAAGCAATAGCAACACAGCAGCAATACCACCGATAAGCAGACCCTTTTTCATCTTTTTAGGAGCTGGTTGTGTGCCCAACCATGGATTTGGCCCGTCTGACATCAAAGATCCTGCCGGTGGGATAGAGCCGGGCGTACTATCTTCGGTTTGTGTTTCTGATTCTGATTGCGATTCGACTTCAGATATTTCAGGAACAGACTTGAGACTTTCTTCTTCGGTTTGGACATGCGGTGCCTCTGTTTCTGAACTATTTGTATCTTGATCTTCTTGTGGACTTACTGTTTCGTCGCGCATGAAATCTCCCTTGGACTAATCAATATTCTTATGCCTAACTTAACACATTGCGACCGGGTTTGCTAAATATCTAACATAAAATCATTCGCAGACGGCAGAAAGTAATCTATAATGGAAGTACTATGGATATTGATGAGTTTCAACAGCAGGCTATTAAAAGTATTGCCATCACTGACAAAGGCACCGCTGCTCTGGCTCATCGTGCGCTCGGACTTAGTGGTGAAGCAGGAATCTTGGCTAATTTGCTGAAAAAAGTTATCCGTGATCAAGGTAGCGAACTGACACCCGGCGATATCGAGGTGATCAAAAAAAGGCTTGGTGACATCCTCTACTACACTGCTGCCCTGGCTGACTATTGTGATATAAACTTATCCGAAATTGCCAAGCAAAATCTTGATCAATCTGCCCTATTCCAGCAAAAACGTCAAGCAAATACAGAATAACCTCACCAGCTAATTTTCAATATGACAGTGAATACTAAACATATGACATCAATAAATTATTACCGTCTGTTGGCGCTGACACCAAATGCAAGCGCAACCGAGATCAAGGCGCGCTATCGTCAGTTGTCACTACGATATCATCCTGACCAAGGTGGTAGCACTGCAAAAATGGCTCGGCTGAATGAAGCCTACCGTATACTTTCAAATGATTCGTTGCGTCGTCAATATGATAGAAAACACAGAATTATTCAGCATCCTAGATATAACGATTTTAAGGTCGTTCAGCCTAAAAAACCAGTCGCACCAGCGGAAGTTCGCCCACAACCAGTCGCAACAAAAAGCCGACGCACGTTTTGGATGTGGGTTGCAGCGCCAGCAGTTTTTGTGTGTGCTTTTCTAGGCTATGGATTCTACTCGTTTATTCAACCCGTCCCGATCGTTAGCCAGCCAGTTGCGGCCTTGAAACCAAGAGTTATTAATGCGCCAATTACCGGGGTACCAAACGCGGCCAATCAAGATACGACGCATCACGTTACCTATGTCACCAGTGCTGCGTCAGATGCAACTCAAAATCGAGACTCTTCACCTACTGCAACGCAATAGGATCAGCCAAAAACATTTGGACAATGGGTTCGTCACCTCTTTGACCACAATCAGACTATTGACAAATAAGTAATTATTGGTATACTATGCATACCGCTCACCCCGAGTGGAGTTTTTCACCCAACCGTCAAGGAGGACGAATGGATGTAAAAGATTGCTCCTCCATGGCGGAGTTGGCAGTGGTGATGGACAATATCGTGATAAAACACGAGAGTGATCCGGAATATGCCATCGAGGTTGAACACGCCAGATACTGGCTGAATCGCACTAAGAATGACATGCTTCATATACGCACACCGTATACCACCCCAGACTTTGCCCATTGGCTGGAAACGTATATCAACGGCTTGATACTCGCCGTGGTGTACCACAGAATTTCCCCGAAATTCAGCAATGATGACGAGGAGTTCTTAAACCACCTGGCCTGGCTAGGTAAAAAGGTTGTGGGAAAGTTTCCACAGTATCAACGCCCCTGAAAGGATTTCTCGCTTTACGCTTGAGGACACCCTTTCGGGGGCGTCTTCATGTCAATTAATTTTTCAGTGTGACACCGCAGGCATTGGCAATCAGTGAAAAATCTTGTTCTGAAATCTCGAATAATCCCCGCATAAATGGGAATCCCCAGTGCGAAGGATCGTGAATGAAACTGAGTTCGGTAATCATTGGTTTGATTTCCGCTTCGTTCATTTGCATGAATTTCACATTACGTCGATACGGATGAAAATCTGGCGTCATCACAACCTGATATGACTCGGCATCCGTCACCTTACCCAGGGCAGTGAATTTCTGATATGGTTCGCCATCGGGATAGGCTGTTTTGCCCGAATAAAACACAATGTAATCACCTTTTTGCAGGCGTTTAAGATTGCGATCACTGCCGTGATTTGCCTGCGTGAACCCACCGGCAACCCCACGCAGTACATGTTCGCGCGCAATCGTATTAATCCAATACTTCGTCATGTTGATTACCGATATTCAGGATTTTCGAAATCAAATCGCGCACCGGCATCCCACTCACTCCGTTGGTTGCCGTAGGCCGGAATGCCTCCAGCGTCCTTGAGCATTTTTGCCATATGCATCAAATTCCAGGTCATAAATGTTGTATTGCGATTGGTGAAATCATTATCAACACCAACAATCGTGCCATCATCAAGTTTGTCACCATAGCTTGGGCCAGGACCCGCTTCGCCGATCCATCCAGCATCAGCTTGTGGTGGAATAGTGTAACCAAGATGCTGCAAACTATACAGAACATCCATCGCGCAGTGTTTGATACCGTCTTCGTTGCCCGTAATCAAACAACCGCCAACCTTGCCGTAATCTGCATACTGACCTTGGGCGTTCAGGATATGGGAATTGGCATATAGACGTTCGATGACTTGTTTCATAACACTGCTATTGTCACCAAGCCAAATCGGTCCAGCCAAGATAATAATGTCGGCCTGTTTGACCTTTTCATAAATCTCGGGCCACTCGTCAAACTCCCAGCCATGTTCGCGCATATCGGGCCACACACCAGTCGCAATTTTGTGATCAATCGGACGAATTAATTCGGTTGTGACACCATTTTTTTCCATAATGTTACGACTCACATTAATCAACAGTTCCGTGTTGCTTTTTTCGGGTGATTTTTTCAAGGTGCAGTTAAAAACCAGTGTGTGTAATCTATTAAAGTCTCGTTTCGTATCGTCAGCCATATGTCCCCCTTTATTCTCATTATACTCTTAGGAATGATGATGCATCAGCGCATGGCCCTTACCACGTGCGATCAACCAACGATTAACAGGAACTGTCACAATAAACGCAACGACGAGTGATATGGCCAAACTCGTCCAAAATAATGGGTCACTGAGCATCGCGTTCAGGGCACCAGGAATCACAACGACAACAAGATTATCTGTTATTTCCATACTCACAATTGAGACCGTATCAGCAGCCAATACAACTTTCAGCGCAGCGCGAATTGCCATACCCGATCGAATAACTGATAACAATGAAAGTCCATAACCAAAAATAAATGCTAGTACAATCGAGAGTGTAATCATGACAAAGTTAGACGCATTGATTGCCGTCCCAATCACCATTCCCGCTATCTCACCAATCGAACAGCCTAGCAAACAGTGCAATGTGGCGCTGATCGCTGTCCGTGTCAGTGATTGATCGTGGTGCATATATAAAGTATAGCAAACGCGCTATAATACCAACTAATGAGTAAACAGCAAAAATTAATTCTGATCGTCAGTATTATGGCGTCATTTGTCGCGTTTTTAGATTCATCAGTTATCAATGTCGCCCTACCTTCGATTAGCCGCGAGCTTGGCGGAGGGCTGGCCTCGCAGCAATGGATAGCAGGAGCTTATCTTATTACACTTGGTGCACTTATTTTGGTCGCGGGATCGTTATCCGATCTTTTTGGTCGCAAACGAATTCTAACATGGGGATTGATCGGATTTGCCGTCACGTCGCTACTATGCGCAGTCGCTCCGACCGTTCCTTTGCTGATTATTGCGCGTGCTTTACAGGGTGCGGCTGGTGCCCTACTCGTCCCTAGTTCATTGGCATTAATTATCAGTTCGTTTCATGGCGCCGCGCAAGGAAAAGCGATCGGTAGTTGGACGGCCTGGACCGGAATATCCTACATTGTCGGTCCACTTCTTGGTGGGTTTTTGGTTGATAACTTTTCGTGGCGATATATTTTTGCGCTCAATTTAATTCCTGCAGTCGTGACATTGTATCTCATGCGACATTTGCGTAATGTACACGACCAAACAACCAGTACTAACGTCGATGTAATCGGGGCACTTCTTTGTACGCTTGGATTAGCTGGATCGGTATATGGACTGATTGAACAACCGCTCTATGGCTGGACAGCGCCTATTATTTACCTACCGCTAGCGATAGGTTGTTTGTCACTCATTTTCTTTGTTTGGTACGAAAGTAGGACAAACGAACCAATGCTACCGCTCTCACTGTTCAAGATTCGTAATTTTGGAATTGGCAATATCGCAACAATTGCTATATATGCCGGATTATCGATTGCAACATTTTTGATCACTATCTTTGTCCAGCAAATCGGTCATTACTCGGCTGTTGATGCGGGGCTGACAATTTTGCCTGTGACGTTCATCATGTTTTTCCTGTCACCACGATTTGGTGCACTATCCGGAAAGTATGGCCCGCGATTATTTATGACGCTCGGCCCAATTGTATCCGCACTAGGATTTGGTTTGATGCTAATGGTCGATCAGTCTGTTAGTTACTGGACGCAGATTTTCCCAGGCATTTTGGTATTTGGGCTCGGTCTTTCAATGACTGTTGCGCCGCTGACTGCAGCCATCCTAGGCGATATCGATCCCAAACATGCAGGCATTGGATCGGCAATTAATAATGCGATTTCCAGGATTGCTGGACTTGTTGCGGTTGCAAGTATTGGCCTGATTATTGGGCCATCGCTCACTGTCGAGGGATTCCATAATGGCATCATTGCAATGGTTATCTTGCTCGTGTTTGGTGGCGTTATTTCAGCCTTTGGTATTCACAATCCATCACACACGGCCGACTGATCAAATGCTACTTATGGTATTCTAAATGTATGCATAAAACACTCGAAAAGATCGATCATACCATTATTCAATCAGCTAAAAAATCATTCATTCCCATTGCGCGAGTCGCGTTCTTTATTATCTTTTTCTATTTTGGTTTTCTCAAACTTGTCGGACTAAGTCCGGCTTCACCACTTGCCGAAGCATTGACGGCGCAAACAATTGGCATGCAGTATTTTGACGTGTCTTTTACTATTCTAGCGTTTGTGGAATGTTTAATTGGTGTTCTATTCTTGATCCCCAAAGCAACCCGTGTTGTCATCGCACTGCTTTTCGTTCACTTACTGGTCGTCTGTTCACCACTAGTCCTTGTACCAAATTACATCTGGACAAGCTTCTTGGTTCCTAATCTCGAAGGACAATACATTATCAAAAACGTCGCGTTAGTGGCGATTGCAATTGGGATTGCGGCACATGTGACGCCGCTCGGAAAATCAGCTAAAAAGAGCCGCTAAAATTTGTTTTGACCGTAATTTGATTTTTCGAAAATCTGCTCAACATAAATAGCGGGATTATTATTAGCCCAATGTTCAACGGCCAGACCGTATTTGCGATCACCTGATAGGACTTGCTGTTTGTCGACGAGTTCCCATTCGTCGATTTCCGATTTTTGCAAAATAATGTGATCTGTCATACCGGGATCAAGTGGAGCTTTGAAAACGAATTGATAGGTCTGCGCAACATCACTCACACGGTTGATAACAACATAGAGTTCAGTCGATTCGGGTGCAATCACTAATCCAACTTCCTCTAGCGTTTCGCGTAGTGCTGCGGTTTTAGGTGTTTCGTCACTATCGACAAACCCGCCTGGAAATGTCCAGTATGGTTTGTAGTTGGCTTTGACGATGAGGACTTGGCCCTTATCGTTTTCGAGCAACATACCGCCACTAGCCGCGCGTTTAGCATGGGATTTCATCCATTCGCTATGTTCTGCGCGGCCAAAAAACTTCATCGTCTATTTAGCGAATTCTATCGCGCGAGTTTCGCGAATAACGTTAACTTTGATCGTCCCTGGATATTGCATCGTGCTTTCAATCTTGGTGGCGATGTCGCGAGCCAATTTGATAGCCGAGAGATCATCAACTGATTTGGGACTAACAATAACACGTACTTCGCGGCCTGCACTGATTGCGTAGGCTTTTTCGATACCGTTAAAGCTGATAGCGATGTTTTCAAGATCACGCATACGTTCCGAGAAGTTCTCGGCGCTGATATTACGTGCACCTGGACGAGCCGCCGAAACCGCGTCAACCACACGAACAACCAATGCTTCTGGTGTCGTAGCTTCGATATCATCATGGTGCGCTTCGATCGCGTGGACAATGCGTTCGTCCATACCGTTTTTGCGAGCAAGTTCTGCACCAATATGGTGATGTTTGCCTTCTACCTTGTGGGTAACTGCTTTACCGATATCATGCAGCAATGTTGCGATTTTGGTGACACGAACATCTGCCCCGATTTCTTCGGCGATGAGCCCAGCCATGTGTGCCATTTCGGTACTGTGCATCAAGACGTTCTGGCCATAGCTAGTACGGAATTTTAGTTCGCCGAGTAGTTGTAGCATTTCTTTTGGAATACCGACAACACCGACTTCGCGGGCTGCGTCTTCACCAGCATGCTGAACTTCTTTTTCAAGTTGTTTTTCGGCTTTGGCGACGACTTCTTCGATGCGTCCCGGATGGATACGTCCATCTTTCATCAGCATTTCCAAACTGATACGAGCAACCTGGCGACGGATTGGATCAAAGCTCGAAAGCACGATCATACCTGGTGTATCATCAACCAAAATATCGACACCAGTTGCACGCTGCAATGCCTGAATGTTACGACCTTCTTTGCCGATAATACGGCCTTTCATTTCGTCATCAGTCAGTTTGATAGCAGTAACAGTACGTTCGGCAGTGACTTCAGAACTCATACGTTCCATCGCAGAAACCAAAATTGTCTGAGCGCTTTCTTCGGCGTCATCCATCGCGTCTTTTTGTAATTTCGCAATCAAGCCGGTGAGATCATTTTTGATATCACGTTCGGTCATTTGCATCAGCTTTTCGGCAGCATCAGCTTTTTTTAGACCAGCGATTTTTTCAAGCTTCTCTTGTTGTTTTGAGCGGATTTCGCGAATCTCACCCTTCAAACCTTCGACATCATCTTCTTGTTTGCGCAGTTTTTCCCCACGCTTGTCCAGTTCGTCCATTTTTCGGTCGAGTGTTGTTTCGCGGTCTGCTAGGCGAGTCTCGGTTTTTTTCCACTCTTTGCGGCGTTCGTTTTCTAGTTCAATCGCCTCATCTTTGGCTTTGAGAACAATATCTCCCGCCTTGGTTTTCGCTTTAGCAATTTCTTGCTCAACTTGGTTCTTGCCATCACTCTGGCGACGACGTTCGTAGGTATATGTACCTCCTACGCCTAAAACAGCCCCTACTATAGCGGCAATTATTCCCTCTATCATATGTGTTCCTTTCCCGTCTTTCCCTGAAGTGAGCTAGTTACGTCCGTATAAATGATTTATGCTTTGTTATCTGTCGATCAGGGGTGGCGTGGATTTCAAAAAGTTTCATGAATGCTTATAAAAAGCTATATATATTGTAGCTCTTTTTTCATGCAGCCTGCAAGTTATTTACGTGGTTTTGTGATGTTGGCTTCGCCGCCATAAAATGGTAAAACGATTTTATCGTTCTGGCCCATCTGTAATTTTGCGATCGTATCTGTTTGCCAATTATCACCCTGGCCGCCAACAATCGGAATTGCCTGGCTATCTGCAATTGTATTGAGAACCGTTAGTCCAATGCGCAGCCCTGTAAAACTGCCTGGTCCCTGGAACGCAGCAATCGCAGTGATATCCGACCACGTTTTGTCGTTTTTTACGAGCTGAGATTTCAGATATCCTAATAGCCCTTTGGCAAGCTGTCGATCGGCTTGCCATTGGTCGTCGTAGCGCCAATCACCGTCAATAAATGTCAGTTTACACACTGGTGTGCTGGTATCTAATAATAAAATCATTTTATGGCCTCCAAAAATTGCTGACTATGGACACCGCCTGCATGTAGTTCTAAATGACGAGACTCTTCCGTCGGTGACGTCAACGTAATCGTTACGCGATCATCTGGCAGCACACCATTTACCGGGCCCGCCCATTCAACAATCGTTACCGCCTGCGGATCGTGCAGTGTTTCGCTAATTTCATCTAACATAATACCAGCGCTCTCTAAGCGATAAAAGTCATAATGCGCCAGCATAATTCCATCCCTGCCATGATACATTTGATTGATCGTAAAGGTTGGACTTTGGACCGTTTCATCAATCCCAAGACCGACCGCAATTCCTTTGACCAGCGTCGTTTTGCCTGCCCCAATATCACCAACTAATTCCACTGTCATGCCGCCACGAAGTAATCGGCCAATTTTTTGGCCAAATGCAAGCATCTGCTCAACTGAATTCACCTCTATAATCATTTGTCTTATTATACCATTTCATAATTTTTAAATTTACTAGGGTAATATGAGGCTAGCCGTGAGCGTATCGTGGTGGTATAGTGGTATCAAACGTAAGCATAAAGGTGGGTATATTTAGTCTAGCGATTTTACTTTAGCTGACATACAATAGAGCGTAAGCATTATGCGAATATCCGACGGAACAATAGAAAAACTACTGTCGCAGAATAACCATGCGACCCCGGAACAAATCGCTACTCTGAAAGAAGAGGGTGCTCGTTCGAGGCGTCCGCTGCAAGATCTCGTCATCCAAGACCAATTATTTGACGAGCAAACGCTGACAAAACTATTCGCTGAATACGCTGATATTCCCTACATCGAACTTGATGCAAAAGACATCCCTAGTGATGTCCTCCAAAAAATCCCAGAACACATCGCCCGTCAATATAACGCTATTTTGTTCCGGATCGACAAAGACGGCACGCAACATCTGGCTATGGAAGATCCTGACGATGTTCAGGCACTTGATTTCATCGAGAAAGAAATTGGCAAAACCAAAACCTATATCGCACCTCGCGAAAACTTGTTGGCCGCACTCGAGAATTATCGTAGCGATGTCGACAAGGAACTTAACGAAGTTATTGATATTCAGCGTGAGGATAACACCGCAAATGAAAATGTTAGCGAAGCCGATGTTGCCGAAAACTCTCCGATCGCTCAGACGATCAACCTGCTGCTGGAATACGCCATCCGCTCGAACGCTAGCGATATTCACATTGAACCACGCGAGGAATTCGTCCAGGTTCGCTACCGTATCGATGGCGTCCTCAAGGAAGTCAACCGTCTGCCGCGTAACGTGCACCGTGCACTGGTCAGCCGTATCAAAATTTTGTCTAATTTAAAGATCGACGAAAGTCGCGTTCCTCAGGACGGCCGTTTCAAGGTTCGTGTGGCTGGTAAACAATACGCTCTTCGTGTCAGTACTCTCCCTATCAGTGACGGTGAAAAAGTCGTTATGCGTATTTTGGACGAATCCAACCAAGCAGTGACATTGCCAGAGCTCGGCTACTGGGGATACAGCTTGGCAACAATCTCCGAGACGATTACTGAACCGCACGGCATGATCCTTGTCACCGGCCCTACCGGATCTGGTAAATCTACCAGCCTCTTTAGCCTTCTTACTCAATTGAACAGTCCTGATGTTAATATCTCGACCATCGAAGACCCTGTCGAATACAAAATCCCAGGGGTCAACCAAACGCAGACCAACACCAAAGCCGGAATGACCTTTGCCTCTGGGCTGCGCGCACTCCTACGTCAAGATCCAAATGTTATCATGGTTGGTGAGATCCGTGACGCCGAAACCGCCAACTTGGGCGTTCAGGCCGCCCTGACCGGTCACTTGGTATTCAGCACCCTGCACACCAATAATGCTGCTACCTGTTTGCCACGTTTACTTGATATGGATATCGAACCATTCCTGATCGCCAGCACCATCAGCGCCATCATCGGTCAGCGCCTGGTGCGCCAACTGAAAAAAGAAACTCGCGTCGCTTATGAACCAAGCATTGAGGAAAAGAACGCGATTGTTAATTTATTCAACCTCCGTAATGATCAAGATTTTCGCTATATCCACGAACTCGAAAAACAAGCAGCTGCCCAGGGTATCGGTGGCAACGCACCACTCAGTACCGACGAAACTGGCATTAAAACTCTCTACAAAGTCGGCCAAACCGAAAAAGACGACGACGGATTCAAAGGTCGCGTCGGAATTTACGAAGTTCTCAACAACACGCCTGCAATCCAAAAGCTTATCATCACTAATGCAACGAGCACTCAGCTGCAATCACAGGCCATTAGCGAAGGTATGATTACAATGCAGATAGATGGACTGATAAAAGCGCTGCGCGGCGAAACAACAATCGAAGAAATACTAAGGGTCACCAAGGAATAATATATGGCACAGTTTCAATACATAGCAAGTTCCGACAAGAACAAAACAACAACCGGTGTCATTGAAGCCCAAGATGAAGCTTCAGTCATTTCAGCGCTCACCAAACAAAATTTGCGGCCGCTTTCTGTCACACATGCCAAAAAGGTGGGTGGAATCAGTATGAACAGCCTCTTTGGTGGTGACAAGGTCAAATCCGATGACCTCGTTATTTTCACTCGTCAATTATCAGCTATGGTAGGGGCTGGCGTACCCCTGCTTCGATCACTCAGCTCGCTCGAAGCCCACACCGAAAGTGCCGGACTCAAAAATATTCTTGTCAATGTTATTCGCGACGTTGAAGGTGGTTCGACCCTTGGTGATGCGCTCGATAAATACCCTAACGTATTCAACGACGTTTACGTCAACATGGTACGAGCCGGTGAAACGGCTGGTATTTTGGATGAAATCCTGAAACGTTTGGCGTTGCAGCAAGAAAAAAGTGCAACCATTCGCAAGAAAATCAAAAGTGCCATGGCCTATCCAATCGTTTTGATGGTTATTACCGTGGTTGCGTTCTTTGGACTGATGTTCTTTGTCATTCCACAGATTGGCAAGATTTTGACCGATCTTGGTGGAGCTGATGCAAAATTACCACTTCTGACACGCGTGATGCTAGACATTAGCCACTTCTGCCTGAATTTCTGGTACATTATCATCCCTGTATTTGGTGGGACCATCTATGGGTTTATCCGTTATGTTCACACCCCAGTTGGCAAACATCAATTCCATCGATTTGTATTGAAAGTCCCGGCTGTCAAAACCGTGATTAGTAAAATCGTCGTGGCTCGTTTTGCCCGTACTTTCTCGGCACTCAGTGGTGCGGGTGTATCAATGCTCGAATCACTCAGCGTGACATCACGCGCTCTGGGCAATGTTGTCTACGAAGAAGCACTTATGGAAGCAGCTGATAAAGTGAAAAACGGCGAACAACTGTCAAAAATCCTTGAGGCCGACGGATTATTCCCTGCAATCGTTTCTCAAATGTTAGCCGTCGGTGAAGAAACCGGCCAAACAGATACCGTACTGGTCAAAGTTGCTGAATTTTACGAAGAAGAAGTCGACACCGCCATTGCTAGTCTTAGTTCAATTATCGAGCCAGTTATGATCGTCATCATGGGTACCGCTGTCGGTTTAATCGCCGCCAGCGTCATGGGGCCAATTGCGGGTCTGGCGCAAAATATTAAAGGTTAATTTATGCTGGTCATCGTATCACGCTTATGCTACAATAAAACCAATATTCACATGTGGGCACTATGAAGAAACTATTCTATAAAGACAAACCCTTAATCGGCCTCGATATCAGTAGTACTGACATGAAAGTCATGTCAGTCGATACCAAACATAAAACAGTTCATGGCTATGGCACTGTTGATCTTGATCCTCTCCAGGTCAAGAAGTCATTTGACGAAACAGACACCTACTTTGGCGATAACCTCCGAACGCTCCTCGAGCAGAAACTCGTTGGTACACTTATCAGCGATCAGGTTGCACTAGGCATTCCTACTGTTCGTACTTTTTCTCGTACATTCACGATTCCTACCTCGACCGAGCACACTCTTAAAGACGCTGTTGCAATCGAGGTTAGCCAATACATCCCAATCCCTCTTTCACTGCTCTATGTTGATTACGAAATCATCGAACGCAAAGCTGATTCGTTGACTGTTATCATGAGCGCTGTCCCTAAAAAGCTTGTTGATAACGTTATTGCCGCCTGTGACCAAGTCGGTCTTACTGTCAACCTGATTGAACCAGCAATCAACTCTGTCGCTCGTGTCCTGGAAGCAACCGAGGAAGGCTACCTTCCAACAGTTATCATCGACATCGGCGCTGTTAACACTGATATCGCCGTCCTTGATGGTTCTGTCCGAATTACTGGTGGTATCGGAACAGGTGGTAACACCTTTACACTCGATATTGCCAAAAAACTTGGTGTTACACTCGAAAATGCTCACCAATTGAAAGTCCTCAACGGTCTCTCGCCTGGTGCTCGCCAAGAAAAGCTCACTGCTGCCCTGCGACCTTCACTCCGTGGCATTATTACCGAAACTCGCAAAGTCATCCGTTATTACAACGAGCGTCTCAGTAGCGATCGTCGTCTGGAACAAGTCCTTGTTGTCGGTAGCGGTAGTAACGTACCTGGAATTGGTGAATACTTCACTAATGAACTCGTTATGCCTGCTCGTACCGCGAGCCCATGGCAGCAACTTGATTTTGGTACGCTTCCTCAACCAGCTAAACAATTCCGTTCACGCTACATTACCGTTGCTGGTCTGGCGACAATCCCTAAGGGAGGAATGTGGCAATGATCAATCTTCTCCCTGATGGCTACAAAAAAGAATTATTAGCTGCTCGTTCAAACGTTGTTCTTCTTCGTTATAACTTCTTGTTTCTCGGACTGGCTGCTTTTGTACTGGCAAGTAGTCTGGTAGTCTACGCTCTTCTTGGTAACGCCGAGGGTCAAGCAAAGGCAACCAATTCAGACAACAATAGTCGTGCGACACAATACGCCGGTACCGAAAAAGAGGCTAATGACTACCGTAAGAATCTGACAACTGCCGCAAAAATCCTCGACAATGAAGTAAACTATACTGATCGTGTGTTCGCCATCACTAATCTATTGCCAAGTGGTGTCGTCCTCGATAGCCTTAGCCTTAATGCCAAAGATTTCGGGACACCTACAGTGTTAAATGCTCACGCCAAAGATTACAATGCAGTCACCGCACTCAAGAGCGCTTTCCAAGCATCACCCACAGTTTTCTCTAACGTTCACTTCCAGTCAATTACCAACGATGGTGGTGGTACCACAGGTGCAGCCTACCCAATAAGTGTTGGTATCAACGTTACTATGAACAAGGCGGATAGAAAATGATAGAAAATAATCTAAGGGGCCTTAATGCAAGCCAACTTCGTATAGTCCTGCTCGCATCTATAGGTGTTATCCTTGTTATCACCGGAATTGGTTTCTACTTTATTCAATCGCAACTAAGTGGCTACGCCGTCACTGTCAGTCACGCATCAGAAGACGCAGACACGAGTGTCAATGACGTCGCAGTTTTACAGGGCCTTCAAAAAAAGCTGGCAGATAATCAAGTAAACATTCAACGTACGCAGAACATCGTTGCCGATGCAAAATCATACAAATATCAAGATCAGATTATCAGTGACCTGAACACCTATGCAAGCCGTTCGAATATCTCAATTAATAGCTTCGTATTTGACTCTGGTAGCCCGATCAGTAGTAGTGCAGCCACGACCAGCACTCCAGTCGTCACCCCAGGCCAAGCAGCTCCAGTGGTTGCCGGTCTTAAATCAACGACAGTCTCAGTAACACTCAAGACTCCTACTAAATACAGCGATCTGATGAATTTAATCCACTCGATCGAGCAGAACTTGACCAAAATGCAGATTGCTAGTATATCACTCACAAAAGGTAGTAGCTCTCAGGATGTATCAACAAACACATTACTTATAGAGGTGTATATACAATAATGGAAGATTCTCTAGCCCAATTTAGTCAACCAATACTGAAAGTACTGAAACAGTACCATACGACTATCGTGATCGTTGTTGTAGCCGTACTCGTTGCACTTTCCATTTTTCGTCTATCACAAATTCTGACTTTATCGACCGAAAAAAATGTCGATGGTTACACATCCGTTTCAAAAGCTGATGCAAACTTTGACCAAAAAACAATTGACCGAATAGATAATTTAAAGACCAGTACGGATGACGGCAGTACACTTATCTTCCCTGCAAGGCAAAGCCCATTTGTTGAGTAGTACTAAATCCCAAAAGTCCGTTATACTATACTTATGCTACTGTTAGGCTCGCAACTTATCGATACGCCTGTCATGAGTCTTCAGACGGGTACTGAACTTGCCCGAACCAAGGAAGCAATCATTAACCCCAACAATCTTAAAGTGCTTGCTTATGAAGTTGAAGGTCCAACTCTTGACGAAGATAATTCACTCCTTTTGGTTGGTGACATTCGAGAAATGAGTGAGGTAGGGATGATTGTCGATTCAAGCGATGAATTTGTCAGTGCTGAAGATGTCATCAAACTAAAACCTCTCTATGATTTGCATTTTACTGTCCTCAACAAACACGTCGTTGATGAGCAAGGCAAAAAAATCGGCAAGGTCGTTAATTACTCAATTGACATTGATAGCTTCGTCATTCAACAATTAAGCGTCAAACGACCACTGTTTAAAAGTTTGAACGATGCTGAACTATTGATTCACCGTTCACAAATTGTTGAGATTAATGATCACCTAATTATCGTCAAAAGTGGCAAAGTCAAGCAAACACACGCGGTTAAAAAGGGATCTAGGCACTACGTTAACCCGTTTCGCCAACCCAATCCACAACCAGAGAGTATCGACGCTCAACAAAGTTAATCTAGGTCGTCGGTAACCGAAAGCGCTTGTTTAATCGTATCGTACGAAAAACCCTGACGGGCAAGATACATCATAAACTTTTGATTATCAGGGTAGCGAGCACGCTTTTTAGCAATGATTTTTGCTAATTCTTCTTCGTCGTTGCGCGGTGATTCGCTGAGATGTTTGTCGATAATATTGCTCTCGACTCCTTTGGCGCGAAGTTCTGCTTGTAGTTTGCGTTTGCTTGCACCTTTTGTCAGGCTACGATTTTCAACCCAATAACAAGTAAACTTTTCATCATCAATATAGCCTTTTTGCGTCAAACGATCAAACACTCGCACCGTCAGCTCGACCGAAACACCCGGTCGATCACTAATCTCGCCAGTTGTACGGCTTCTTACTTTAGTGGTACGTGTCTTGCGATACAGATAATCACGCATTTCTTTGGCCGAATGTGGCCGCATCAGGCTGTATTCTAACGCCCTGGCGTATAGCTTACCAAACTGGCTTTCTGTTTCTAGCGCCGTTAGTTCTTCGTCACTATATTCCTGCCCGACCCGGATCCCTAGATCAGCATACTGAAAAATATCGAGTGAGAATCGATATTTGCCATCAACCATCACGTTGATACGATTTTTATCCTTTTGTTGGGCTGTGATTGCCGTGATTTTCATATTCAGAGCGTTACCTGCCCGCTCATGATGCTATGCCTCGGTTTCAGCAACCTTAGCGCGAACGGCTTTGTCGATTTCAGCCAGGACTTTTGGATTTTCTTTCAGGTAGACTTTGGTCGCTTCACGGCCTTGGCCGATTTTGGCGTCTTTGTAGTCAAACCATGCACCGGCTTTGCCAACAATTTCGTGTTGGACAGCGAGGTCGAGCACGTCACCAGTTGCTGAAATACCTTCGTTGTACATGATGTCGAATTCTGCGATGCGGAAAGGCGGCGCGATCTTGTTTTTGACAACTTTGACTTTGGTACGGTTACCGATGATGTCTTCACCATTTTTGATCTGGCCAGTTCGACGAATATCCAAACGAACGGATGCGTAGAACTTGAGTGCATTACCACCGGTTGTAGTTTCGGGATTACCAAACATAACACCAATTTTCATACGAATTTGGTTGATGAAAATAACGGTCGTTTTGGACTTGCTGATAATACCTGTTAATTTACGTAATGCTTGGCTCATCAGACGAGCCTGAAGGCCCATGTGGCTATCGCCCATGTCGCCGTCAATTTCAGCCTGTGGAACAAGTGCTGCAACAGAGTCAACAACGACCAAGTCAACAGCGTTCGAACGAACAAGTGTTTCAGCAATTTCGAGTGCTTGCTCACCGTTGTCTGGTTGCGATACCAGCAAGTTGTCGGTATCAACACCCAAACGTTTTGCGTAGCTAGGATCAAGTGCATGCTCGGCGTCGATAAATGCTGCCGTGCCACCATTGCGTTGCACTTCGGCAATTGCATGGAGTGTCAACGTTGTCTTGCCAGAACTCTCTGGTCCGTAAATCTCAATAACACGGCCTTTCGGATAGCCACCACCCAGTGCCAAATCTAACGACAATGAGCCTGATGAAATCAGCTCAACATTTGCGCGGTGCTGATCGCCAAGTTTCATAATTGATCCGTCACCAAATTGCTTGGTGATTTGATCCATCGCAAGCCCTAATGCTTTGAGTTTTCCCTCATTAGTAGTCGATTTTTCTGCCATCTCTGGTTTCTCGGTCTTTTTAGCCATGTCAGTCCCCTCTCTTAAAATCTACTACTTATTATACGTACAATCACGTGATATTGCTATGGTATAATAGAGTAAATGAAACGATCTGAACGTGGTTTTACAGTGATTGAACTGATTGCAGTCATCGTGCTGCTTGGTGCTGCAAGTATTTTGTTTTTCGTCCAGAAAAATAATCTAGAAGTTGCCGCCCGTGATGACAAACGCAAAACTACCATCAATGCTATTTATTACGATCTCGAGGATGTTTACTATCCAAAAAATGGTTCTTACCCAGCTGAACTGACAAGTGCAAATCTCAATGCAATGGATTCAAGCTTATTAACTGATACAAATGGTAACAAAATTGATGCCAAGATCGACACAACCGGACTCGATACTGCAACCAAGCAAAGCATTGCTGGGAGTGATCAGCATGCTTCGGAATATCACTACGAAGCAACCAATTGCGATGGGGATAAGTGTAAGGGCTACACCCTGAGCGTATCACTCGAAAACGAAGCCGACTTCGTCAAAAAAAGCCAGCATAACTAAATCTATTCCGTGACGTTTGGGCTGTGACGATGGAACTTGAATTGTTCAATTGCATTCACTATCATGTCTACTCGACTTTTGGGATTGCCCATATACGGAAATTCGTAGGCAACATGATCGCCCTCAATTGTCATACGCAGCGTCCCATAATTGAACCAGTTTTGTAGCACACTGTTCTGGCTAAACGTCACTTCCTCGATGTTCGCAAGACTCACAGTGCGTTCTTGGTGGGCAAAAAGACCACCTTGAGTCTCGTCAATAACACTCTCGTCCGTTAAGAATAGTTTGTTACTAATGTAAATGGTATATGCAATATAGCCCAAAAGGACTACCAAAATGATTATCATCAGAACCGGCAAGATAATACTACTTGGCGTTGGTAACGTGCCAGCTGCCGAGTGAGCGATCATCGGATAAAAGAGTAAGACTAGTATACCTGCTAGTACGACGAAACCGACCATTGCTAAAATTGGCAAAAGCCCAATCAGATGACGGCGGATTTCTTCTACGACATATTCGTCTTGACTCAAATTAAGCTGCGGGTATTGCTGCTTTGATTCTACGTGACGAGCGGTTACATCGGATGCTTGAGCCACCTTCACATTTGGATTAGCGACAGGTTCAGAAATAACCGGTGGTGTTTCTGGTGTCATAGACGGTGGATGTGCATAGAGCGGCTGGCCATTTGTATCATAAGCAACCGGCTGGTTGTAGTCTGTCGGTCCTTTTGATGATTGTGGATTCATACTTTTATTATACCAATTTTTGCTGTTTAGCAGGTGATTCCGTATGTGTTTTGCCTAGGTGCTTGTAGGCCTTTGGTGTTGCACGCCGACCCCGTGGAGTGCGTTCGATAAATCCAATTTGTAGCAAATACGGTTCATAAAAATCTTCGATGGTTGTGGCCTCGTCGCCAGTCAGTGCCGCAATTGTGTTAAGCCCGACAGGATTATTACCATAATTTTCAATCATACTTTCAAGCAGCTGTCTGTCTGCAGGATCAAGCCCTAATTCATCGATTTCCATCATAGCAAGGGCCTGCGTCGTGATTGCCGTATCGATAATCCCATCACCATTCACATCTGCATAATCACGCACACGTTTCAGTAGGCGATTGGCAATACGGGGTGTCAAACGAGCGCGAGTTGATAACATTGTGGCTGCAGCCGCGTCAATTTTGCTTTCCAAGATCTTGGCAGAACGAGCAATAATTTGTCCAATCTCATCTGGTGTATAAAATTCGTGACGATAAATATGACCGAAACGATCACGTAGTGGCGCCGCTAGTGCACCAGTTCGGGTTGTCGCACCAATAACCGTAAATTTTGGCAAATCCAATCGCACAGAACGCGCAGCTGGACCTTTCCCAATCACAATATCTAGTTTGAAATCTTCCATCGCAGCGTAGAGTACTTCCTCGACGGTACGACTTAGTCGATGGATTTCATCAATAAACAAAATGTCACCATCCGAAAGATTTGTTAAAATGCTCGCTAAATCACCTGCTCGTTCAATCGCAGGACCGGCAGTGACGCGAATACTTGTCCCCATTTCATTAGCAATTACCGTCGCCATCGTTGTTTTGCCAAGCCCCGGTGGACCATATAGTAGTACATGGTCGATCGGATCACCGCGCTTTTTGGCGGCTGCAATCGCCAGTTTCAAATTCTTTTTTAATCGTTCTTGGCCAATATATTCAGAAAAATTCTGTGGCCGCAAAGTGACCTCGATTGCTTGCTCATCGCTGTCATCATCGTGGACGCTTGTATCAATAATTCTCTCTACTGCCATAGTCTGTTCTAGTATAACAGTTTATGTTTCAATATATTGCGCCGAGTCGAGTATACTAGGAGTAACATGATCAAAAAAAGACAGGCTGGCTGGTTATTTGTTGGGGCGATCGGAGTCGTTTTTGGTGATATCGGTACCAGTCCGTTATATGCCCTACAAGCAATTTTTGGTAGTTCTGGATTAACTCTCTCGACAGCTGATGTGACGGGTATTATCTCGCTGATTATCTGGGCAGTGACCTTCGTCGTCACCTTCAAATACGTTGGACTGATTATGCGCGCCAATAACAAAGGCGAGGGCGGCATCATGGCACTGATCGCGCTGGTTCGTCGAACGCATATCGCACATAAATATAAAGCATTATTTACACTCATGGGTCTAATCGGCGTGTCATTATTCTACGGTGATAGTGTCATTACTCCAGCAATTTCTGTGTTGTCGGCTGTCGAGGGTACAAAACTCATCCTGCCAGAATTTGCTCAATTTACCGTTCCAATCACCGTCATCATCCTAGCTGGATTATTTATTTTGCAATCACGAGGAACAGGTGCGATCGGAAAGTTATTCGGACCAATCATGGTCACGTGGTTTGTCGTGTCGGCACTTGGTGGACTAGCACAATTACTTCACTACCCACCTATTTTGGCCGCCTTGCTGCCAACAACTGCGGTTGAATTCTTTATCAATCATCCAGCTCAAGGATTTATCGCCATGGGTGCTGTTATTTTGGCGATTACTGGTGCCGAAGCACTCTACGCCGACATGGGACATTTCGGCCGACCAGCTATTCGACGCGCGTGGTTGCTGCTCGTATTCCCCGCTCTTATGTTGAATTATTTGGGCCAAGGTGCCCTCGTCATTCAACATCCAGAGGCAATTACAAGTTCCTACTTCTTGCTATTCCCAGCTAGCTTACAGCTTCCGGTTATTGTTCTAGCAACACTCGCAACATTGATCGCATCACAGGCAGTCATTTCTGGCGCATTTTCACTTACTCGTCAGGCCATCCAATTAGGATTCGCACCACGCCTGATGATCAACCACACTTCGCGCGAAGAAATAGGCCAGGTTTATTTGCCAGCTCTCAACTGGCTGATTGCAGCACTTGTGCTGATGATCGTCGTGACTTTTGGTACATCAACTCACCTGGCAGGTGCGTTTGGTATGGCAGTCAGCGGCACGCTCGCTATTGATTCAATTTTGCTCCTCGTCATTATGCGTGTTGTATGGCGACAATCACTATTTACGGTTGGGCTTGCGGGCATATTATTACTAAGTGTTGATCTTTTATTCCTGACTTCTAGCACCGCCAAATTACTCCATGGTGCTTGGCTACCAATCTTGATTGCGGTCGCTGGATTCACACTGCTAAGTACCTGGTACAAAGGTCATACTATTGTCAGCCGCGAACGACGACGCCAAGAAGGTCCATTACTTACCTTCGTCAACAAATTACACCACACTCCGATTGCTCGTATTCCTGGACATGCCGTGTACCTTGGACAGCATGCTGGTAATACACCACTTGCGCTTCATGCAACACTCGAACAACTTCATGAGCTACACGAACATATTACTGTCGTCACCGTTGAAATCACTGACACACCGCACGTGCCACAACCGTCACGCGTTGTCTTCGACGGGCTTGGTCACCCCGATGATGGCATTAGTCACGTCACATTACAGTTTGGATACAAAGACATTCCAAATGTGCCACGTGCGCTTGAAACAGCACGAACACGGAGTCCCGAAGTTGATTTTGATCCTTACGAAGCAACATACTTTCTCTCACTCAGCGAGCCAACAATTGTCTCAAATCATCGCATGGCAAAATGGCGCAAACAGTTGTACGTTCTGATGGATCGCAATTCAGCCACACCAACCAACTTCTTCAAATTGCCACTTGAACACACTGTCGAGATGAGTTCGTTCCTCGAACTCTAACCTTTGAGTGCCTGAGTGACACGATCTGCCGTCGAAAGATCTGTCGGGACACCCTCGAGTGCTTTGGTAGCATCGTTCAAATTATAGCCAAGTGCCATCAAGGCTTCGAGTGCTTCATCGGTATGGGCAAGCGGCTGCGACAGACCAGTCAATGTGCTGTTGTCAGCTCTTAGAGGCAACCCTACTTTGTCGGATAGATCCACAACAACGCGTTCGGCAATTCGCTTGCCAACACCACTCGCACCTGACACGTAGGCACTGTCGCTATTTGCAATTGCATTACGGACTTGTTCGGCATTGCCTAGTGATAAAATCGACAATCCAGCTTTTGGTCCAACACCCTGAACCGTAATCAGTAGTTCGAATAATTTCTTAGCAGCGAGCGTACTAAATCCAAATAGTTCCTGTGACTGTTCGCGGATGTGATGATACGTATAAAATTTAACTGGCTCGTTCAAAACAGCCGTGTCGTAATCACCAAGTGCAACATTAATTTCATACCCAACGCCCTGAACGTCAACGATAATTGAATTATTGAATTTTTCCGAAACGATACCGGCAACGTGTGCAATCATATATTAACTATACCTTACTAGTGGAATAATCCGCCGTTTCCATTTCCCTGGCCAATGGTAATCGTATATGACACGGATTGGGAAGTTGATGTTTTATACTTTTCTGGGTCAGTTGGCGTAAAGACTGCACTCAAAACGTGACTGCCTGGCGCGAGTGTACTCGTACTCATCGACGCCTCACCATTGCTCAGATTTGCACTACCGATTTTTACCTGACCATCCATAAACGTCACCGTTCCAGTGGCTGATGGTGAGATATCAGCACTGAGCGTCACTGTCGACCCGAATGTTGCAGTGCTCGTTGGGCTTACCGATAATGACAGATCCGTCACAGTTGGCGAATTATTCTGTGTATTCGTTGGCTGAGTTTGAGCAGGTTGTTCAACAGGCTTTGCCGAACAGGTTGCCGTCGGGAGCGCTGTTGAGAGGAAATACTCACTATAAATACCGGCACCTGGGCCATCGGCAAGTGAACCATCGGCGCTACATACATATCGTTGCACGACACCAGATGGTACCGTCAACGGCGTATTCGGAGTCGTTGCCAACGCATTTTTCATTGTTGCAAGCCAGATTGGTCCAGCCATATCTGACCCACCACTGCGCATCGTCGTATTGTCATTATTGCCAACCCAGACACCAATAGCCATTTGTGGCGTATACCCGATCGTCCATGCGTCGCGTGAATTGTCGGTTGTGCCAGTTTTTACAGCGACTGTTTTGCCAGGCACACTTAATGATGATCCGAAGATTGGAGCGCGAGCAGCATTATCGGACAAAATACTTGATATCAGGAACGCACCTTGCTGACTAATGACACTCTTGGGCGTTTCTTTGGCAACAAAAACTTTTTCATTAAATTTACTGTCTATTTCTTTGATCGCTGTTATTGGATATTGCTGGCCTTGGTTGGCAAAGGCGGCATAGGCATTGGTCATTTGGTCTAGCGGCACCTCGGCTGACCCAAGGGCAAGTGACAAACCATAATTTGCGTTCGGATTAAGGGTAGTGATACCAACTCGTTGAGTTGCACTCACTGCCTCACTAATACCCAATTTCTGCATGACTTTTACAGATGGAATATTGAGTGAGCGGCTGAGTGCATTACGCACTGTAATATTACCGCTGTAGGTTCGCGAAGCATTTTGGGGTTTATAACCACCAAAATTAGTTGGTTCATCAACAAAAATTGTTGCAGGTGTGATAACGCCAGTTGCAAGCGCATCACTGTAATAAATCGGTTTGAAACTACTGCCCGGCTGACGCGCTGTTGTCGCCATATTTACCTTGCCCCACGTTGGATCATTCCAATTTGCGCTCCCTACCATTGCCCGAATTTCACCGTCACTTGGATCGATCGCGACACCACCAGCATTGCTCCCACCATTTCTTTGGATATAGGCAATGTGATTGCTGATATTTGTTTGCAGCTGATTTTGCAGCGTCAAATCAAGCGTGGTTTTCACCCGATAGCCGGATCGCGTTACTGTTTCCTCGCCATACTTGTCATACAATTGCTGCAGCACCATTTGTGCAAAATGTGGTGCAGCACTGTCATTTATCGGTGACTGTGGTGCCTGATATGTCAGCACTTCGGCAAGCGCCGACTGTTCTTGATCTTTGCTAATGTAATTATTTGTCACCATACGATTGAGCACCGATGTTTGGCTTTCCTTGGCGTAGGTCGCGTTACCAGTCACGGGCGAATAGGTATTGGGTGCGGGTAATAGGCCAACCAGCATGGCACTCTGTGCAAGAGTAAGTTTGTCGGGTGTTGTCCCAAAATAATCCCTGGCTGCATCTTGGACACCAAAGGCGTTTTGGCCAAAATACGCCGAATTCAAGTACATATCGAGGATCTGATCTTTGGTATATGTATTTTCGATAGCCACCGCGATCGAGAAAGCCTGGTACTGACGCAAGAAACTACGGTTATTGGAAAGAACCGTAATTTTTGCTAACTGCTGGGTGATTGTTGAGCCACCATAGGTCTTTCCACCAGTAATGGCATAACTGTAGACCGCGCGAAGCGTACTGAATATCGAAAATCCACTATGATTATAAAAATCTTTATCTTCAGATGCAACAATTGCATGCTGCATGTTAGGTGAGATCGAAGTCAGCGGCACGAGATCATGATGCTGCGCCTCGCCAGTACTATAAAGGATATTTTTGCCACTATTGTCATAGATTACCAAACCAGTATTGTTTCGGTTCATTAATCGATCTTGATCGGCAATATCACGCGCAAAATAGAAATAAGTCGCGAGCGGAATAATCACAAGAACGATCAAGATCGGCGTACCGATAATGAGAATCTTTTTCTTCCAGCTCAAGCGACGAAACCACTGAAAACGACCCTTGGCTTTGCGTGCATGCCATTTCGCCCTCTTGAGTGGGCTTACCCGTCGTGTATATTTACCTTGACGAACCATTTATTCCATTATACCACCACGGCTCATCATGGAGTGTGTAATCGCAGCAGCAAGCGCATCCGCACAGTCATCAGGTTTTGGTACTTCTTTCAACCCTAGGTGAATGCGCACCATTTCCTGAACCTGTTTTTTGTTTGCCTTGCCGTATCCTGTCAGCGTTTGTTTGATTTGCTGCGGTGTGTATTCTGCAATCGGTATTCGTGCCTTGCGGCCAGTCAGCATCGCCACACCACGAGCATGCGATACGCTCATTGCGGTGGTAACATTCTGTGCAAAAAATAATTTCTCGATCGACATCACTTCGGGTTTTGTCTCGGCAATAATATCCGTTAATCCATCAAAAATTTCTTCTAGTCGTACGTCCAGTGGCGTATGAGCAGGTGTCGTGATGACACCTGCTGTCACCATTTTTGCCCTGCCTTTGACAACATCAACCACACCAAAGCCCAAGATACCGGTACCTGGATCGATGCCAATAATTCTCATCTAATACCCCGCAAAATGATCAGTTTTGATATGCGCCGCATTCAAACTTTTGGCTGCTCGTTTGACGGAGTTGACCATCAGTGGTGGGCCAGAAATATAAACTGTACGTTTGTCGATATCTTTAATTTCACGCTGCAAGATTTCAGCAGATACAAACGGCGCATTAATCACCTTCCAACCACCTGGTGCATGGGGAACTTTGCCACCTGAAGTCACGATAATAACTTTGATACCGCTGACTGCCAGTACGTCACGATAGGCAATTTCTTCTGGTTTTGAGACGGCATAGACAAGCGTGATATCACGGTTTTTATAGGCACGCAAGAAACTAATCAATGGTGTAATACCAATACCACCAGCCACAAAGAGCAACGGCTGTTTAATATCCGCTGGCAATACAAAATCACCCGCTATGCGCGTGGCATGAACGATAGTTCCTGCTTTGAGACTCATGAGGCTATGTTTGAATGTACTCGATTTTTCTGGAATTTTGATGCCAAATCGTACATTCTTGTCACCGGGACTTGTCGCAATGGTGAACATCCGGCGCATACCACGACTATCAGCACCGTGATGTGGCAATGTAAACTCCATGTACTGACCCGCTGTAAATGGTGCTTTGCCTTCGAATACAAATTCATATGACGACGGAGTCAACTGAATACGCTGCACGAATTTGAGATGCATCCCGCGCTTTGCCCCCCACCACCATGCAACAAGATTTCCAATGATAAGCGCGAGCTCAGGTGACATTGATATAAACGGTGTCCTGAGTGGCAATACCATTACCACTGCAACCCCCGCAGCAATCGTCAGCTGTTGCCAGCGACGCGGTGGCATCGTCAGTGGCTCGCTCAGCATAACTCCACCAAAGAATATAATTGGATATGACACAATTGCTGTCCATAGTCCAAGCTCGAATGTACTACCAAACTGCATCGACTGAAACGCGACAAGCACAATTGCAATCGACATAAACAGCAGCCCTATTTGCATATGACGAGTCTTGTACAGTATCAGCAAAGAGATAATCAATGTAATCGGCATAAGGTTCGGCGTTGCAATCCACCAGCCAGCGCCGACCAACCCAATCGTACCAGCAATAAGCGCAGCCGTTGCTGCTGGGTTAAGAATATGTCGCCCACGAACCGCAATAATATATTTCGAAGCAGTCGCAAATAATGCAACCAGCACCAACTTCACTCCAGCCAGCACAGTCACTGGAGGGAAAAACAAACAGGCGAGAATCAGCGCCGTAATAATCGACGATTCACCGTGCGGCCGAACGCCAAACAGCCAGCCGAATAATCGACTCGAACCATATGTTGCCGCCAACAAGATCGCCACGCTCGATACTATCGAGACGAACGGAAAGGCGAGTTGACCAGTCAGCGACAGGACGCACGCAACAGTTAATAGGGTAATCAGCGATAACGTGACAAGTCGGTACATTGTTACCAGTGATAACTGAGCGTCTAACCAGTCAACTAAATACTTCATATAAACAATTCTCCCACAAAGTTGTCAGTTTGTTCAATGTGCCCGTCGCTAAATAGTCGAACTGCCTCAAATTTCCACTGTTTTAAAACATCGGCCGGGACAAAAAACAGCGCCGTCGCCAACCCATCGGCAACCATCGTCGAATCAGCAACTACCCAAGTAGCGATCACATCGCGAACCGGTTTACCGGTTCTTGGATCAATAATATGATGCCAATCTCCCCACCGACGACGATTGCTTGCGCTGGCACACAGACTGGCATTTTGTAATAGGGCAATACCAATAACACTGCTCGGGTCATGTGGATTCTCTAATCCAATCCGCTGCGTATTTTTGCCACGGACACAAATATCACCACTCGCGTCAATCACATAGTCATCAATATTGTGCGACCCAAGAATTTTTGCGATGATATCTACTAAATAGCCTTTACCGGCAGCACCGACGTCCAAAACAATTGATTTCTTTACATTCACCCGACTCCCCGTCCAATTCATCACATCATCCCACTTTGGCGTTAGCTCGACAGCTGCCTTTGGTGTCAACGAATACGACGCATCGTAGCCAGCACTTTCTAGCGTTTCGCCAATAAGCGGCGTCACAGTACCCTCAGTCACATCATATAGCACTTGGTAAAATTCTATTAATTCTCGCTCATCGCTTGGAAATTCATAATTGCCGGGAATACGGAGCTTAGTCACAAGCGAATCACTGCGAAACCGGGAATACGTTTGATCAAACGCATCAATCCGCATATCGATTTCATGTTTGACAGTCTTCGACAAAGGTTCGACCGTTTCGATCGACCAATGTGTTCCGATTGCTTCAAATGTATAACTGTTAGGCTTTGGCATCTATCCTAATTGTATCAAGAGCGTCGTTAAATCCGTTAGAAGTAAGTGAAGCGCCCGCAATACGATCAAGTGAAATATCACTCAGTTTCTTGCCTACTACTGATGATTTATACTCCGACAAGAATATATCTTGGTATTCCTGAGCATCGCGCGTGGTTGGATTACCCTGCATATCGGTTGCGCTAATCACGCCACCGGCAATCGTTACAGTGACAGTGATTGATTCCGGACCACCTGGTGTCATATAACTTGTCATGGTTTTGTACGAACCATCTTTATACGTTGCATCCGATGACACGGATGATGTCGGCTGTGGTGACGATTTGGTTACACTGGAGGGAGATTGATCAGATGTTGCACTTGCGACAGGCGTCGCTTTTTTGCCGCCTAAAAATATTACTCCTGTCGTTGCTGCAGCCAGGAGTGCAATAACAACGATAGCAACAACTGCTTTATTGGATCGTTTTGGCGTGTCCATTAAATACTCTCTTTGCATTTATACATGCTAGTAGAATATTCTATTTATTTGAGATCCAGCTGATAGCTAAGCTTTGGCGTTCGATTTAATTGTTTCGAGTGCGCTATTAAACCCACCAGATGTCAGAGATGATCCTGCGACACGACTCAGTAAGACATCACCAATCTTTTTACCCACAACTTGGGCTTTGTAACCACCGATAAACATACCCTGGTATTGCTCGGCTGTACTGCTACTAGGCTGAGTAGTCAGACTTGTATCAGTAATCACACCGCCAGCAAGTGTGACTTTCAGATCAACTTTTTCTGTGCCACCGGGCGACTGATAGGTACTGGTTGCTTCATAATTGCCATCTTTGAAAGTTGCGTTTGATGGTGTTGTTGATGTCGTTGATGACGACGATGGCGCTGTCGTTGATGCGGTATCTGCTTTTGTTTCTGGTGCTTTTTTGCCCATAAACACAACAGCCGTTGTCACAACCGCCAGCAGTACAATAACGACGATGGCAATAATCGCTTTGTTTGGTTGTTTTGGTGTATCAGTATCCACGGGACCTCCTACAATTTACTCTCTTAAGTATACTAAATTACCAAGTGAAGATACAGTCGACAATTATCTACGGACGAACGAATGAGTCATTTTGCGAATAAAATTCATCACCTCAAAGCGCCACTCCCAGCCCGCATATCCTACCGCCAGCAGACCAATTCCACCCAGTGCCCACCAGCCAACAAAGGCTTTAGCGCCTTGTTTTACTGGTTCGACCGCAAACCCGGCATTGCCTGCTGTTGCTACTACATTACGACAACGATTTGTATCGGGATTACGTTCTTGATTTGGTTTGCATGGCGCTGGAGCTACCGATGCTGTCGCAATATTCCGGCAACGATTCGTTTCTTCGCTGCGATATTGACCGTCCTTACATGGCGTTGCTATTCCCGCAATCACTAGTTTTCGGCAACGGCCCGTATCGGGACTTCTGTATTGATCCTCGCTACATGCTGCCAAGACTGCAGCATCTGTCGTAATGTTGCGACAACGATTGGTGAGAGGATTACGATATTTTCCGTCGGGACAAGCAGTAGTTGTCACGCCAATTGCCACACTATCGTCTTCGTATACGGATGCAAGATTCGCAGCAGCGGGCGTTGGTTGATTCGTAAACTGCCAGAAACCATCAATCGATGCCCAACTTTCACCATCCAGAGGATCTGTATAAAGTGGCACTTCACTCACCACGTTACCCGCAGCAGCTATCAACTTGGCACGTGACGATGTATTGACGAGCGTAAACGGTAGTATGGCATTATTGAAACTAACATACTGGCCAGGTTGCAAAACTGTTCCGTCTGGCACTGCGTAACTTTTATCAAAATTCGGCCCAACCCATAGTACATATCCCGTTATATTCACTTCGTGTGAATTTGGATTATACAGTTCGATAAATTCATTGCCCGTGTCGCTTCCGGCTGGATTTGGTAAAAGTTCGGTCAAATCAATTCGATCCGAGACCAGTGGAATCGGCGTACAATTGATACCATCAAGCGACTCGTCACCAGTTGGAATTGTTGTCTGCAATCCTTCAATGTTCAAACAGACATCGTGCTGGCAATCGCCATGCGTATCATGCAAAAATCCACTTGGGACATCTGTTTGTAACCCGCCAATATTTGGACAAACATCAACTGGTGGTGGCGAAACACAATTACCATTTACGTCAATAATCAAGCCACTTGGAATCGTTGTTTGGGCACCATTGATATTAGGACAGACATCGATAATTGTCGTTATCTCGTACAGACCACTAGTGTGGAGCGCAGGCGTAACAACCGAAAAATCACTGTTATTTGCATCAGTGTCCTGCAACTTTCCGGGACTCGTCGTTTTTCGCAGGAGGGATTTGCCTCCTGCTGGTACACTTGCAGCCGCCGTTTCTGGATGCACGGCCGTCGTTCCCCATGCCAATTTATCAATTTCTGTTTTGGTACTATCAAGCAAACGAATATGCCCTGCCGTGCCAGAAATTCCCCCGACATAACTAAAACTAACGTCGCCTTTGTAGCTACTCGCTGTTTCAAAATCGGGTGATGTAAACGTTGCGTACGTTCCTGATTTCAACCAAACTTTTGTCGAACTATCTGGCGCAGCAACACACCCGACCGTCGATGCAGTCCCATCGGCTGCTGAACTGTAGGTCACGCACCAACCAGTCATATCTACATCGCCGAGCGAATTATTATACAGTTCAACAAATTCCTGTCCGGCAGTACCTGTACCTGTTCCACCTGTTTGTAGTTGGCTAATGACAATTGATGTGGACGGCAAAGCGTGAACATGAGGCATAAATATAGTAGCGCTGACAGTTTGTGCCAACAGTAAAACCATAGCTAATACAAGTTTAAGCTTATGCATTACTTAAACTATAACGAATCAAAGTGAAATAAAAATTAAATGTCAGCAATAATATCTGCGTTTGTGTGAACATTGGCTACATCATCGAGGTCATCGAGTGCATCAAGGACTTTCAAAACCTTGGCTGCGACTTCGCTATCATCAATTTGTACCTGGTTTTTTGGTACATATTGCAGCTCGGCATCACTGACGGTCAAACCAGCCGTGATAATAGCTGTACGAACTTTTGCAAGATCTTTTTGTTCAGTGTAAACAATAATTTCGCCGTCATCTTCAATCGCGTCTTCGGCACCAGCATCCAAAATTGTCAGTAGAGCATCCTCGCCAGTTGCTTCCACACGAATAACACCTTTTCGATCAAACTGGAACATCACGCTTCCGGCATCAGCAATTCGTCCACCATTTTTGGTCAGCGCGTTTTTGACTTCGGGGAAGGTACGATTTTTGTTATCAGTTGCTGTTTCGATGATAATGCCAACACCGCCTGGACCCATCGCTTCGTAGGCTGTCTCTTCCATAACGGCGGCGTTTTTATCATTCACACGATCAATGGCGCGTTGAATGTTGGCATTTGGCATATTTGCTTGTTTGGCTTTTTCGATCGCAAGTGCAAGTGTGGAGTTCATGTTCGGATCACTCCCGCCACGAGCTGCAATTGCGATTTGATTACCAATTTTTGTAAAGACAGCACCGCGCTTGGCATCTTTGGCGCCTTTTTCTCGTTTGATTGTTGACCATTTGCTGTGTCCCGACATAATGTCTCCGATTATAACAGATACAGAATGATTATTCTACCAAATTGGCATCGCGCAAATTGTAATGTGTGACTCGCCACATGTACACGCAAAGTCCAACAATAATGATATAGGCAAGCGCCACCATCCAGCCGGTGATTTGCAGTTGTGTTTGCGCCCATGGCAACTTGGCAAGATACTCCGTGATAGTAGTCATGTATAGCAGCAACCAGTGGGCTGGTTCGCCAATCAGAACCGCTGCAGGTGGCACAATCAGTGCGCCAATTCCGGCAACAAAGGTAAGTAACATCGCTAGCGGCACGAGTGGCAAGACCAGCAAGTTTGCCACAATTGCGACATTACTAAATTGCCCGAACGCCAGCACCAAAATCGGCATTGTCACAATTTGCGCACTGACAGTTTCACCCAAAATCTGTCTAATCGTACCCGGTTTTTTATTACCGAAAAAATACGCCTGCGACAACGGCCCGACAATCATCACACCTGCAAATGCGGCAAAACTTAGTTGCCAGCCCAAATCATTCCAAGCATAACTTGGATCTATCAAAACAGTGACGGCCGCTGCGAATGGCAGTAGCACGAGTGGATGAAATTTGCGTCCATAATACCACGCCGCCAAACTTAATCCCGCAACTAGTCCAGCTCGTGACATGCTAGGACTTGCGCCGGTAATTGCCACAAAGGCCAAGATCATCGTCGTCGCGGATAATGTCGCTAAGTACTTGGAAACTTTTACAAATAACCGTCTGGCGAGCCGCACCAGAATCGTCAAATTATAGCCACTTGCGACAACAACATGGGTTAGTCCTGCAATCTGCAGCGCGGTGCTAAGTTCGGGCGGCAGCGCGCGGCGTTGCCCAACCAAATAGCCAATTCCAAGCGATGCTTGAGGTTCAGGAATCGCCAGTCGTACACTATCTGCAAACCAATCGCGAACCTGTCTGGCAACATCACCTGGTTCGGGACGCTGGACATGTGTCACATTTACTCGGTACATCGAAGCAGCAAAACTTCCGAATCCGGTTGCTAGTTTTCCACTTGTTGTGACAACGTCACCGCGCTTTATATCCGCCCTTGTTGTGCTACTCATCCAGACTTTACCGGCTACTAAATGACCGTTAATTTTTAGTTGGTCCAATCGTAAAATTGCTTCCCCATTTTTGCCTACATCAGCATCTTCGCTGACATTACCACTTAGTTTGACCGACTTACCATACAAGTTTTTGTAGACGACTAATTGCGTTTGCGTGATTGATCCGCGCCACAACCCAACCAATAATCCGGCCATAATAATAAGTGGAATCCAGTAGATATTCCGACGCCACAACACAAAAACAATCAGTACGATTCCAATAATTAACCAGGCGAGCGACGCAAAAAATACTTGGTCGATATACTGCACCAATATTACACCCACCAAGATGGCAACGCTCGTCATCGCAATCAGCCACGATGTGTGTAGTCGTCGTCGCATCGTCCATAGATTCATTTACTCAGAATAATATAAGCATGTTCGTGATGCTATACTGAAATATATGAATGTAGAAGTTTTTGCGGATAGAGATCATTTGGCCGAAGCCGTAGCTGGACGTACGATTGAGATTCTAAACAGTGCAATCACATCTTATGATCATGCTGTTTGGGTCATCGCTGGGGGAACCTTGCCACCAATAATCTATCATGTTATCGCCACACAATTCCTCGACAAAGTTGACTGGTCGAAAGTCACGTTTGTGATGGGCGACGAACGAATTGGGCCGCTCGATTCACCAGACAATAACTGGTTCTCTGCCGAACAAACATTACTAAAATTTATTCCGCAAGCTACTTTTCTCCGACCACCAAGTGATCAAACAGCGGAGATTGGGGCAGGGGAGTACAACCAAAAAATCGCTGACTTACCACTGACCGATGATGGATTTCCCCGTCTTGATTTAGTTTGGTTAGGCATGGGCGAAGACGGCCATACGCTTTCCCTATTTCCAGGCCACCCTGGCCTTGCACCAACTGACCAATTTGTCATCCCAATTCATGATTCGCCCAAGCCACCTACCGATCGAATAACGCTCACATTTCAGGCACTTCGTGGTGCCCAAAAATGTATGATACTCACTGTAGGTTCTGGCAAAGCCCCTATTATTCAGACCATCAAAAACGGCGCCGACTTGCCTGTCGTTACTGCATCCAAACTTGCCAAACATACAACGTGGTTCATGGACCAAGCCGCCGCTACTTTCTAAGCAGTGCCCTGACTTGGCTGACTAAATATAACGATCCTGTTACTAATAAAACTGGTTCAGAACGTGCCAGTAGGGCAGTGAGCGCTTGGTCTAAATCTGGGATGACGGTGACTGATTCAAATCCGGCGCGTTGTACCATTTCTAACATGTCGGCACCTGGCGATAAACTACGACCTACATCGCGAGTGATCGCAAAATCAGGAATAATTAACGTGTCACTAATTGCGTGCAGTTCACCTAGCGAATCTTCTGTTTTATCTTCTGGAGCCGGTACTAAATTCGCCAAAATTGGTAATTGTTTATAGCCCTTTTCTGCTAATGATTCAGCGAGTGCACGAATTTTTTGTGGGTTGTGTGCACCATCTAAAATCAATGTTTTGTCACCTATTTTCAGCACGTCCATTCGACCTAGCGGCTGCATCATTTCAATCTCACTCAGGTCGAGTTTGTCGAGATCTGGTAGTCCATCACGCTTCGCAATTCGTTCATACGTTGCAACCGCCAGACTCCAATTTCGCTGTTGGAATTTCGGCAAAACTTGCGATAATTCACTCACGGATTCTGGAATAAATTCGATACCACTCGCACCACGCGTCGTCGCAATGTCACTAATCACCTTTTCAACGTCCGGATCCTGAGATTGCACCAACAACATATTTCCCGGCTGCACAATCCCCGCTTTGTGAGCAGCAATTTCAGCATGTGTATGCCCCAAAATATGCGTATGATCCAACCCAATATCCGTGATCACACACATTTTATCGGCACGCGTAATCGTATTCGTGCCGTCCATTAATCCGCCCATTCCCGTTTCGACAACAACATACTCAACCTCCTCTTTACTAAAAACCATATAGGCCAAACAAATTAATAATTCATAATAGGTTGGCCGAATACCTGATGTTTCAATTGTGTTGAGTAGGCTAGTTAGGTAGTCCAAAAAAAGTTCGTCCGCAATCGGTTTGCCACCAATTTGAATGCGTTCTGTCACACTATCGATATGGGGCGAAACTGTCAGCCCGGTTCGTACACCAGCCTGTTCTAATAATCCACGAATAAAATATGCGGTTGACGTTTTGCCTGATGTTCCAGCAATATGAATTGATCGAAAACTATTTTGCGGATTCCCAAGCACGTCGAGCAAGCCCTGGATTCGTTCCAGTTTGTAATTCTCTTTTGTCATGTCTGTGTTGTTCGGAATGAACGTCACTAACACTTCCATGGCCTCAGCAATTGTCGTCAGTTTTGTTTCCATGTGATATAAGGATAGCCCCTGTTCCCAGTTATGTAAATCTATGGCTGTGACTTGTCTATTAGTTGTATTTCAATTGCAAGCACACCATATGTTGCTTGATCGTCACTTGAATAGAATTTGTTGTATTCATCGGCCGCTTGCACAGCGTTTTCCGCACGTGGTATGACTTTTCTATAGCCTTCATTCGTGACCATATCAAGAAAGTTTTTGTAATGCCGAATGGCAATAATTTTAACAACTGCAGTATGTGATTCGCCATCATGAAGTACGCCTTTTTCGTCCCTATAATCCCTACGAAGTGAAATCATATCGCCGATTTTATATTGGGCAAACTTGTCTCTATTCAAACGACCTTCAATCGTTTTACGACCGGCAATAATATCATCCAGTAATTCTGACTCTCGTCCAGATTCCCAAGTTGTCATTATCTTATGATAACAAAAGATACAAGAGCCTCTCATCACCAAGAAAATACCCCCATCTTTCGATGAGGGTATTTTCTTGGTAGCAGCGACAGGGAATGATCCTGTGACCTCGAGCTTATGAGTCTCGCGCTCTAACCAACTGAGCTACGCTGCCTCGTCAGAATGGACTAAATACATTTCGTTTTATTGTAAACAATAAAAGCTTCATGTAACCGTCATTCCTCCTCTCGCCGTCGCAAACAGCCTAAAGGCTTGGTTTACGTCGTCGGGCAATCGCTTCGCGATTGTTAGGCAAAGACGATTGTATCAGATATGGCAGGTGTTTTCCACTTTTTATGGTGATAGATTAAAGCTCAATGTTGGCAAGAGCTGAATGTCGTCGATCAATAAAATCGTTAAGTTCTTGGTTTGATCGCATTCTGTTCCACGTTGCAGTTGCAATTTGGTTCAGGGCGTCTTCAAACTGAGCGATATCGCTATCGCCGCTAAGCGTTTGCATAATGTTTGTTGCTTTCTTTTTTGTTTTAGTTTGTTATGTAGTTATTTAAGCATAAATATTATAAAAAAGCAATACCTTTTTGAGACTTTTTTGACCTGATGGCAATCCCATTGTAAAATCTGCATCCCTACCGGATGATCCAATTGAGGTAGAATCTTCCAAACCGAGTAAGACATATAGAAATACGTCGAATGAGGTTTGGAAGATTCTAACCACTTGGGCGACGATAGGGGTATGGATTTTGCATTGGGATTGCCATCCGTCGTCCAGATGTGCTATAAATAAACAAAAGGACTATCAACACAAACACCTATGGACACCGCAGTCTCACTCGCAATTGTCGCTCTCGCCGCCCTTATCCACGCCAGTTTTCAACTGAGCGTCAGCGTGCTTACCCTTATGAGCGGTCACACAATCGGGTCCAAGCAATCGCATACTAAATTATTGCAACTGACCAACAGTTTCATGTTTGGCGCAGCGATTATGACATTACTACTGTTATCCGGCACCACATTCGTCGCTCATAATTTAGTTGGCGAACAATCATCACTTTTGGCATGGACAGTAAGTTGCGGATTATTGATCGGTAGCGGAATTTCGGTCTGGATATTCTACTATCGCCGAGAAAAAGGCACCACACTGTGGCTACCACGCGGTATGGCAGCTTGGATGAGTGATCGCAGCAAACATACCAACACAAGCGGTGAAGCGTTTGGACTGGGTCTAGGCAGTGTTATTGCCGAAGTCCTGTTCCTGATGGGACCAATCATCGTCAGCGCGCTGGCATTGATCCAACTTGCACCAATCTGGCAACTTTTTGGTATTGGTATGTATACAGTACTCTCACTAGCATCACTTTTGATCGTTGGAGGACTGATCGGCAGCGGCCACACACTCGGTGGTATTCAGAAATGGCGCGAAACTAACAAATACTTTCTCCAATTCGCGGCTGGTACTGGGCTGCTCGTTCTAGGATTCTATATCTACGTCGAAAAGGTTGTTGTAGCCGCGGTTGTCGTAGCGGGGGGATCATAATGAGTGCTAATATCATCAAACGCCGCGGCGCTCGCAATAGCGAACAATTCGAGCCAGCTAAACTTCACGCCAGTGTTCTGGCCGCCTGTTTGAGTGTCCGTAGTCCCGAGGGCGAAGCCGAAACAACTGCCCGCAATGTCGTCAAAGCCGTCATTAATTGGTTAGAATTGAAAGCCGAAGTTACTAGTAACGACCTACGCCGCGTAGCAGGATATCATCTGCAAAAATACCATCCCGAAGCGGCATATCTGTACGAACAACATACAAGTATTATCTAAGGAGACAGCAAAATGGCCAGAAAAAACAAATTTGACTATGATCTGATCGTTATCGGTAGTGGTGCGGGCGGAAGCGCTGCTGCAACTATTGCCGCGCACGAGGGCAAGCGCGTTGCAATTATCGAAGCTGATACTTTTGGTGGTGATTCGCCAAACTGGAGCGATATTCCGACCAAAGCATTGCTGCATGCCGCACAGTTGTACGACGAAGCCAAACACGGTGCCAGGTTTGGGCTCCGTAGCAGTACAATGAGCTACAATTACCCTAGTTTACGCGCCTGGAAAGATCTGGCCGTGCAACGAACCGGTGCTGGTGGTAATCGCCACTACTACGAAAAAGAGGGGATAGATGCCTATCATGGTGCCGCACATTTCCTGACCCCGCACGAAATTAGTGTTAATCGTCGCCATATTTCTGGCGCGCACTTCCTGATTGCTACCGGATCACATTGGGTTGCCCCAGATATTCAGGGCATTACTGATATTGACTACCTCACCCCTCGCACCATCCTAGAGGCGATTCGGCCGCCAAAAACACTGTATATCATCGGTGGTGGCACAGCCGGGATCGAAATTGCCCAATTAATGGCAATTTTTGGGACAAAAGTTTACATTGCCGAGATTGCCGCGCGACTACTCCCCCACGAAGATGCCGAAGTAGGGGAGTTGATGGAGCGACTTCTCCATGAACAAAAAGGCGTGACTGCCCTGACCCAAACGCGCACATTAATGATTGAAAAAGAAAACATTGCCAAACGCGTGACGTTTTCTCGCGGCGGCGTCGAAAAATCAATTCGGGTTGATGAAGTCTTGATTGCTGCAGGACGTGCGCCAAATGTTGATCTGGGACTCGAAAACGCCTCTGTTAAATACACACCAAAAGGTATCGAGGTGAATGATCAATTGCAGACAAGCAGCCGACACATTTACGCCGCTGGTGACGTACTAGGCAGACTAAGTCTGACGCATACTGCCCTACTAGAAAGCCGTATTGCCGCCAATAACATATTCTCACGAAGTAAAATAAGTCCGGATTATGCCGCTACACCTCACCTGACATTCACCTATCCAGGCGTTGCGTCAGTTGGATTGACCGAGGATGACTGTCTGAAACGTGATCTGCAGATCAAAAAATCCGTTGCACCACTGAACATCATTGCACGCAGCAACACCAGCGATTTCCGTGATGGATTTGTTAAACTTGTGACTGATAAAAAAGGCGTGCTGTTAGGTGGAACAATCGTTGCACCACACGCGGCCGAATTGATACACGAACTCGCACTGGCAGTGAAATATGGCATGACCGCACATGATATTGCCGAAACACCACATGCCTTTCTAAGCTGGAGCGAAGCCATTCGCGTCGCTGCTGCAAAACTCGGCTAATCTTCTCTATTCTACTTTGACTTTATAGCATATAAATGCTATAATTTATATACTATTCGATGATAAAACATCGGATGTGTACCTCGCGTGGAACTATAAGTACACGCGCAAACCAGGAGAGAGCATGGGAAATCCCGACGTTCTACAAGTATTTGTCCTTCCCTATCGGGAGTTTGACCAAAGTCGCCAACCAATTGGGCGAGTTGTCGTGTCGCAGTGCATCGACATCATCAGAACTGTGGATGACACAGAGACAACTATTCAAGCGATCAAAATCCTTGTGGACGACATGTTAGGAGCTAGCTTCCAGACAGGGACCATTTCACCGAACATCGTCTTTGTTACCTTTGACCCTCGGCATCTCAAAAATGCCATGGTACCCGCAACGAAGATTGTGGCATTGATCGACGAATTGAAAGCAGAAGATACCGACGATACCCTTTCGTAAACTTCGGGCATGGACTGGTCCAGTGTGGACCAGTCCGCCTGAAGGGAACCCATGCTCCCTCTTTAATCTAGTTATCGTATGCTTGTAAGAGTATAGCGTATCTGTTACGATAGTATATGTATCGCGGGGTGGAGCAGTGGTCAGCTCGTGTGGCTCATAACCACAAGGTCGCAGGTTCAAATCCTGCCCCCGCAACCAAGAAAGATTTCGAAGGTTCTTCGGAGTCTTTTTTAGTTGCAACCAATCTGTAAAGCGGACTAATTTGGCTGGTTCCAAACCTATGGTTCTCGTAGTCATACACCAACCCCTGTGGGAACATTAGGCTTTGGAACCTCTGCTTCGATTGCGGAGAAGCAACAGACCATTGCTTATCGACGTTGCTCATAATAGACAATGCAAGATCAATATCTGTTTGGCGCACCAATCTTTGGGCCTCTAGCTTTCTTATATCATTCGTCAGAGTTAAATGCTCGCTATCAAGTTCTCGGGCTAGTAACTCCTTCTCTTCGTGTGTGAGTTGATCATTATTGAACTTACGTATTGCCGTAAGTCGATCACTTTCGATCTTAGTGAGTTTCGTGCGTAGCTTGCCAAGCGACACATTAACGCTGCCTAGTTGATTGGCCGACTCTGCAACCAAGACTTCTTTGTATAGCGCCAATACACGCTCATCTGGTTTTACTCTTGTAAGTAGTTCTTCAAAGTCTTTGTGCATAGTAGAGGCCTTGATCGACTTATAGAGACCCTTGCACGAGCTGCGCGAGCAATGATATCGTGGAGACTTGCCGCCAGCACCTGTCTTTGGGGCAGAAGCGTAAAGTGGCTTCATACAGCTAGGGCACATCACAAGGCCCTTTAGCGGATACTTTGGGTTAAAGATCAACCGTACTTCGCCAACACGCTTCCTCTTACCGTATAACAGCGTTTGGTTTAATTCGTAGACATCGCGAGAGATGATCGCTTCGTGTCTTCCTTCAATCAATTCGTCTTTGGTAAAGTTATCCAATACGTACCCTGCGTAGACGGGGTGCTTAAGCAGTCTATGTACGCTATCTTCGCTTAGTTTATTGCCGTAGCGACTCCTGAGGCCTACTGTCGCAGCATAACGCGCTAACTCTGCCTTAGTTATGTTTCCCTGGGAGAATCGCTCTAGCACATCTCTAACAAGAGAAGCCTTCGAGTCTGGTCTAAGTGTAGGTCGAGACTTACCGATATCGTTAACGATCTTATGTGTTTCATAGCCAACGATAGGCGGATGTTGCCACCAGCCTTGTAGCGCAAGAGCTCGCATATTGTCTTTCGTAACCTCTGCTTTACCCTCATTATCAAGCTGTCCAAGAAGTACCAGTAGGTTCTCCATAAACCTGCCTTCTTTTGTCTCATTTACTGCGGGCTCTGTCGCAGAACGTATAGTTACTCCAAGTGCCTTGAGTACTAGGCGTACTTCGGATGAGTAGGTGTCTATATCCCTAGAAGCGCGTTTCATATTGTAGACTATCCAGTGGTCTACTTTACCCTTGTTTTTAAGACAGTATCCCATCAAGTCTTGTAGACCGTCGCGATCAGCATTTTTACCAGACTTCGCTATATCTTCGAACCATCCAGTAATCTCAATATCATTTGAGTCAGCATATCGCTGAATAGCTTCTCTTTGAGTAGTAGGGCTCTCGCCATTTACCTGTTTCTGGCTTGAGATACGCACGTATGCAGCAGCTCGTCGACTACCTACTGGTTGATTTCGGTCCATCGTCTGTATTTCCTTCTTTGGAACCATTATACCATAGTTGCTCACGAGATAACAGATGTAGCACGTGAATAATATCCCTTACTTGGTCATCAGTAAGTTCATTAGCAAGAGACCCAAGAGTTCGACGCGCTTTTGATACAGAGATAGTATGTTGAATTAGCAAGTTAGTTTATTTTGAGCAAGTAAAAAGGAACTTACCGTGACGCCTTTCGCGCCATTAAGTAGTTCCTTTCAAAAAACAAATCTCTTTAAATAAATCTTATCACCTTCATATGTAATATGAAAGCATAGACATTACTGATAGGCAGCGTTGAAGTGAATAACATATAGAACAATCACCCTATACTTCATCAACCCATCGCAATACGCTTCTTATTCGCTGCAAAAAACCACCATTCGGCAATTCCTCCCTATTCGCATACTGAGCCGCAGCACCTAGAACCCTCATCGCTATATTTGCCTAGGTCAAAATGAATAATTATAAAAATTAAGAAGGAAAACATTATTATGAAGATAAGCCAACCGAGCAGTGTTAGTAAGAGCTTTTTGGGCTTTTACTCATACGCTTTACGCCATCCAGCAGTTTGAGCTGCTTCTTCGCTACAGAACCATCGTTCGCCGTATGACTCATTAACAGTTGTCTGATCATAGTATGCTTGACCAGGTACATGATATATCCGTTCGCCTGTACTAAAGCTAACATTACCTTTTATAACACAGGCCTCTTGTAGCGCCGCTTTTATCATCTCATCTTCAGACTTGAAATGTGTTTTTCCATCATCCCCGCATTCATAGTAACCACCAGGTCCATACTCACCGCCTTTGACAGATTTCTGCTCACCAGCATCGATGCAATCCTGCTTTGAATTATACTGCTCACGATAACATCGTGTAGACCAGCCCCATTGTGCGCCACGTGCTGAACACTCAGCTTTGTCTATTGCAAGCTTGTCAGCTATAGGATTGCTCCTGGTCCCATCATCTTTGCAATAGTCAGAGGTATTATTACTCAACTCTGCTTTGCATTTTTCAAAGGCCGATAGAGTTAAAGGGTGAATCAAACTAAAACCTATTCCACCAATGAGAAACGTCCAAAACCCTCCGATTAGTACATACACGAGCATTCTATTAGCGAGAGATTTAAGCCGTATCTTTCTAGCAATTGATTTTTGTTGACTGGATGAGAAATGTAGCTTTGAAATATCTACCTTTACGCTGTCAAGCCACGTGTACTGTTTGCTTGTAAAATCTGTAATCCCTGAGGCTTTGTTCGTATCTACTTCGGACTCAAGCTTGGTACGTAAAGAATCGTAGTATGTTGATTTTTTTAGGTAAGAATTAATAATGCACTCATTTTCTGCGTAGCGTTCTATATTGTCCATATATCTAAATCCAAGTCCCGTCTGTTTCTGTAATCATTGGGTTCCAGTCCTCATAATGAAATTTTCCATCAGTTTCTATATCAATGTTTTTGAAAGGTAAGCATTCATTTATGTCTGGAATTAGTGCTGCAATCTCTGGTATATCGTTAAGCCTGATTGGACGCCAATCGAACCATTCGACATAAGGCTCCTTAAACAGCTTAATCTTACGTTTTGTGAAAGGTACCATAGGCTCGATAATTTCAAAGTCTGTAGCCATCCATTCTTCTCGGCTTGAGCCATAGTACCTGTTCATTAAAGTTATAGTAGGTTTCAGCTCACTGAAACTCATTGCTATTCCTGACTCGGCATAGTTCAGATTCTTAGATATACACCAACAGTTTTCGTCGTGACTTCCTTCTATCCATGCTCGGTAATGAAGAAAGTCTTTGTGTAATCCATTAAATCCTTGGTCATTTTGACGTGCTCGAAGTTCAACACTGTCTTCAGTTGGATTAATAACGAATATGTAAAGATACTTCTGGGTACCTTTAAAAGAAACAAATCTGTCCGAGTACCAGTAAAAGAATGGTCTTGGACTACCATCGGGAGGCTGGTGGCTCGTAAATAGCCTATCAGAGTTATGTAGTAAGATCATCTTAGTCATAACTTGATATTATCATAGGCTGCACCAATGCGATGCAAAGGTATTCTACCGTTTTTTATTATAAATGTGTGACACAGTACTTTGAGGGATCGCGAGGGGCAGCGGGGGTACTGTTAAGATGTATATTTTTGTTAATAAACTCAGTCAACTACCGCACAGTCTTAGAGATACTTATCGTCAGAACGGGTGGGTGTTATACGTGCTAAATTCTAATACTGTGCGGGAGTGATTCATAACAGTGACGCAACTAGTGTAATCTGCTTATAAGCGAGAATGTCCGTACAGATCTGGTTCCAATGTAAACGTACTTGGGCAACCAGGAAAAAATCCTCAGTCGAAAGACTGGGGATTTTTTCTACGCTGCGCGTGCAGGGTTCATACCTGCGACTATTTTTGCTTAGGCAAAAAAGTCGCAGGTATCGCTCGCAAGCTCGCTCCTCCGCTCGTTTGGAAAATATGTAAACACATTTTCACTGCACGTCGCTACGCCAAATCCTGGCTCGACTTGCTACTTAGCCCTTCCACTTCTTGTAAAGACGCTCAACCTCATCAACTAATTTTTGCCCATTGTAATCAGCCTTGCGAAGATACGCGTAGGCGCCAGCGGCGAGCGAACGATCGACATCAACTTGTTCGGATAGATTAGAGTGCGCGATCAATAACGGTTTTGGCTCTGTTCGCTCTTGCATAGTACGCATAAATCCTAGACCGTCCATTTCGGGCATCAAAATATCCAACAGTACAAGATCAGGCATGAAAGTATCAACTTCTTTCATTGCTGCCAATCCGTCACCAGCTGAATGAACATCATGTCCAGCACCTTCGAATAACCCCTCATAGATAGTCCTGAGATCACTATTATCATCAACGATTAAAATCTTCATCTCTTATCCTCTATTTCTTCTGTGGTATATATCTTTTATCATACACGCTTACTCGTCTACTTCAACTGGTTTTGATAATGGTGGGATGGTAAACGAGAAACACGCACCGCCGCCTTCTACGTTTTTGACCCCGACCGTGCCGCCCCAATCATTGACGATTTTTTTGGCGATCGTCAGACCAAGTCCCGTACCGTTTTCCTCGCCAGTAACATTCAGTTTTGTAAACGAATCAAACACAATGCCTTGTTTGTCCTCAGGGACACCTGGGCCAGAATCTGTGACAGAGATGACAACATCACTGTTACTATCGGTTGCTTCGATCGTTACGGTACCTGTTTCGGGCGTAAATTTCAAAGCGTTAGAGAGCAGGCAATCCAGCACTTGGCTCAATCGACTTTTGTCCACATTCACGAGGAATGGTGGTGAAGTAGCATGAAGTCCGATCTTCTTTTTGTCGAACTCGCCCTCCTCTTGCGTAACAAGTTCGTCCAAGAATGGTTTGAGTGCAATTTTTTCGGGTTTATTAGCACGATGACCAGACTCTAGTTCACCAATATCCAAAATGTCATTCACCAGCTGCGTCAGCAGTTGCGCTGTTTCTCTGGTGCGCTCGATATAGTGCCGTTGCTTTTTGCCGAGTTTGCCAAACGTGGGGTTGAGCAGCAAATCGGCGTACCCTACAATGACCGTTAATGGTGTGCGGAGTTCGTGGCTGGAAGTCGAAATAAACTGATCTTTGAGGCGCTGAACTTTCATCAGACCGGAGATATCACGGCCAATAATAAGTACCGCACTGACTTCCCCGTCGTCGTTTTTCAGTGGTGAGAGTGAAACTGAAATGTCGAGTAACGGCCGACCGTCTTGATATTCGATCGTCTCGGTCTCGATTTCAACTGGTTGCCCTGTTTTGAAAACCTGTGCAATATTGTAGCCTAGCCTAGGTGTATCCGAGCTAGAGCTGGCAATTTTCACTCTTTGGCTAATTACTTCTGCGTAGTGTTTACCTAAAAGCTCGTTACTTTGCATCGCCATCATATCAAGAAATCGTTGATTAGCATGCCTGACAATACCATCGCGGTTAATAATCGCAATCGCATCGTTGATAGCAGCAATAACAGCGGCACTCTGCAGCTGCTCGACGACTAAAGCGCTCTGCAATTCGTCGATCACTGGATCCTGGCGAACGTAAAACCTACGAAATAGCCACCAACCGCACAGCGCAGTCACAATATATACCACTGTCAGGATAACCCCAATCGTCGTATTACCAAGTGCAGGGATGAACCCGCCAATCGCCAATAGATAACCGAGAATTGACATCCAAGTAATCGTCAGTGGGACACTTGAACCCAGCATTGCCGAGATGAAAATGAGAACAACCAATGCGACATTTTGTGGTGAATCATACCCACCGGTCATAACGGAAGCAATAATAATAGCGGTTCCGAGAAGGCTTACGCCGATGACATAGGCAGATCGGCGACCCAGTCGAGGCACAACGATACGAAGGATAAGCGATTGATAGACAACTGAAATAAATACCAAGACAAGAACCATATTTGGTATCTCGATCATCACAATACCAAAATGATCAAACGTCCACGCTGCGAGGACAAGTAATGCGTAGAGATATGCATATGCACTCAAAAATTTGAGGTATTTGCTTTTTACCATTCCCGCCATATGTTCTAGTGTAGCATAAGCTTATAGAGATGGGGAGGTGTTAGTTTTTTGAGCTAAATCGACGGAGTGCCTCGAAACTGCCCGCCCCTGAATGACTAGGGACAACCGACGCAACGGAAATGTTTTCTTTGTCGAATCGATCGACAAGTGACGCAATTGACTGCCGAGCCATCGCAAGATTAAACGAAACAGGTGGTGGCGACATGAGCGCCTTGCCAGTACGGTTGTAATACAAGCTGTCACCAACATAAAGCGTGTCACCTATCAGATACACGACACTTCCATGTGTATGTCCTGGTGTTGCAAAAGCCCGAACTTGTAGATCGCCCACCGTCACGATTTCCCCATCTTGAACACTATGAAGTTTGGAAGAATTGGCAACGGCAAGTTTCGGCTGCTTGCCAAGTAAGCGAGGAAATAGCCCATCACCTGCCGCCGTTCCCTCAATAAATGCACGATCTTGCTGGCCAACATAGACATCAGCATCAGGAAACTGACGCAAACCCGCCGTGTGGTCGCTATGGCCGTGAGTCACAAAAATCGCTTTTATCATACCAGGATCCAGACCTTTAAAGCGTAGAACTGCTAGAATTTCCTCGGCTTTGGGGTCCATACCTGCATCAATCAGACAAAAGGCTTTCCCAGAACCGTCAATCGGAATCAAGTAGATTGAACTATGCGAATCAATCAGCCGCACCACTCCACCCGGCATATCGCCGCCGTGCATAGCAGACGAACCGGCAAGCTTAAGAATCAGGGCGGGAAATCCATGTGAATTCAATGTTGGGGGGTGGCCGTTGGACTTGATTGTATCGCTCATGCCTTTACTATAGCGAAGTCGTGAAGTGTTGCGCAAGCGCTAGCTATTCACTTCATGATTGCCACCAAAGAGGAAATTAACCCATTGTTGAAAATTGCTGGGCTGTGGAAGATTGGTTACTGTGTTTAATGGGCTGGTCGCCTGGTCGACTGCTTTGGCACTGGCCGAATTTGGCGGCAAAATCAAAACTTTTTCGCCTGGCTGGACAAGTCCCAAACGCTCGCGTGCCTGCAATTCCTGATATTCGGCGCTGTGATAATATTTCTGTTCGTAAGCCAAATTGTCAGTTTGCAGTTGAACCAATTGCGACTGACGACGCTTGTCATCGACAACCCGCTGGAGTGCATAGTTTTTCTGAACAACCCCAATCGACCCCCATGCCCAACTCGCCGCAATCAACAGTGCGACCACCACAACCAGATTATTCATGGTCAGATAGTTGTGAACGACGTGGTATGTCAGCCGTCGAATGTTTGTTTCGAGTTGATTCATCTCTCTGTTATTATAGCTCACGGGCGGATAATAGGCTATAATATGCCGAAGTGTGAGGGCGCCACTGATCTTAACAATTCGTATTTTATTTCCTTCTGGTTTTGGGGGCGTAGCTCATCGGTTAGAGCAGGCGGCTCATAACCACTTGGTAGGTGGTTCAATTCCACCCGCCCCCACCATAGTTGAAAATTGAATCAAATTATAGAGGTCAATGGTCACCCTATCGCTCCACACTAAAAAACAAAGACAGAGGCTTTCGCCTCTGTTATTTGTTTCGAGTCTCATGAGGTGTCTATTTCCTAGGTATAGGTGATGACTCTTACTCGAAACATATCCTGCTAGCTGATAGTGGCCATTCGGCTATTGCAAATACTAACTCTGTGGAATATGTTGAAGCTAAGGTGGGAATAAAACATTCAATATCAGACTTTTGTCTGAAGAAAAGGGAGGCCCTATGGACCAAATAAAAGCCGTGCAAGCAAGCGACAGCAAGGAACACCAACCTGCCAATCAAGGTGTCGATTGGCAACCGCTAGGCGTGCCAGTTCGCAAAAGTGGCGGAAGCTTCGTTGACAGGATACCGGATATTACACCTGAGCAGATCGTTTTACCCGTAGCCGAAGTACCTACGGTAACACCAGAAGGTACCTCTGAATAGCATGAATGCGATTGAGATAGAGAAAGCACAAGTGGAAGCGAAGTTCATTAATCATGAAATGAACGAGCATCAAAAGCTTGCGGTAGACGCCGGAGCGGAGGCAAACGAAACGCAGCGGATGCTTGCCGGTCAACTGATATTAATCGCAGGGACAGTCATTACGGTGAGCGCGGTGTTCTTGAATACCGACCATGGTAATACGCTTGGGCTACATTCGAAAGCTTTACTCATCGGATCATGGATTGCATTCGCCGTGTCGATTAGCTCGGGCATCCTGGGTCTGGTGTTAGACTCAGAATTCTTTGTTAGCTGGCAGAAGTATCATTTTGGTATCGCTGTGGAGCTTGGTACTAGTAAATACACATCGTTAACTATCCAAAAAGCTAGGAATAAGAACCCACTGCCAAAGGCTCGCTCCCCAGTGTGGCCGCTTTATGGCCAGATTGGCCTACTCGCACTCGGTGGTCTGACATTTCTAGCTTTGATTATTCATCTTCAATTAATCAAATAAGGGATCTGGCCTCCCTGTCATTCTTGACTTCTCGGGGGGGGCTATTCTTAGATCATCATATGAATAGTCAATTACAACCGAAACGATCATCACGAACTAAAGTAAGAAATACTCACGTGCGGGGGATTCGACATGACCCGCCAAATCAATATGCACTGTCACGATTGCTACATCATCTGGTTCGTCAAGGGATTGAGGCAGAAGAAGCTAGGCGTGCGGGAATGACGCACGCGCGCACGCCTTCCCCTACTGCTCCCGACCATGAGAATCGCGCATCATGACACCGAGCTTGATCAGCGCAGCCCGGACGGTGGTGTGGCTGACGCCATAGAGGTTACCGATCCAGGCCAGTGAGCGACCATCGCGGTAGAGGGCGGCAGCTTGGGTGACGTCGAGTGTTGAGAGGCCTTGCCGACGGATGGCAGCACCATGCTGGTGGAGGAGCCTGAGGATGGTTTCTTTGGCCAGGCCGGTCGCGGCGACCAGCTGATTTGAGGTCGCACCCGCGTCGTACTTGGCGACGATGTCGTCGATCTCGGATTGTTTGAGATGACGTTTACGGGTCTTGCTTGGTGGCCGGACTGGCTCCGGTGTCCGTGACCTGCGGTTTTCCAGACCGGTGTGTAGATCAGCGAATCTTTGAGTTAGGTAACCCTTCTTGGAGTAAGCTCTTATGAGGTCCACCAGAAGCAAGTAAACTACTATAATTAAGCGGCTAGCAGCGCGCTGCCATCAGCAAACTCTTCGTGGAGTTCCTGAACCTTTTTGATGGTTCGCCTATCAAACATGATTGAGGTATGTTTCGCTTTTTCGACTTCTCTGTATGGAATGTCGGCTGACAGCTGCATTTTTAGGAAAGCTGGAGGAATAATTCGGTCGCGACCGAAACCAATCACTCCAAGTGCAAGACCGCCCGCTTTTAGGGCGAACAGTTGCTCGGCAGTTCTGGTTTTGGATATATCATAGCCTTCCTCCAGGGCGAGCGGCAAGTTTGCAAGGATGTATTTGGCCATATGGCGAGATTGCTTCAAGAATGCAAGATTATTACAAATTTCGCGGGGGTCAACGTGCGTGGCCATCTCAAATGCTGCCCTGCCCGCAAGCGTCAGGAATGACTGATCAATAACACCAGCAGGTGCAATCATCGTCATACTATCTATTTTTCGCTCGTCTGGCTTGCGATTTAGGTCATCAAGTGCGACAGGCACAGAATAGACACCACCCTGTGAGTAGGCCATGAGTCCTACCGGCATGCCAGATTCATAGCTCATGGTATCTATCACAGCGCCAAGACTGTCGGACATGTGGTCATGTGGAGATACTTGCGGTTGTGAGTAGCGGTGCCGATCAATAGTGACGGCTTTTTGCCCAAGCTTGGCAAACATCGTCATTGAATCGTGGAGCGAATACGTATCTAGGCTGAACCCAGGGGCAAATATGACCGCAGGACGCCCATTATCCTCGATCGTTTCATTGTCAGGAGAAAACGCCATGACCCTGACTTGCTCGCCAAAACCATCCGTAACAAATCTTTCCTGATATTTAACCCCTTGATCGTCCGAAATTATAGGTAAATCCCCTGACAAAAAATCCCCTCCGCCAGATGGCGTGGGAAAGTCAATGATGTGATTTGGACGGCTCATATGGCCAAAACTCCTGTTGTTGTGATCGAAGTATACTGCGAGTTGTGGAGATTGTAAACAGTAGTCACATACCGGTTCAGTCTTGATAGCAAAAAGATTATATTGTCTGCACGTTTATCTCCGTTGATCGTTGTAATTTATGACTTTTTATGCTATTATAATAATTGTCAACTGTACCCTACTACAAGGTGATGAGTTCTTTGTCAAAGTCAAATGAAACACCTGTGATTAAAATTACTCACTCGAAGCAACTCGCTGGGCTGAAAGAAAAGGTCTGCAATATACTTGCTGGGAGTAGTCATGCTACCGTCACCCAGCTCCACCAGAGTCTGGTGGCTGGTCTGATCGTCGATCACATTGCCCTTATTGCCAATCGTAGGATCGGCAATAAGGGCAAGTTTAGCCCCCATGTCAAGGCAGTCGAGATCACCCGAGGTGACATATATCTCCCTATCGTTGCGGAATGCGAGAAATTGTCGCGAACGAGTCAGGTAACACCTAGCTCGAAAGATATTCCGCGCTACATCGACATCGGGTGGCGTGTCATTTCAAACTCAGTGTGACAGCTGACACACCCCGCACCAATGCCAGGAGAGCCACTTACGACCAAGAAGGCCCCTCGCACTACGGTGCGGGGTTCTTCATACCCAAAAGCTACTGGTTTAATATAGTTTCAGGTTTGAATGCCTCTGGGTGCTGAATCATCAACGTCTGGATACGAGCATTTGCCGTACGTGCATCAATATGACCGTCAAGCTCTTCCTTGCGAAGCTTTGCGACTTTTCTTTGGACATCTGCAATCAATATCGTCTCACTATGTGTGTGATTGATCGCTGCTTGTTCGGGTGACAAAATACCGTCCACCATATCTTCGGTCCCAATATCACGATCACCAGCATAATCTGGATCGTGAGACGCCAATCGACGTGTTACCTGGCCAGTGAGTCGAGAACCTGGTATGTGTAGTGCCTGCTTAGCAAGCTTTTGAGCGCGAATCTCAGACATCTGGGCATCTGTTGTATACCCTATTTCATGAAAGACATCATCTTCGCGTTCTGTCATATTTATATTATAGCATAAACACTATATATCATCAAGCCGCTGGGGTTGGATCATCTGGAACAACATGAAGTATTCGCAGTATTTCGCTAGCTGATCGAGCTGCGAACGGAGATTGACGGGGTGTGCGCTTAATTTCTGAGAGCCCAGTCCGCGCCAGACCCAACAGCTGTTCATGCTGCCTGCGGGCGCGACGAGGGGCTAGTTCGTCAACAGGAGCAATTGTAGCGCCATCGGTATCACCCTCATATCCTGGCCTGTACGGTGCAGGAATATCCTTATACCCATCCATATCATGAATATACACCTATTTCAGGCATCAAAAAAGCCCCAGCGGGAGATTTGCGCATCCCGAAGGGGCAATTTTGGCACCTGTTTGTTTGATACGAGTGTATCATCAATGCCGCTAATGCTGCAATGTTTTTTCCACCACGAATATCTGTCTAGGTCTCTCACCCTTCCACTCAACAGACCACTCCCGCAATGTTCACTAAAGTGTAACATTGCTCGCGTTTCGCCTTTAGTCTGTTTCGGAAAGGGTGCCAGACCTAGACATACCAAAAACCACCCTGGAACGAATCCGGGGTGGCGGTCTTGGTGCTTAGAAAGCCTATTTTTTCTTGCTAATAGTCAAGAAACCGTTGCGTGGGTTTTCTTTGACTTCGCGGTCTTCTGGAAGATCGGTTGGTTGACCCTTTGCATTCTTTTCTACTTTGGCGAAGAAGTAGATCGTCTGTGGTTTGCCACCACGTAGTGTGACGTTGGTGTTGTGCAAGTAGTATGTAACGCCCTTCGAGTTAGTGTGTTTGTAAGCCATATGGTCTTATACCTCCTGATTAGTTCTTACTGGGATAGCGTAGCGCGTGTTTGAGCCGGTGTCAACACTTTATATGCTGTTTTTATGTTTTTTGAGCATCAGCTTGAGCACCCCAAGGCCTATCAGACGGCCCAAGATGACGATACAAATCAGCACGCAGCCAAGGACCGAGAAGCCCGCAAAATCGGGTGACCACAGGGGTGAGACGAAACTATGACGGTAAGCGTCGGCTTTTGGTAGTTTTAGCGACGTCGTCAACTCCTGGGCTGCTGGATACTTGTTTAGCTCATCCAAAAAACATTGTTGATACGCCAACGAATAATGGCCAACACTGCTATATTTTGGCCCACAAACGTCCTGTGCCTTTTTGTAAATATTGCCATTTGGGTTGTTGCTACTCGACGCCGCAGCATTTGCCGCAGCAGCATCACGGTTGTACTCGCCTTCCAGATAGATCGTCCCCATATCGGCGTTCATGTGACCCGTCACGTAGCGTTGGAGATCCACCAAACGGCTTTTGATCGCCACTGGGTTACCTGCTTTGTCGGCATCTAACGCCGCTGTGCGACGCTGATCCATACCGATGTTATTGAGGCGCAAAAACGTCGCAGCGACAAACCCAATCAAGAGTAATAACACAAATAGTTGCCACGTTTTGACACGTTGCAACTGCTTGATACTTCGTTTTACTTGTCGTTTGTCTGCCAACTAGATTTCCACCTATTCTTCTACACAGTATATAAAATTTTGGCTATTTTCGGTAGAGCGGAAAGCGATGAACACGAATCAGGAGCACAACCGCACCAGCGACAAAGAAGACGACCTGTAACCCACGGACATCTCCAAGAAAGTGTACCGAGATGGCGAGCACGAGCGATGCCAACATGGCACCAAATGCAATCGCTACAGAGGTAGCGCAGACATATGCGATGCGAAAGCCTTTTAATCGATCGGCCATATCAAACATACCGCGCATATAGGGCATGGCGTACCCAGTTGTGGCGGTTTCGTTACTCACATTTACCCCAATTACGCTGATAGGCGTCGTAACAAATGGTCGAAACAAGTGAGTGATTCCATCAAGAATAGCGGCATAACTTAGTAATTCTCGACCCCTGTGACCATCGATTAATCGTCCAAATACGTATGAAATAATCAGAGCTGCAAACAGCGTCACCGATCCGAAGGCACCCACTTGGGCATAGACCGCATTGGTTGTTGTGCCTAATACAACGATAACAATAAATATGAACCAAAACTGACCTGATACTACCCCATCGAACCCAATTGCCATTCGTGCAATCATCTGACGCCAGACTAATCTGAGAGGGAAACTGGCAAAATTAAGTTGCTGATGTGTTCGAACTGGTTCGATAGTATGAAACAAAGGTGCTGCCGCAATCGCAAATAAAATAGCTGCAACAATAATGGTCACCTGAGGACCAAACACGAAGGCAATCACACCGCCCGCGAGTGGGCTAAGCCCAGCCGAGATTTTCTCGACAATATTCATATAGCCCAGTTCTTTGCCCGCGTGTTCCAGGTGGCTGACCTTTGAAAAATCAACTTCGTAGCTAAGATCGTAGAGTGTGGCAGAGATGGATTGGAAAAACCCATACCCAATCAGCGCAATAATGCCTAGCTGGGGAACGAAAACAAAAATAACCAGCGCCAACACGTATAGAAGATTACTGACTAAGATACTATGTTTTGGGCCAAATCGAGCGATCAGATACGCAAGTGGAACAACGGCAATCGTGCGCAGGAAGAAATATGCGGCATAATAAAATCCGATAAATGACAGCGAATAGCCATTTTGATAGAGGTAAATAGCCGCAAAAGCCGAAATCATATTGAGCGCCAGCATACGCAGAGCACGTGCCGCATAAAGTTCGGCAATTTCGTCAAATGTCGCATAACGCCAAAAGTGGCGGCGCATGAGTAGTCGATGGATGATTGATCGCAGCATGTAACTCGTATCTGTTTTAATGATTCGTTTCGTCTCTATTACACCATACTCATTCCGGTTATGGCAAGGTGAGGCTTTGTTCTGGTATACTAAAGTGCATATGAATATCTACTTCTCTGGCATTGGGGGTGTTGGCTTAGGTCCTTTGGCCGAGATTGCGGCCGACGCTGGTTATCAAGTACAGGGGTCGGACTCGACCGAAAGTCTGACAACCCAAGAATTAATAGCACGCGGCATCGAAGTTGATCCGAAACAAAAAGGCGTGTTTTTGCAGTCTGTTCACGATAAGACACCAATCGATTGGTTGGTGTATACCGCTGGATTGCCAGATGATCACCCTGAACTTCAGCTTGCAAGGCAACTTGGTATCAAAATAACCAAACGCGATGAATTGCTGAATTACATTATTGCCGAAAAGAAATTGAAAATGGTTGGCGTCAGTGGAACGCATGGCAAAACGACGACGACTGCAATGTTGGTCTGGGCATTCGAGCAGCTCGGTGTGCCGGTCAGTTATTCAGTTGGTTCTACCCTCACCTTTGGACCAGGTGGCAAATACGATCCAAAAAGCGAATATTTCATCTACGAATGCGATGAGTTTGATCGCAACTTTTTGCACTTCCACCCCTATCTTTCGATCATTACATCACTCGATTATGACCATCCTGATACCTACGGTACGCCCGAAGATTACATGTCGGCATTTCGCCAGTTTATGGACCAATCCGAAAGTACGATCATGTGGGAAAATGACGGCATATTTGTTCACGCGACAGCCGCAGATGGTATTTTGGTCAAACCTGACGATGTTGCGGCAATCAAACTTGCCGGTGACCACACTCGTCGTAATGGCACACTTGCGCTGAAAGCTTTGGAAAAACTAGCGATTCCTGGTGATCATATTGCCGCTCTTTCTAGCTACCCAGGAACTGAACGTCGGTTCGAAAAACTAGCTGCCAATTTGTATAGTGACTACGGTCATCACCCAGTAGAAATCGCGGCGACATTGCAAATGGCACGCGAAATATCTGATCATATCGTCCTCATCTATCAGCCACATCAAAATGTGCGCCAACATGAACTGCAAAGCCAATATACTGATTGTTTCGAGTTGGCAGACGATGTCTACTGGCTCCCAACCTATCTGACACGTGAAGATCCTCGCTTACCTATTTTGTCACCGACCGACCTGACTGAACATGTCACCAACCCCGGAAGTATTCATATTGTTGGGCCAGACGATGACCTATGGGGAACAGTGCAACAAGCTCGAGCTGCTAATAAATTAGTGCTCGTGATGGGTGCTGGCAGTATCGATACTTGGTTACGCGACAAAACTGACACGCTGCAGATTGTTAATATTCTACTGGTTGATCGTGAAGGTAACTTCATCATGCAACGCACCGATGGTGATCCTGCTGCTGGTACTGTCGGCGAAGTCGGTACATTTGGCGGCAAAGTAGAAGATACAGATGTTTCATTGGCCGCAGCGGCTGCACGAATTTTGCGGGCTCAAACTAATTTGCAGTTTGATGATGTAGATCTCGCCTATTTCAAGACATTCCCTAAAACCATCGAAATGCACGGTGAAAAAAGCCTGGTTACTTACTACACATTGACCGGAATCGACACCAGCGGCCTGCAGTCACATGTTGGTCATGGATTTGAAACTGTTAATCAAAATGCACTGAGTAACTACCCGCTGACCATTCTGGCACGGACGGTTATTGCTGAATTTACCCATCCAGCGATGTAATTACTCGTCTCTCTAGCGTCAACTTTTGACGATACAGAGACGAGGACAGAGGAGGTGAGCCCACTGCGTCTCGTTGTTTCGCGTGAGAAGATCAGCTACCCACCGTGAAGGTGATCTTATAGATCCTCCACGGACTGAACAGTTTCCTGCGACGACGAACATGCGGCTGGATGAGGCTGTCAACAGATTTGAAATGCCACTTCTTCAACGCCGCTTTGACATCATTTTCTGATATCAGATCATTTTCATAGGGAGACCCTTCTGGTAGTATGATCTTGAGCTCCTGGTGGAGCATAAAATCAATGATCTCTTCGTTGGAATCAATAATGCCTCCGTAAAGGTCATGATTCAGTTTGCCAGCCATGGTAGCGACCGCTGCGTCTAGCTGGGCCAGACTGGCACTTTTCACAAGCTCCTTTATGCTTATCGAGAAATCCGCATAATCATACTGCGTGATAAAAAGTCCGGTTGTCTCGACTCTTTCAACTGATTCCACGTGCTTTCACATCCTCTGTCAAAAAACACCACATCACCCCTCACCGGATGATATATCGACGGTGTTTAGGCTGATTGGTAGTATAGTTGTAACAGTTTTTAGACTTGGGATGCAAGCATAGGTGGAATGGCTCGAACGAAGTTGGTTGAACTGCCTTCGCCTAGCCAACGTTGTTCGTAGACTGTCAGTATTTTATAGTCGCTTGATAAGTTAGATTCGTGAAGATCGAATGATAGTTCGTCAATCGTCCACTTTTGATCGACAAGCTGTTCGAGGCTCCAGCAGAAAAAGTCGTGTGAGTCGTGTTTGAGATAAAAAATACCGCCGGGAACCAGCAATTGTTTGTACAATTCGAGATATTTTGGGTGTGTCATACGCCTCCCACTTGAATGTTTTCTGGGGAATGGATCGGGAAATGTCAGCCACAGCGTCTGGAGCGAATGTGGGTCAAACAGATTGCTTAATTGATCAGCACGCGCCCGTACGAAGAAAATATTTGTCAGTCCTAATTCTGTCGCTTTTCGTGCACCTTGCTGTAGACGATCGGCTTTTACATCGATTGCAACGAATATTTTGTCTGGATAAAGTGTTGCTAGTTCGACGCTAAATAGTCCTGTTCCAGCACCAAGTTCAACCGTATCAACTGGGCACTTTTTCCACTCACTAGCCTCGAAACAGATGGGAGAATTAGCAAATAACGCAAATCTATACAATTTGCGTTTGCGAGTGATGATAAAATCTTTGGGATCTACCACGATCTAGCGAACTTGTTCTAGGTCGCCTGTTTCAGCAATGAAACTATACAGACGTGATGGTGCTTCGTCCATAACGATGCCGCCATCAACATAAAAATCAACGTTTTCGCCAAAATAACCTTGGGCTTCGGCCCAAGATTTGGCTGGTGGCTGGCCTTCCAAATTGGCACTTGGCACAATCAATGGACCAGTCTGAGTAAGCAGTCGCTGCAAACGCGCATCATCTGGAATGCGATACGAAACAGTCGCGCCGCCACGTCGAATCCATTCTGGTGCCGAAGGGCTTGGCATAATAACACTGTTTGGGCCAGGCCATAGATCAGCCAGTGCGTCCTTGAGTGCATCGGGTGCGGGATCAAACATTTGTGATTGGTCGGCGATCAAAACGATCGACGGCTTGTCTGCTTGGCGATTTTTTGCCGCGTAAACACGCTCAACTGCTTCGCGATTACTGGCGCTCGCAACAATACCATATAGCGTATCAGTCCGAAGAACGCCGATGTTTCCGGCCTGCAACATTTCGATTAACTTTGGTGATTCAAGATCAGAAAATAATACCATATACATGTTATACTACCACATATGGATGCGATTGTTACATGGTTTCACACACATCTTTTTGATATACTCAGCATTTTGATTGCGGGTGCAATCGCCTATTATCTTGGTAGCTTTGTCCTAGCGAAAGTAATTCGCCGATTAGTGAGAACAGCTCGTCACCGCGAGTGGCACCGCAAAGATATCGAAAAGCGCCAAAACACACTCGTTGCACTATTTGTCCGAATTTGGCAGGTCGTCGTTGTCATCGTTATTGCAATATCAATCTTCCGACTTCTCTTCCCGCAAGTTGATTTGACACCACTCTTTGCCAGCGCCGGTGTCATTGGTGTCGCCCTCGGATTCGGTGCTCAATCACTTATCAAAGATTTACTATCCGGTATATTTATCATCAGTGAAAATCAGTACCGCGTTGGTGATATCGTCGACATCGATGGTGCAAGTGGTGCGGTTGAGCGTATCGGAACACGCAGCACCGTCATTCGTGATGTTGATGGGAACGTCCATTATTTTCCTAACGGTATGGTGATGCATGTCATCAACAAAACAATGGGCTACAGTATGGCCAGATTCATTATCGCCATTCACCCATCAGCTGATTTGGAACGTGTCATCGAGATTATTAATAAGGTTGGTATTGAACTATCACGCGAAGAAAAGTGGCGTCACAAGATTTTGGAAGCACCGGAATTTGTATCAGTTGGCGAGTTTACTGGAACATCTGTCGAAGTTATTATTGCGGGTAAAACTCAGCCATCGGACCAATGGTCGGTGATTGCAGAAATGCGCAGACGACTGCTTGATCAACTTGAAAAAGCCAAGATTGAACTAGCGATTGTTCCTGGCTTTGGCGCTCCACAACCAAAGAAAAAGTAGTTTACAAACTTGGTACATCTGTCGATGGATCTGTAGATTCATCAATCCTGAGTGACTGGTTGCTGAGCGCGTCGCTGCCAAAGGCATCGGGACCAGAAGCTTGCATGGCTTGTTTGTTATACAGTTGTTTAAAATCTTTGAGCGTTGACGAATTGATTGGACCATCTGATGAAAAACCCTGAAAGTTATCAAATGGCTGCGCCTTGTCTTGAACTGATTTGTAGCCTGGGCGACTAAGATCTAGTTGCGCCGCACCACTCTGAACATAGAGTGCCATGCTGACTGCTACCAAAAATAGCGAAACGATGATGGCGCCCACAACTAGCAGCATCAAACGATGTTCGGAAAAACGACTCGCGATTGAAGCTTGTTCGATTTCTTCTTCGCTCATGATGAAACCGCCTTTTGGTCCTTGAAATTACCATTGAAGACATCAAATTCCTGGCCATAATCACCGATAAATCGACCCATGTCGCTTACCGCACTGTGGACGTTAGATCGAAGTTGACGAGATTTTGTAACCGCATCATAAAATGCAACTGGTTCTTTGCGGCAGTCAATTCGCATGGTTGAAGATAATTGTTCTTCGTACGCTTGGTAGGCCGAGCGGAATTGATTGAGCGCCTTGTCAAAAGATTCTGTAACCATGATAAGTTTGGATGCATCAAGATGATTAATTGCCAAGCGACTATTCATCGGTGCCATCAGGCGAGTCGAAATTAAATCATACAATTGACCGCGGTTCACGCGCAGTAACGCATCACTGGCATGCAACTGCGAGAGACGACTTTGCGCCTGCAGACAATTCGTCTGAATACGTTGAATATGCGCATCAGTCATTGGCGCTGTTTCTTGCGCCCACGCCGTCGCCCCAGCAAGCATCATAGTACCTGCCACCAGCAAGCCAAGCAGCGTTAATCGTTGTAGCCTTTTCATTTATCCTATTATCTCTTTTGTCATCTATTTGGTCAAATGAAGTTTGCCAGCATCACTACGCATGATCAGTCCATCGCGAATCAGTCCATCGAGCGCTGGCTGAAATCGATGGTCTGCCACGAGTTGTTTGCTTAGTATTGGTTCGGTCATATCGGTAGTTGTGAGTGTGCGAATAATCTGGCCGCGAACTTCACGAATACTGCCAGCAAGTGGCGATTGTTTTTTGTAATGTTTGCTTTTGTTGATCCGGCCAACACCTTGCTTTTTGAGCCAGCTACCATAATCCATTAGACTCCAGTAAAAAGCCTGGGGGCCATAAGACAAACCTACGGTTTTTCTCATCGCGCCGGGCGCGGAATGAATCCGCCGCTCGGGCTGCTCTTTTCCCTCTCCCGTTGGCATGGTCTGTTTGATAAGTTCCTTGATTTGTTTGTCATCAACTTGCATCTCGTCATCAAAAAAATGATGAAAATAGACGGTACGAACGTTGGTTTCGACAAAAACAACGGGTTGGTTGTAGGCATACGCCATAATCGCGCCAGCTGTATTTGGTCCAATTCCAGGTAGTTGTAATAATTGCATCGTATCAGAGGGAAATCCGCCCAATTGAACAACTTGTTTGGCCGTTTCGTGCAAGTATTTTGCGCGGCGATTGTAGCCAAGGCCTTGCCATAGCACCAAAACATCCGCCAGACTTGCCTGGGCCAAGCTCTTTTCGTCAGGAAACGCGGCGATAAAATCATTAAATTTTGGAATCACCCGATCAACCTGTGTTTGTTGCAACATCAACTCACTCACCAGTACATAATATGGCCGTGTGTCCTGGCGCCACGGCATCTCACGATACAATTCGTGGCCTTTTTGCCAGATAATATCCTGAAATTCTTGCGGGCTCATTTGTCTAGTATAATAGATATATGATTACATACACACTCGCAGGCGGATGTTTCTGGTGCTTGGACGCTGTTTATCGACGAATTAAGGGAGTTGAAAGTGTCGTCAGCGGTTATGCTGGCGGTCAAGTTGATGATCCTTCCTATGAACAAGTTTCGACGGGTAGTACCGGCCACGCCGAGGCAATTCAAGTCACATTTGACGAAACTGTCATCCCAGCGGAAACAATTCTTGATTTGTTTTTCTTGATTCATGATCCAACGACACTCAACCGTCAGGGCAATGATAGCGGTACACAGTATCGATCAGCTATGTTTTATACAGATGATATGCAAAAATCATCGTTCGAATCAGCTGTCGAACGTGCCAAAGAACATTGGGGCGATGGCATTGTAACCGAACTTACAGAGCTTGAAATGTTCTATCCAGCCGAGGATTACCATCAGGATTACTTCAATAATAATCCTGGCAACGGTTATTGCTCTATTGTGATTGCTCCAAAAATCGTCAAGGCCCGAGCCGCCTACAAAAAATGGTTTAAGGACGAATCATGAAACTCACCAAATACGAACATGCTTGTTTTACGGTCGAAAAAGATGGTCAGATTTTGGTGGTCGATCCTGGTAATCTTAGTACTGATTTCATTGCGCCCGAGGGTGTCGTAGGTATCGTGATTACACACGAACATGCCGATCATTTTGACCATGAACAACTGGCCGCGATTATGGACAAAAACCCAGATGCGGTTATTATTGCGCATTCAAAAATAACAGATCAGATAGAAGTTTTTCAGACACGATCAGTCGCGGCCGGAGATACATTTACTGTTGGCGAATTTTCGTTGGAATTTTTCGGTGGTCTGCACGCACTGATTCATCCGAGTATCCCCCAGATTGCAAATTTGGGTGTCATGATAGACGAGTTGATCTACTATCCTGGCGATTCATTTACACTTCCCGAAAAATCAGTCGATGTGCTGGCGATTCCTGCCAATGCCCCGTGGATGAAAATCGGCGAATCGATGGATTTTATGACAGCCGTAGGGCCACGATTGGTATTCCCAACACATGACGCATTTCTGTCAGATAGAGGCGACGGCCTTGTCGATCGAATACTCGGTGCAACCGCGCAGTCAATTGGTGCAACCTATCAGCGAATTGATGATTCGATAGAAGTTTAAAAAAATATCGGCACCAAAAGCCGACATACCATTTTGAAAATTTGAGTTATTGAACCGAGAGGATGGTTCTTTGCGGGGCTCCCCTACCGACTCAACGCTGAGTCGGATAGCAGGGAAGCCTCGGCGGTGACTAGACACGCGATTGCGGGACAGGAACGCTCGACAGCTGTACGAGCGTGATTGTTACAACCTCGATTGCCTGCTCCATACCTTGGAGTCGGCGGTTCGAACGATCCAGCAGAATCAGCTTGTTTTTCCCGCCAGAGAAACCGATGGCGACAACGCCCTTCAGTTCCCTACCATCACGCCAGATTCCTCCAATATCCCGGAGTGAGTATGCCGTTGCCTCGCGGGCGACGCTCATGCAGTTGCCAGTTCGACGAACTCTTCGGGAGGGCTCAAATTCGAGCTTGCTTCCGTCCGCCGCATGAACTATGGCTTTGATCACTCCGCAGCCACTGCGTAGTGCACGTTCCACTACTTCCAGATTACTGGTATTGACGTTGGCCAACGACGAGTACTCGAACTTGTAGTCAGCATCACATGCCAGCTTGATCGGTGTAGTCATCTTGTCACATCCTCTCGGTACTTCCCACGTTATGCACGGTCTTGTGCATACATTAGGTTAGCTTCACTATACTCTGTAGTGTATTTTTGTCAACACAAAATGACCACTGTTACAGTGGTCATTTTACATCAAAATTTAATAATTACTTGAGATGTTTTTCGGCATCAACCTGAACTTGAGCAGCAGTTGCTCGTGCAGTTGACGCAACATGGCCAGCACGGACTCTTGCTTCGCCACCTAATTCGATTGCTTCGGCGGCGATTTTTTCGGCAGTTGTTTTGGCACTCAGACCAAAGGCTTCGATTTCTTTTTCAACTTCTTGGGCACTCCCATGAACGGTTTTTGAACCTTCACGAGCAGCAGCTTTAACTTGCTTGGCTTTTTTACGAGCCATTTCTTTTGCCTCATCAGCTTTGACTTTCAAATCCTTGCGTGTTTGCTCGCCACTTTTTGGTGCGAGCAAGATACCGGCGACAAATCCACCGATGGCTGCAATGAGGACGTTTGTTGTTTTACCCATAATTATTTCTCCTGACTAATTTATCGATCTCGGAATGCTTTCATTGCCGCAGCGAATATTCTGATTGGTGATAACCATTCGCTGGCAGATGCAAAGTTGTGCGTAATAGCGTCGATGCTTTTGACGATACGATGGATTTTCATCACAACGACCGCGACCGCCACAAGGAGGGTGATGATAACGACCGACAATAATATGACGGCAATCGTCAGTAATGTTACCAGAGTTTCCAGGGGGCAATCCTTTCGTTAAACGCTTACGTCTATTGTAACATTTTCGGACCTAGGGCACTAGCCACTCTTCGAGCTGTTCGCTGCGAAGTCCGGCTGCTTTTTGGGCATCGATGAATGCCTGCAAATCTTGCTTGAATTCAGGGCGAAAATGCATCAGGACAATATCACCTGGGCGCAAACGATCCCCGATTTGATATTGCATCGAGCCACCATTTGCCTTTGCAATCCAGGTCACAATTGCCTGCATACCACAGTCGGCAGCCGCACGTTGCATGGTCGTGCTATAGGCCCCGCCGGGTGGACGGAAGAAGATGGGACGGCGACCGTATTCCTGCAGGTCATAATCGGCCATCCCACAAATCTCGGCTTTCATCCGGGCGTACGACATGTTTTTCACCATATTGATATCGTGGGTTAATGTATGGTCTTCGATTGGCACTCCAGCTACAACAAATGATTTGAAAAAATCAGGATTGTTCTGAATAAACATCTTGGCCAAAAATAACGAGGGTTTTAAGTGATTATCCTGAAGCATTGGCAGCTCGCTTGGGTCTTTGAACGCGCCGTCATCAATTGTCAGAAACACAATCGGCTGAGCGGTATGGATACTGGTAATAACGGGTGCCAGGCCATCAACGATTGGTGGCAGATGATAATCATGTGGCAGCGGCGTAACGAGTGCGGGGGCAGGTTTTGGTTTTGGATGCGCTGGTTTAGGAGTTTGATGTGGCTTTGGTTTTGGTTTTTCGGCTACCGAAACGACTTTTGGATGTGATCGCTCCAATGAGGCCATAAATCCAAGTACAATCAACCCGATAGCGGCGATAGCTAACAGGATCAATAGCAAGCGAATAAAGTAGTGGTGGAAATATCGTAGGTGCGCCATATTTTACTTAACTATAACAGATTATATCTTTTTTGCACGGCCGCTGACATCTGTAATGATCTGGCGGAGCTCGGTCGCTTCGTTAGGAGAAAGAATCTCGAGCGTCTGCAAGACTTCAACTGTTCCAAGGAGGGGCTGTGGGTCATCATATTCGGTCCAGCGCAGGATCGCTTCGCCAACTTGCTGCTGCACGCCCGACGTCTGCCCCATCCAACCAACACCATTGCTGGCATTCATAATATCCGAGCCCTGCGACTGGACGGCGGCGAGTATTTTTTGAATGGCTTGGCGTTTTTCCATATGACTATAATTTATTGATAATTAAATCGGCTAGTTTTTTGGTGTCATCAAGTTTGTGGCTAGTTGGCGCGACGCCACCATCTGTCAAAATGTACCAATTGCCGTGTTTGAGAATATTCAGCTGACCAAATGATGTGTCCCAGTAAGCGGCATCACCATAGCCACTCACCGACTGGCCCGTTGCAGGAATGCCAGCAAATTGGGCTCGGTTGGTCTGAGCACCTGATGTATCTTTGGCGCCACGAACCAACAAACCGACAGATACTTTTGCACTAGAATCGTAGTATGAACAGCTCGAAACACTGACTGATGGTGTATCTTGGGAGGGAGATTCTTGTCCGGATGTCGCACCGCTGCTAATTTTTTGGGCAATTGCAGATGTCAAAACTTCACAAGCTTTCGGTGGGTTATATGTCGCTGTTTTTGAATTATCAGTCTGTGGTGCAGCCGTTTTGTTGGCGTTAAGCACCACGACAACGATAGCTGAAACAACCGCGACGACAACAATCACTCCCACACCCATCAGCCAAATCGATTTATTTTTCATATTCAGTTTTGCTCCTGTTAACTACTTTCAGCATACTACCAGAACGGACACCACACAAGGCATAAGCACTTATAAAACCTATGGTATCAATCGGTTGATATCACGCGGGAAGAGCGTGGCTTCTTTGACGTTTTGCAGACCGATGGTTTTTTGGACCAGGCGATCGACACCGAATCCACAGCCACCGTGTGCTGGCAGGCCGTATTTGAATGCTTGCAGATAGTATTTGAAGCCTTCGTGCGTCACGTCGAGGCCTGCGGCTTTCATTTGTTCAATCATTTTTTCGTAATTGTTTTCGCGAAGTGGAACGGTTGCGATTTCTAGGCCTCGGAATAATAAATCTGCCCAAGCAACGGTGTCTTCTTTGAACTTGTGGTAGAATTTGCCAGCCACACGCGGAAAATCTGTCGCGTAGACAAGATCACTACCAAGTTGTTTGCGAGCGTAGTCACTAATCCAGCGTTCTTCGTCTGGGATCAAATCTTTTTCGTTTGTGGTATCGGTTTTGGTGGCTTTGGTATACATTTCGTGAATTTCGGCGATAGTAAACCTGGGAATTTTACCGTCTTCGGGCAGTTTCAGTTCTGGTGCGTTCATTGATTTCAGATCGTCGCCATGTTCGTCGTAGGCCTTTTTGACCGCGTATTGTGTCATGTCACCTACCATGTCCATGACTTCGTCGTGACTTTCGACAAATCCCATTTCGATGTCGAGCATGGTAAGTTCGGTAAGATGACGTGTCGTTGCGCTCGGTTCGGCGCGGTAACTATGCCCTATTTCGTAGACACGTTCGAACGCACCAACCATAATTTGCTTGTAAAATTGTGGACTTTGCGCCAAGATTGCCGTTCGGCCAAAATAATCCACCTTAAATACTTCCGCGCCACCTTCGGTTGGTTCGGCCAATAGTTTCGGGGTATCGATTTCAATAAATTCGTTTTTGTCCAAAAATTCACGAATGTATCGTGTCAGGCTGCCACGTAATTTGAAGATTTTTTGTTCCTGAATGTTACGGATGTTTAGCACGCGGTATTCAAACAGTGTGTCCAAGTTTTCGGATTTGTGACTAATCGGTTTGTCGATTTCGATTGGTGGTTCGTCGGTGACAGGTACTTCGACTTCCACTTTTACGTCATGAAGCTCGGCACCGCCAGGTGCACGTTCGTCTGCAACAACCATACCAGTGAGGGCAAGAACAGTTCCGATTTGCAGGCCACGTAGTTTTTCTAGTTCGTCTTTGTCATCAATTAACGTCTGCGTCAGACCACTACGATCACGCAGCGTAATAAAGTTAAGGCCGCCAAGTAAACGTTTTTTATGTAACCAACCACGAATCGTGACGGTTTCGCCAGCTTTTGCTGCTAAATCTCGTGCTAATATTCTTGTCATATTATCACCATCATATCACTGTGACCTCTATTATTCTAGACGTCTGTGTGTTTGGGAGAATTGTTGTTGTCGCGTGGGTTACGTGCAGCGACAGCGCGGAGGTCTTCGTGAGCATCAAATTCGTCAATAATTTTGCGCCCAAGCAAGGCCTCAATGACGTCCTCAAGGCTAAGCAGACCGACTGTTTCACGGAACTCATTGACCACCACAAACAGATGATGGTGCGTCCGCAAAAAGGCTGCCAGGGCATGCTGAAGTGTCTGATCCTGGTGAATATAGAACGCTCGTGGTTCCATCGATTTTTCGGCCGTTGTCGAATGTTTGCCCGCATCAACCGTCAAAAGATCACGAATATGTAACATACCGACAACATGATTAATATCACCATCAACGACGGGGAACCGACTGTGGCCCGTTCGGTGCAAGTCATCGAGTACCAATGGCCCCAAAAGTTCCCGACGACTGATACTATCGATCACCCCACTTGGTGTCATGATCGACGAGACAGTCAGGTTACTAAATTCTAGGCTATGTTTGATCGTCCGTTTTTCGTCAGCGCTCAAAATAGCATCCGCGCCTGCAACCAAATGCAGCAGTTGTTCGCGCGATTCTAACTGATAATCGTCAGCATTATCTGGTGTGACGCTGCGAATAACAGCAAAAAACTTCGGATAATGTTCGATGGTTTGTAATAGTTTTGATTCGACGCGACTATACAATTTTTGCGCCCACGATTTCAAAAAATTCAGACGAGCAATTGATCCATATTCGAGTGCAATAATAACGGCCACAATAAGGCCTGTCAGCCAGCCAAAAACACTAACGCATAGTACTGCCACGATCACCAGCAGTAGTGCCACCACAATTCTCTGAAGCGAAAGTACATCACCCAGTAACGATTCACGGTGCAAGATGTGTCTGGCATGACTATCACCAGTTTCGGCTCGACGATTCAGCTCGAACCGGCTCGTCGCGGCACGCTGCGGTCGCATTGCGGCCACAATCAGTAGTCCTAGCCCCAGAATGAGCGTCAGTATATACAAAAGCGTTGTCATATGTAGCCTATTGTATCGTATCGCCAAAGTGGCGGCAAAAGTATATACTATAATGTAGTAAGTTATAAGGAGTTCTGTTTGTGAGCAAAAAAACCTGGATTATTTTTGTTGTTATTTGTGTCGCGTTGATCGGCACGTTAATTTTTATTTCGCGTAGCCAAAAAATCGACGTTTCTGGCGTTGATATTAACAAGATACTACCTGCCGTATCAGAATCTGGCAATATTGCCGACCACGTCTATGGCAAAACTGATAGCAAAGTACTGTTGGTCGAATATGGTGACTTCCAATGTCCGTACTGTGGCCAGGCTTATCCAAAAGTCAAAACCGTCACAACTGCGTACAAAGACAAAATCGCCTTTGTTTTCCGTAACAACCCACTTGTGACACTGCACCCGAACGCTCGCTCGGCTGCCGCTGCCGCAGAAGCCGCAGGTTTGCAAGGTAAATACTGGGAAATGAACGATCAGCTCTACCAACAACAAACTGCCTGGAGCGATCTGACAACCAACGAACGAACAACCACTTTTGCTAATTACGCCAAAGCAATCGGTGTCAAAGACATCGCCAAATTCACCAGCGACATGGCATCGAACGCTGTTAATTCTAAAATCAATTACGATCTATCACTCGGCGCAAAGGCAAGTGTAAGCGGGACACCAACCTTCGTGGTCAATGGTACTAAGGTGTCTGACAATGTTGCCGCGAGTGTGATCAGTGGTGACGGCAGCGCACTGCGCAAAGTACTCGACGAAGCCCTGAAATAGAGTGTCTATAAATCAAAACCACCCCGGTGCCTTGGGGTGGTTTTTGTTTGACTTACACCTCCCGGGTATAAGTTCTAATGAGCGATATACTGTTTCCAGTTAGCAGGCACCACATCCACTGCTATCACTTTGCGTCGCGATGACACAAATTCGATGGCTATTGGCATGTGACTTGTACTCCTTGTCTGTTAGGACTTCCGCGCTTCGACCTTTTAAATGATACATTTTTCGTGTTTTTGGCGCGGACACATATACGATGATATCAAAATTGGACACATACGTCAAGACTGCGGCGATTTACATCGCGCTCTTGGTTTTATAATAGGATGTTTTAAACAGATTAGCAATAGCTATTTTATGCTGCTGCTCGACCACTGGTAATATCATCTATCACTTTTCTGTCGTCTTCTGCTTTCATTTCAAAATATGCAAGTTTTGCTGCGCTAAACTCAACATTAGGGTGGGCAGCCTTGTACGCATCACTCACGTCATTCTTGGCCAAAATATCATCCCATTTCGTGATTCGATCGATGACTTCACCAAATTGCTCTGGGCTCACTGTTAGAGATTGGCTTGAATTTGCTGGTTTTTCTTCAACTATCTTCAAACTTTCAAGCGTTGCAGGCTTTATTTCATCATCGTCACTCGATGACTCTTCTGATTCGCCTTCGTGAGCTAATTCTTTGTCGGCATCGGCTTCGTCTGTCTTTTCCTCTGTAGATGTTGCTGGTTCAAACGATGGCAACGCGGGTGCTGAAGTAGTATCGAGAGCGGTACTACCGAGACTGGCTTCGGCTGATGCTTCTGGCGCTGGTTCGCCTTCGTGAGCAACGGCAAGTTGGTTCTCTTCGAGAGCACTCGGATCATTGCTTGCACGGCTATGGGGCGCTTCTGTGCCAGTTATTGGTTGTGGTGGCATCATACCTGGGCCCTCTGGAAGTACTTCGGGAACTACAGGTTCTGTTGAGGCTGCTACTTCAGGGGTATCACCCATGGTTTTTCTCTCTTTTGTTTTCCTTTATGTTTTTGGTAGAACTATAGGTTTACGATACAACGCTTATGCCCTATTTGTCAACAAATTTAGGCTTCGCCTGGTGTGTCATCGGCGCTGGCACGTGCCAGAGGTTTTTCGTGCAGCATAAATACCAGTATAGCGGCCAGACCCATGAGGATTGTCGAGGTGACAAAGATACGACTTAGGCTATTGCTAAAGGCCTGTGTGATTTTGCCAGAATAGGTCGATTGGTCGGTTTTAAATTGGGCCGTTGCTTTGTCACGAGCAGGTGCAGGAAGCTGAGCAACACTGCTTGTAAATCCATCAGTTACCTGTTTTTTGGTCTGTGGCATGTTCAAATTCAGCAATGTATTTGTATCCGTCAGGCTACCAATTTTGCTGGAGGCTGGGCTTTTGCTCAACAATTGAACGTAAGGATCTTGCTGAATATTCGTCAGACCTGATGTCATACCTGCGGTCAGTAACGCGCCAAAGACAGCGACGCCGATGGTCGAACCAAGACTACGGAAAAGTTGGTTGGAACTGGTAGCGGCACCAAGTTCGTGTTGTTCGAATTCGTTCTGGACTGCCAAGTTCATGACTGGCATGACGACACCAAGCCCTGCACCGAGGAACACCATAATGATCGCTTCGTACATGTATGAACTAGACGGCGTAAGGGTTGATAGTAACAGCACCATCGCCGTTGCAAGCACGATTCCGACTTGCATAAAGATCTTGAATCGACCAGTTCGAGAGATAATCTGCCCCGAACCGATTGCAGTAAACATCAGTCCACCGATCATAGGGAGTAGCATCAAGCCAGATTCGGTTGGCGACGCACCAAAGACTTGTTGGTTAAACTGTGTCAGATACAAGATTGAACCCATGAACGCCGCGCCAAAGAGTGTCGCAATTCCCATAATCAATACGTAGGTCCGATTGCGGAAGAAACTGAGTGGCAAGATCGGTTCGCGTGCTCGGGTTTCTACCCAGACAAATGCAGCGGTTGCAAGTACGACAATGGCGTACATAATAACGCGCAGTATATCGAGGCTCATGCCAGTTGCATCTAATACACTCTGGAAAATCTGTTGTGTATTATCAACGGCCAGGACAAGCGTACCAAGTGCAACCGCAAGTAGGATAGCACCGAGGTAATCGACGACTGGTTTTTTGTCGTGTTTGAGCGGTGGGCAGAAAATACGAATTAACAGGAACGCAATAATAGCGACCGGCACGTTGATAAAGAATGTCCAACGCCAGTTCGTCACCAGACCAAATAGGTTGTGTGTGTCTGTTAACCAGCCACCAAGGAGTGGACCGACAATCGATGAGAGACCAAATACTGCACCGAATAGGCCTTGCCATTTACCCCGTTCACGAGCGGCAAATAGATCGCCAATAATTGTGAAGGCATTGGCCGTGATGATACCGCCACCGATACCTTGCAGTGCACGCCAGGCAATCAACTGGTCAACACTTCCCGATGTTGCACTTAGCAGTGATCCTAGACCAAAGATAGCAACACCAATCAGCAAGATAACGCGTCGACCGAACAAGTCGGACAGTTTACCAGCAATCGGAACGGTAATTGTTGTGGTCAACAGGTAGGCGGTAACGATCCAACTGAGTGAATCAAAGGCATTGAAATCCTCGACAATACGACCAAGCGCAGTCGCGATAATCGTCTGATCGAGGGCAACCAAAAAGAGGCTGGCCATAACCGACAGCATAATAATTAATTTGGCACGAAGTGTTAAATGATGATGCATTAATTGGTTCCTTTATCTTCTTTATTTTTAAGTGCTCGGAAGGTTTCTACCTGAGCACTCAGCTGCTCTACCATTGATTCCAACATTTCTTCCTTGAGAAAAACGATACCAGAGGCGTTCATAGCACCGACAACATACAGTCGGTCGCCTGGCTGAATATTCATTTCTTCGCGGGCATCAGCAGGAATAACCACCTGGCCTTTGGTGCCAACGGTCGCTGTGCCGTAGAGTTTTTTTGCAAATAGTGGTGCACCCATAGCGAGTCTCCTGTTTATGTACTCATTGTATACCTAGTATGAAAAGTATGTCAAGTATGATTATCCGAAGAGTATCCCACTAACCTTCAAACCATCGTGGTATCAGACAGAATCTCGGGCGACGCTCCGGGAATCTGTCTGATACCAGCGCAGATAGTCAATGGTTTGAAGGTTAGTGAGATACTCTCGGTCGATTATTTGTAATGAACATAGAAAGAGACCGCGCGGGACGGTCTCTTGTCTTTATGATGGATGCTGTGTCTAGGCGTGATGCGGATTGCCACCACGAACAGCTCTGGCGATCGCCAGCAGTATCACTGCGCCGATCACTGCGACAACCAAACTTGTCAGATTGAAACCTTCAACCTGCATACCCGTCATTGCCTGAACCAAGAACCCACCGATGAACGCACCGAGAATACCGACAATGATGTTGGCCATCATCCCCATCTGCGCACCAGTATGCATGATAAGTGATGCGATCCAGCCAGCGAGTGCTCCAAATAGTATCCACACTACAATGTTTAGTATCATATACACCTCCTTTGTTAGGTTACATGTCTAGTATGAACGGAGTTGCCGAGAAAGACTGTAAGAATTCTTACGTACGCGCTATTATAGTACTACCCATGATGAAAAAAATTCTTGTCGCCACCGGTATTGCCCTCACGCTGATTGCTATTCTTGCCATTGGTATTACCGCTTATAACAAACAAAACCGCCCATTGAGCCCACTTTCGGCACCAGAAGCACCCAGCAAATCAGCTAGTCAGCAATCACCTCTGGAGAAATAGCCTCCTGAGATTTGCTACGTCGTTTATAGGCAACCCACTGTTCAAAAACCAGCGCACCATATGGCACAATACTGACCAGTTCTGCCACGATGAATCGCCAAATGCCCCATGACATGCTGCGATGACCGAAAAAGACAATAAACACGTAGAAAATGTACAACATGCCGTGAATGCTGCCCGAAACGGCCAAAATAGCACTGTGGTGTGGCCATCGGAATTCGTCAAAAACAATTCCAATAATCAGTAAAGTCCAGCCAATCGTCTCGACAAATGCGGCGATTTTGAATAATCCCCAAGCCTCGCGATCGGTAAAAATACCATCTAATTTATGGTAAGCATGTGCTGTCTTGTGTTTGATATGCCCGAGCATTACACCTATATTATTGACTTTGCCAGACAAAATAGACGATGACGCCCACGATAATCACGGCGACAATAACGACGAATAGTTCGAGAAGCGTAAAGCCGTCTTGTTGTTTTTGTAATTTTCTCACGTAAACCCCCGTTTATTGACTACATAATACCACGAATTTTGATATACTTAAGCACAATGGGATTACTTGGTAGACTCCAGAGAAAAATCATCCCAGTCCCGTTTTGGTTGGCTGGCGTCTTTTTGTTGAGCTTTGCCCTACCCGTCACTGCAAGCGCATTGACTTCTATCTCGCAGAGTTACACCACTACTGACAAAGTGTCAGTAGGTTCAATCGTAAGCCTACAGAAAAGCTCAACTGACCATGTGATTGCCAGTGGAAGCGACACCGTCGACGGTGTGATCGGCGTGGTTATCAACGCCGATAGCGCACTATTATCTCTGTCCAGCGGCGGCGCCAACCAAGTCCAGGTCGCAACCAGCGGGATTGTCCAAGTACTCGTATCGGATGTCAACGGCCCAATCAATGCAGGCGATCATATCACTGCTTCACCTCTAGCCGGTATTGGCATGCGAGCATCAAATAACGTCCGTATCGTCGGTGTCGCTCAATCCAGCCTTAGTGGTGGCAGCAAGCAAACTTACAAAGATCAGTTCGGCAAAGAACAGACGGTCACTGTCAGTGAAATCCCGATCGTCGTCAATGTGTCGTATTACTACAAGGACGAAAGCAAATCACTCATCCCGATTGCACTGCAGAATGTCGCTAATGCCTTGGCTGGCCGCTCGGTCAGCACACTTCCGATCGTGATTAGCGCCGCAATCTTTGTCATTATGCTAGTCGTCGTGGTCGGAATTATCTACACAATGGTCCGCAGTAGTATTATTTCGGTCGGTCGTAACCCAATGTCACAATCGGCCGTTTACCGTGACCTTATTCAGCTATCCGGACTTGTGATTCTAATCCTAGCCGCCGGTGTTGTCGCAATCTTTATGGTACTTAAAAAATTATGAGTGGGACATTTTTGCAAATCTTTCTGCTGGTCAACGTCTTTTTAATCGGCGTACTTGCTGCCGTGGCTGCGCGTTACGCCTACGCCTATTTCGCTCATCATGACGATGAAAAACCACATGCCAAACCCCAGGGTGCGCACTTGCCGCCTGCCCTAAAGGCGCACCTACTGGAATCAGCGCAGACAAGGTTCGAAGCAATTCTGGCGAATTCGGCTGACGAATTAGAGGAAGATTTGCGGGCAACCAATGCCAAGCTGAGCACAGAACTGAAAAAACTTGGTGTCGAAACCATCAACACCGAAATGAAACAATATCGGCTCGATATGCAAGAACTTCGCAAGCAGTCCAATGCAATGATTCTGGATATCAAAGAGATAAACACGAAACATCAGGCAGAAATGAAGACCAGGTTGACCGAGCATGAGGTCAAACAAAAAGTAAAAATGACCAAGGAAATTGCCGCCGAGAAGGAACGCCTATCCAAGGAGATTGACGATAGATTAAGCGACGCCGTTGCCTCATTCCTGGTTGAAACACTGGGTCACAATGTTGATTTGGGCGCACAGGCTGCCTATCTGACCGCACAGTTAGAGGAACATAAAGATGAAATCGCCAAGGGGATAAAAGATGACTATACAGTTACCAAATAGTGTCGCTTCGCCCCAAGATTTGACCGCCCTGCTGAGGGAAGTACGCGAGTGTGCCAAATGGTTTTCGCATGAATCAGTCAAAAAGCAGGTAACCAATGCGGCGGCTGTTCGTTCGGCATTGCCAGAGCTGAGCCCCGCCACCAATGAATTGTTGCAACAATGGGGTACCAATGAGCCACTCAGCAAAAAAAGCTTGGCCGATCTGATCAACGCACTAGAAGAATATGCCAGTACCGCGCCATCAATTACACTCACTCTGGCCGCTCCACCAACTGGTGGTATCAAAAAAACACTGGTCGCTTGGTGTCGCGAAAATATTGCCGAAAATATTTTGGTTAATTTCCAGTTCAACAGCACAATTCTGGGCGGGATGGTTGTACGTAGCGGCAGCCATGTCTATGATTGGTCATTCCGCCGTCAGTTACTGGCCGCTCGCGATACGTTCCCAGAGGTATTACGCCATGTTTGATGATCATGTTTTCCAACGATTGGTCGAGGCTGATAATCTGACCGGCGAAGTCGTTGCAACAAACAGTTTCATTATTGAGGTCAAAGGACTTGAGGGGGTGCCGATTGGTGCTGCTGTGTTATTCGAAGATGGTCAGCGGGCCATCGTACGTGAAGCCTACGGTGATAAAGTCATTCTTTTCAACGTCAACACCGAAAAAATCGCGCTCGGTACACTAGCTGTCGTCGAAAGTGATATGTTAAAAGTCCCTGTTGGAAAAGGCCTGATCGGTCGCGTCGTCACTCCAATGGGCGTGCCACTAGACGGCAAAGGTCCAATCGCAACGACCGAAACATCTGGTATTTTTAACTCAGCACCGGGCATCATGGCCAGGAGCCCACTTAACGAACAATTGGCTACTGGCGTGACGGCCGTTGATAGCTTTTTTCCTTTCACCCTAGGTCAGCGTATGGCAATCCTGGGTGATAGCAAATCCGGTAAAAGCACCTTTCTTAGTCAGCTGGCTGCTATGCAATCCGAAAGTGGTCAACTCGTCGTCTATGTCCTGATTGGCAAGCGCAAGAGTGACGTCGAAAAATTGCTCCGTGGACTCCGCGAATCGGGTGCTATAGATCACACGATTATTGTCCAGGCAGATATATTTGACTCCCTTACCCAGTCATATTTGGCCCCTTATGCAGCCTGCGCCATGGCTGAACATTTGTGGTACGGTGAAAACGGCCAAAACTGTATTGTCATCTACGACGATTTATCATCCCACGCCGAAGCCTATCGCCAGTTGTCGCTGCTACAGGAAGTCGACCCTGGCCGCGATTCGTATCCTGGCGATATTTTCTATGCGCACTCGAGCCTGCTGGAACGTGGCGGCAAACTCCTGTCAAATATGAAATCACTGACTCCACTCCCTGTCGTCCTGACGCCAAACGACGATATTACCGCTTACCTATCGACCAGTATTATGTCCATCACCGACGGACAGATTATTTTTGACCTAGGTATTTTTCGCCAAGGCAAACGCCCTGCAGTGAACGCTGGTCTCTCCGTCTCACGTGTCGGTGGTAACGCCCAAACCGGACGTCGTAAACGCCTCTCGGGTACATTGTTTAAATCTTTGGCAAAATACAAACAAGCCGAAGAGTTCTCGCACTTTAGTAGCCAGCTTTCAAAAGAAACCAGGATTGATTTGCAAATCGGTACATTAATCAATAAAGTATTGCAGCAACCACCTGAAGAGTTGTTTTCGCTATCTGAACAGCAGCTGATGCTTGAAACGGTGATGCTGAGTGGCGGTGAGGTTGATGTCGATATTAATGGGCTAAAAGAAGCTGTCCGTAAAGTTGCCGACCAAGCAAAAGAGGAGGCTGATTATGATCGACTGGAGGCTGAACTGCTAAAACAATTTGCCATCAAACCTGAGGCTGAAAAACTGGAAGAAAAACCGGCAGGGCCTGCCGAGAGTGGTGATAAAAAAGATGGTGACAAAAAAGACGAGAAGCCATCAGAGGATACTAAAAAGGAAAAAGAGGCCGAGCATGCGAAAGCCTAGTCAAATTGAGAAAGAAGCGATCCAGATTGGAACAGTAAAAGATTTGACTGGCGTGTTCGAGAGCTTGGCAAGTACCCAGGTGGCAAAAGTGAAGAACAAAGCCGCTCTTTCGAATAAATTCTTTGAACTTTTATGGGCACGCTACAGCTCTATTCGTGTCGATCCTAAATCCCGTATTACAAATCGTGATGATAGCGACAAAAATCCTAAAAAAGTGTTCGTCGTCATTTCGGCCGAAGCCGGACTCAGTGGTGACATCGACCAACGCTTAATCGAAACGATGGCGCAGGATTATGATGCTGCGACAACCGATGTTGTTGTCCTTGGTTCACATGGCGCGACCCAATTGCGACAACGTGGCATTCCGTATGTTCGGTTTTTCCAAGTTCCGGAATCTGATCGATATATTGATGTCTCGCCTGTCATTGATGTGGTTGTTCAATATTCTGCGATTATTGTCTACTACGAAGAATACGTCTCGCTCAGCGAGCAAATCATTAAATCCATCAACCTGATCTCCACCATGAAAGACATGAGTCAAGATTTCGAAGAAGGCACGATCACGGCTGAAGATACGATTTTCGAACCATCACTTGATCAAATTGCCGAGCAAATGGAAGAAACCATGATGACACTTGTGCTTAGTCAGAGTATTCTACAGTCAAGCCTTGCACAAGCAGCGAGTCGATTTAACGCCATGGCGGTTGCAAAAAAACGTGCAAACGAGCTACTTGGCGATTTTACAATGGAATTTCACCGAGCCAAACGTGGTGAAAGTGACCGACGTATGCGCGAGGTGATGGTCAGCCTGAAGAAAAAACAACGAAGCCGGAAAGTAGCCTAATGAAACCAGTCTCCGAAACACCACAGCCAGAAGTGAAAGCCGCTGCGCCAACCGCAGTGGTAGCGCCTGACGCTCCTGCACCACCTGTGCGAGAGCATGGTTCTGGTGCCTATATTGGGGTTATTAAATCTCTCCGTGGCCTGACTGTCGAGGTTGAAATTATCGGTGAAAAGCCTGATGCAAGAGAGCTACTCGACATCGAAGGTCACCCTGGAGTCTTCCTCGAAGTAGGGTTCTTTCGAGCGGGCGTCGCCGTCTGTCTTAACTTGAACAACGGCCAAGGCCTTGGTTGCGGTCAACGAGTCACTCGCACGAACACAAAGGTCACCGTTCCTGTTGGCATCGATTCAATTGGTCGTGTTTTTAACGCCCTTGGCGAACCACTCGATGAAGGTCCTGCAGTGAACACAAAGCGCCGTGCAATCCGTGAACCAACTGGTACACGTAGCTATCGTGACAGTTCGAAACTTGAAATGCTCACGACCGGACTGAAAGTCATCGACTTCCTGACCCCATTCGTCAAAGGCCGCAAGATTGGCATTGTCGGTGGTGCCGGTGTCGGTAAGACCGTCCTGACCACCGAAATGATTCACAACGTCGCCAAAGACGAACGAAGTATGTCTATCTACTGCGGTGTTGGTGAGCGTATTCGTGAAGGTAACGAACTGTATCAAACTCTAAAAGACACTGACGTGCTGAAAAACACCGTGATGTTCTTTGGACAAATGGACAGCACGCCTGCGATTCGTTCGATGGTGGGTCCGGCTGCCGCAACCGCTGCCGAATATTTCCGCGACGAAGAAGGCCGCGACATTCTGTTCTTCGTGGACAATATCTATCGACATATTCAGGCCTTGACCGAACTATCTACAAACATGGGACTCGTGCCTTCCGAGGGTGGGTATTCACCACTCGTATTCTCGGAATTACGACGCCTACAAGACCGTTTGGCAAGTACCGAACATGGCACGATTACGTCAGTCCAGGCTGTGTATATTCCAGCAGATGACCTTTCAGACCCAGCCGTGCAGGCCATTTCGCAGCAGATGGACTCTGTTTTGGTACTGAGTCGTGCGATTGCCGAAACTGGCATTCGTCCTGCTGTTGATCTTCTCAAAACGACCTCATCTCTGCTCACACCAGAAATCGTTGGCGAACGTCACTATAAACTAGCCGAACGCGTTCAGTCTATTATCCAGAAATACGACTCACTCAAAAACATCATCGCCATCGTTGGTGAAAACGAACTGTCGCCTGCCGACCGTGCGGATTATCAAAATGCTAAAAAATTGATCCAATATTTCTCACAAGATTTCGCCGTCGCCGAACACCTTTCTGGCAAACCTGGCCAGTACTTTACACTTGAGGAAACACTGAGTGGTATCGAAGCAATTTTGGAAGGCAGAGACGAAGAATCAAAAAAAGCCGATGAAGAAAAAACTGTAGCCAAGCCAGCCGAAGGAGAAAAGCCTGCTGAAGGTACGGCCCCAGCCCCTACTCCAGCTCCAGCAGACGCAGACAAAAAACCCGAAGAAAAACCACCAGAAAAAGCTGCTGAGAAACAATCATGAGCAAACCTGAAACACCGAAATTAAATGTCGTTGCGCGTGCGCCTTTTGAAATTTATTACGAAGGTGAAGCCGAATCCGTTTCAGCCGTTAACAGAGTGGGGCCATTTGATATTTTACCCGGCCATGCTGATTTTTTCTCTGTTTTAAACCCAGGCGAAGTAAAGATACAAAATGGCGAAGAGTCACAGGTATTCAAAATTAGCAATGGAATTGTCACCGCCCGTGATGATGAGGTTATGATTTTTGTAAATATGTAGGGGGTGTACTTTTCCGCTGGAAAGTACCAAAAAGCCTTCTTTTGGATAGCAAAAGAAGCAAAACGTTTGTGGCGGCTTCCCTCCGCCGTGTCAGTATGGTTCCATCTGACCGTCGCTCGGACAACTCCCGTTGGTCGGTCCCGTTCTTTGTTCTTTAGTTATTTCGAACGGGACTGAGTCCGAACGAACTATTCGGTCAGATGGGAACATCCTGTCTCGGGCAGGTCCAGATGCCACGGGGAAGATGATTTATTCAACGCGTCATAGACGCGAATGATTATAAATCCGTTTCCCCTCGACATCTGCAGAACCCCGAGATGGCGAGTGGGAAAAGAGTGGAATCATTCACTGGAACTCAGTCCCTATCAATTAACTAAGAAAATAGATAGGGACCGACCAACGGGAGTTGTTTCAGTGACCACTCTTTTACTATGAGACGACGCGGCGGTTTGAAGTGGTCGAAGAGCTTTTTGTTTCTTTTTGTCGCCACAAAAAGAAGGCTTTTTGGTACTTTCCAGGGGAAAAGTACACTTACTTGTGGTTCTTCTAGCGAAAAGAACACATTATTGCATCACAATAAAGTCAAAAGCATATCCACCAGGCCCGATAGTGCCGTTGACGCCAATACTAAACCCAGCGCTGGTACGATTGATATAGACACCGCTACCGCCAGGCCCTACCTGAGTCACAACAACGTGTGGCGTATTGCTGTATTTGCTATGAAAGGTAATGTTCGCCAGTGTTCCGCCCCCGCCACCAGCACCAATATTAACTGCTACTGTACCGGCGGCGTCGTTGCCACTAATTGACACTGTGCCGTTACTACCGAGATTTCCGGTCGGACTAATTGTTGGTGACGAACCACCCGTAATCACGTGGCCGCCGATAGTAAGAGTCGTGTCTGATACCAGACTACTAGCATGGAAACTACGAACCGATAATGTTCCGCCAACTGCCAAATTACCTGCGATATTCACACTGTTATTGACCGTCAGCAGCTGCGCAAGTGTCACTGGCCCCTGTAATCGTGTGAGTCCCACAACCGAGAAATCTTTGCGCAAATTCAAGGTTGATATTGTCGCATCACCGTTGACGTCTAGCTTTTCGATAGCGGTCTCACCCGCCTGTAATTTAACAAATGTTGCATCAGCGCCACTCAATTTACCGTTCAATTTTAACTGGCCAGCAAAGTTAGCGTCCTTGGCGACCGTCAGCGTGCCATTGAACTGCGCATTTGGATTAACCAATAGTTGTGCGCCTAAATTACCGCCTGGATCGCGAGTCACGCCCAATTTATCAAGCGCAGCAGAACTAATTGATACTTCGGCCGTACCCGCACCGGCATCGGCTTTGCCCTGACCCTTGATCACAAAGGCGATCACCGCCGCGTTGGCCGCCAAGATTCCAACAACAACCGCCAGACCAATAAAGGTGGCTTTGTGACTCGGTCGATAGGTGGCACGACGTTGGCGTTTGCTCGGTACGGCAATAGCAGGCTTAGCTGCGCCATCGGCCTCGGACGTATCAGACGCCGAAGACGCATCATCAGTCTGAGGCTTTAATACCTCAGGAGCTACTTGATCGTCTTTGGGGTCGTTGCTCATCTTTTTGTCTCTCTGTCCTACTTGCTAACAAGTATACTGCTTAACCTTATGACTTGCAAAATCCCCTCTTATCATCAACAATAGACATATGTCAAAGAGGGTCGCAGCCGGAGTAGGAGTGTTACTCACTTTGCTTTGCTTTACGACACTTAACACCTCGTCAGCCCACGCCACGGACCCAACATCGACGAATTATCACTTCTCGGAAAGCACATTGGGCGCAGGTGGTTTGCCATTATCAAATTCGGCCAATTTCCAGGGAAGTAGTTCGACAGGTGATTTGGGAGTTGGTGAATCTGCCTCGGCCAACTATGGCTTTCAGGGTGGTTCACAGACAACCAACGATCCAACTCTTTCATTTGCTATCAACACTGGTATCGCCAGCTTTGGCAATTTCAGCCCAAGTATTCCAGCAATGACAACGACCACATTCTCGGTGCTCAACTACACCAGCTATGGGTATGCTGTCTACGTGACTGGCAACACACCCACCAACGATGGCCATGCCTTGCCCCCAATGGCTACTCACGGTACGAACGATACTTCCCAAATAGGTTTCGAACAATTCGGTATGAACCTGGTAGCCAATACCTCGCCGCAGTCCATCGGCGCCAACCCCGATAACACTTCTGGAGGTGGCGGATTTAGTTTTGGACAAGCCTGGGGCGATTATCTGACGTCAAACAAATATTGGTACGGCGATGGTGATATTATAGCCAAAGGTTTGAAAAGTTCGGGCGTCACCAACTATACTATTAGTTACCTGGTGAATGTCGCTGCCCTAACACCTGGTGGACAATATAACACCAATCAGACATTGATCGTCGTCGGTACCTATTAATATGCTAGAAATCATCAATAAACTCACCACACGCCAAGTCGCCTACATCATGACGGCTGTTGCATGTGTTGTGTTTTTTACCTGTTTGAACAACCCATTCCAGGGTGACGACGCCACGCAGATCGTCAATAATCTGCCCGTTCACTTTATCCAAAACATAGGATTTTTCTTTACCTCCAGTACGTTTTTCAATGGTGACGCGCTGGTTGGTTCGTATTACCGTCCAACGATGACAACCACTTTTTCGCTGCTGTACACGCTCTTTGGGACATGGACAGTTGCCTATCACGTCTTTCAAATCGCGCTCTTTACCACTGGTGCGTTTGTGCTGTACCTTTTCCTAAAGCACTTTCTGAAACAAGTACCCGCCTTTTTACTTGCCCTGCTCTTTCTTGTCCACCCCATGAACTCCCAAATCGTTTTTTCTATCGCCTGTATGCAAGATGCCCTGCTGTTTTTGTTCGGTATCAGTGCGCTGTATGTGCTGGTACACTACCGTTCAACCAAAAGCCTACTTGCAGTTGCCGCACTCCTGACCTTGGCATTATTTTCGAAGGAATCCGGCCTCGCCTATCCTGTGATGGCGTTTGCGTACCTGCTGCTGTTTGATAGAAAACGCATCTGGACTCTCGCCCGGATCGTAGTACTGCCGTTCATTATATATGTCCTTCTCAAAACGCACGCTGTTGGACTGCTTGTGGCCAACGCCCAAGGAGCACCGATCGATAATCTCAGTCTTTTGGGCCGCCTGCTGACGGCACCGTCGATCGTCCTATTCTATGCAAGCAAGTTTGTATTCCCATGGGATCTGGCAACCTGTTGGTATTGGACACACCCGACGCTAAGCGTCACTGGCGTGCTCGTACCGACGATCGTCGACCTGGCAATTGTTGGATTATTTGTGTATTTCGGATTACGAGTCCATCGCAAGCTTGGCAAGATAAAGTTTCGGACCTATCTGTTTTTCGCAGGCTGGGCAGTCCTCGGCCTTCTTCCGTATCTGCAGTTCACCCCGCTTGATATGACAGCCTGCGAAACATGGTTCTGTTTCTCGATGGTAGGCGTACTAGCGATGATTGGCATCGCACTCATGACGGTCAAAATCCCTAAACGACGTCTGCACCCAGAGTGGATCGTCATTATTGTACTAGTGCTGATTGCTGTCCTGGGGCTGCGTACGGCCATCAGAGGGACGGACTATAGTAGCCAGTATTCTATAGCTGTCCATGACCTGGCAGTGTCAAAAGATGATTATTCGGCCATGAATAATATTGCGCAGGAATATATCCACCAAAACAGATTCAACGAGGCCAAAGATATGGCTCAAAAGTCAATTGATATATTCCCGGGTGTCGGTAACTACGACAACTTGGGCGTTGCTTTGCAGCAAACGGGTGACTACCCAGGGGCAATCAAGGCATACAAAGAAGCGCTCAATCATGGCACGATGGCCTTGGTGTACGAAAACTTGGGGGCAATGTACCTGGCCGACTGGAACAGCCCTTCGACAGATCAATTCTTCAAAAAAGCCCTCGAACTCTATCCAAAAAATTCCAAGTTATGGTCATACAAAGCCATCATGGAAGGGGCTAAGGGCAATAATCCTGGGGCAAGGATCGCTATTTTAAACGCTGCCAAATACGGCCAAGTCCCGCGCGCCCTCTACGCCAGCATTATGGCGCATACACCACTCGAATTTGACCTGCCGACACCAAAGACCCATATCGTTATCCCATAATGACTTCTCCACAGATGGCAATGGTCATGCATTCACGCAAATTGGACTTTAGAAAAATTAGTAAAGATTTTTGTTGACACGCCATAATGCTCGTGCTACTATTCTCTTAGCGAAACTACTAAAAGTTAGTAAAAACAAAATAAAAATGAAAAAACCACCACTAAAATCACTAAAACAACTTCTCAGCTTCCCATTGGTACTAGCACTTGTGTTGGCACAGGTTTTCTTTCCTATTAGCAATGCGAATGCCGCTCAGATTGTGCCACGTAACCTGACCCTTCAGGCTGTCGGTGCCCATGGTGGTTCCGCACCAGGTGCTGTTGCACCTAACCAATATTCGAACCATGAATTCCTTTTCACGATACCTACTACCGGTACTAATGTTGGCTCAATCAAATTCGACTACTGTACAACGGCCGCTCCAACCATTGCCATCGGTTGTGTTGCACCAACCGGCCTCGATACCGCCAATGCTGGCTTCACCAGCGTCACTGGTGCCTTCACAAGCGTTGTCAGCACCGCTGCTAACTCTGTGTACCTATCACGATCAGCAAGTTCGCCGGGTGCAGGTGTATTTGACGAACGTTTGACAAACATCATCAACCCTACGAGCGTCAACGGTGAAACATTCTTTGTCCGTATTACCACCTATACCAGCACCAACACAACAGGTAGTATCATCGACAGCGGTACGGTAGCTGCGGCTACTAACCGACCGATCGTCTTGACTGGTACGATGCCTGAGTCCCTCGTCTTTTGTACAGGTGCCCTCATTGGTCTGACTGCGTCGGTGCCTGACTGTAGCACTGCAACTAGTGGTAATATCACCTTTGACTCACTCTTCTCGCCAACGGCCACAGCAACGGCCACATCACAGATGGCTGCCTCTACCAATGCTGGTACAGGGTATATCATCACCGTCAATGGAGCTACTCTCACCTCTGGTGCAAATACCATTACAGCTATACCGTCACCTGGTAGTGTCAGTAACTTTGGTAACAGCCAATTTGGTATGAACCTGAGGCTCAACACACTCATGACTTCAGGAGTGCCTTCAATAGCGCTTGGTCTTGATATCGCTTCTGCGTCAGATAACGCTCTCCTGAGGGGCATGCCTCAACCTGACTACAACACCCCTGATACGTTTACCTACGTCGACGGGGCTGCGGTTGCCAAAAGTGACCACCTGACTCCTGGTTCTCCGGCTGGCTATGGGCCAAATCCGGTGGCAACAAATGCCCAGATCTATACCGCATCGTACATAGTGAACGTCCCAGGTAGCCAGGCAGCCGGTACCTATACGGCAACACTCACCTACATCTGTACGCCAACTTTCTAGGATAGAACATACCTAAACTTGCTCATAATCCGTTGACTGCGCTTCTGCGCTTATGGTACAATTCCACACATGAGAGTGAGTGGACGGGTATTATTGAGTGTATTGCTATTGGTAACTTCGGTCACCTCTATACTGCAGTCGCAAGATGCACATGCAGCCCAAATCACAACTCGTAGTCTTACATTACAAACAGGTGCTGGTGGTGACGGTGGATCAAAACCGAGCGGTGTCGTCAACCACGCATTCACCTTTACTGCGCCTGGTTCTACAGCTATCCAATCCGTCAAATTTGAATATTGTACAACAGCCTCTGTTACAGCGTGTGTTGCCCCAGCAGGCATGACCGCAACCGGTGCCACCATCAGTGGTGGTGGCTGGTCTATAGGCGCAGTCACCCCTAGTGCGACGGCTCCTTACATTACACACTCTGGTACGGTAAATATTAGCGCAGGAGTTACCTTTACTCTTGTCGGTGTGACCAACCCATCAGCAACCAACTCGACATTCTTCGTCCGTATTACTACATACACTTCTACTGACAGGTCAACTGGTCTGACCGACAGTGGTAGCGTCGCCGCAAGCACCGCTACACAGATCGTCGTCACCGGCACTATGCCTGAATCGATCGTCTTTTGCACCGGCGCCGTTATTTCTATGGTAGGTAGCATCCCTGACTGTACGACTGCGACTGCTGGATCTGTTACTTTCAACCAGCTATTCTCGCCTACCGATACCGCAACGGCGACATCACAGATGGCCGCGTCCACCAATGCGGCGTCGGGCTATGTCATCACGGTAAGTGGTACTAGTTTGGTATCGGGTGGTAATACTATTGCCGATGCGGGCGGTACAGCAACATCAGTTGCCGGTAGTCGAGGTACGAGTAAATTTGGACTGAATCTCGTCGCCAATACAACTGCCGCTGCTACCCCTGCAGTGGGTGCAGCAATCAACCCAGTGTCCAACATCGGTTTAGTGCTTCGAGGTCAGGCAACGACAGACTTTGGTACAGCGGATTCGTTCGCCTATGCGAGCGGAGGCAGTACGATCGCAAGAAGCGACTACACATCAGGTGGTCCATTCCCGACGAACGGGCAGAAATATACCGTATCGTACTTCGCCAATGTATCAGGTAGCCAGGCCGCGGGCAGTTATGCGGCCACATTAACCTACGTGTGTACAGCGACGTTTTAATACATGAAAAAAATCATTTCAATCACCACAATCGCACTCGGAACCCTTAGTCTAGCCTTTGGTCTATTTGCCGCAGTGCCACACGTTGCGGCCCAGGCAGCAACAACTCCAGGTTCTGGCCAGGCACTCGAAATTGGTCCTCCTGTCATCAACTTGGTAGCCGACCCCGGTCAAACAGTCAAAGCACAGATCAGCCTGCGTGACATTTCAACCAGCAAACTTATCGTTACCAACGAGGTCAATGATTTTGTTGCGAATGGCGAAGATGGTACACCAAAGATCCTGCTGAAAGAAACTGAACCAAACCCCTATTCTATGAGAACGTGGATTACTCCGTTACCACAGTTTACTTTGGTACCAAAACAGATTCAAACGCTCAGTGTAACATTGAAGGTTCCTACGACCGCCTCACCGGGTGGATATTACGCAGTTATTCGCTTTACTGGTACTCCACCAGAACTACAGGGTACCGGTGTATCACTATCAGCCAGTTTGGGTGCATTAGTGCTGCTAAGGGTGAACGGTGCTGCCAAGGAACAAATGAATGTTGTTGAATTTTCTGCCAACAAAGATGGCAAGACTAACTGGTTATTCGAATCACTACCTGTCAACTTTGTCGAACGTATCAAGAATGATGGCAACATCCACGAACAACCTATCGGACAGATTGCGGTGACTGACATGTTTGGCAAGCCAGTCGCTGCATTTAGCGTCAACTCACCACCTCGAAATGTTCTACCAAATAGTATTCGCAAGTTTGATGCAACGATGGATAGTAAAGCAGCTGAAAACAGATGGTTATTTGGTAAATACACCGCTACTCTAACGCTTAAATATGGTACTGATCATAAGGTTCTCACTAGTACGACGACGTTTTGGATAATCCCATACACCTTGATTGCGATCATCATCTTGATACTCATTGCGGTCTCTAGTGCTCTCTTCTTCGGCATCAAGCGCTACAACCGCTACATCATCAGCCAAGCACGTCGACGAAGGTAGTTACCGACGACCTCTAGCGGTACATGGTACAATATGGTTATGTCTAGCTGGCTCAAACTAAGCCCCCATCATCATAGCGGACGTGCTCTCGGGCACGAACATACATCGTATGCTCCACTTGGAGTGCTACTACTGGCCGTTGGTCTGATTCTATCTGTATATACTGCCTACGCGGCGACGCCTTATACAGGTCCAGAGGCGGGGTCAATTGGCCTGCACGGTGTCGTGCCAGGCAAACCACCTACAACAGCAGCAACGATCAAATCGCCAGCCAATGGTCAGCACTTTAGCGCGACGCCGATTACAGTTTCGGGAACTTGTCCGCCAAACACATTAGTTGAAATATTTAAAAACGACATCTTTGCAGGCTCGACGGCATGTAGTAACGCGGGTACTTACACAGTCGAGGTTGATCTGTTAATAGGGGCAAATATCCTGATTGCCCGGGTATATGATGCTCTCAATCAGCCTGGCCCAGATTCGAACGCTATTACTGTATTCTACGATGCGCTGCCGCTCCAGGCAGGAGCCCTGGCTGCGCTGGACTTTGGTGGGCCTCAGATGCTACTTAACACTGATGCTGCATTTCGTGGATCATTCCCCGATCAAGACATGCCTGCACCTCTGACAATCATTGGTGGCCGACCACCATTTGCGGTTAATATCCAATGGGGCGATTCATCAAATAATTTAGTGCCTCGTAATGATAATGTGACTTTTACAACAACACATAAATATAAAAAACCAGGTGTCTACCAGATTAGTTTCCAGGCAACTGATGCCGATGGACGCGTTGCATTCCTGACGGTACCTGCGATTATTAACGGCCAACCCGACCTTGCCCCAACAGTTGAAGGTTCGACGACCAAGGTTAATCCATTGGTGGCACTGTGGCCGCTCTATGTCGCCCTTGTCGCTGTTGTGATCAGTTTCTGGCTAGGTGAACGCCGCGAAAAACACGTCCTTGCCAAACATCACCAACTTGTGACGTCGTAAGTCTCGACCTCAAGAAAAATACTTGCACATGTAAAACTACTTATGTTACAATTGCCACAAGCTTTTAGATGGCACCACACGTCTTAGCGAAATAAACAATATTAAATCCCCCAGGGGTAAAAAGCTAAAATAAACATGTGGTGCCACCATCCCACTTTTCGTATTAGTCGTCAGACATTTGTATTGATCGCTGCATCGATTCTATTCGCTGTACTTTTAACAATACTTGTCATTGCACGACCTGCCCACGCCACTACAGGAATTAATAAGACTATTAATTTCCAGGGGCGATTATTGACGTCCGCAGGTGCAGCAGTTCCCGACGGTTGGTACAACATTGAATTCAAGATTTACCAAGACGGTGACGGATGTGTGCCCGGCGGTAGTTCACCTTGTGGTGGAACACTGAAATGGACTGAGGATTACCTCAACAACAACTTCCCTTCCAACCACGCTGTTCAGGTCAAAAACGGCTTTATGTCGGTCAACCTGGGTTCGGTGACGCCATTTGGTTCAAATGTTGACTGGAATCAGGACACATTATGGCTTTCGATGAACGTTGGTAACACCAACGCAACCTGTACTCCATTTGCTTCGTGTGCTGGCGACGGCGAGATGCTGCCGATGAAGCGAATGACGGCCAGCCCCTACGCACTGAATTCCGGCCAACTTAATGGCCTGACCAGCGCCAACTTCGTCCAACTAGCCCAAGGTGTCCAAACAGATGCGACTACCAGCACTAGCAGTATTTTCATCAACAAAACCGGTAGCGGCAACCTGTTGCAACTGCAGGCTGGTGGCAATGATGCCTTCACCCTGAATAACACGGGTGATCTTCAGTTTGGCGCCAACGCCAACCACACACTATCTGTCGCAACCTCCGCCGCTAGTACAAACGGCAAAACTCTGACAATGTCAGCAGGCACTGGTGGTACTGGTACGGGTTCGACCGGTGGTAATTTGACACTCCAGGGTGGCGCAGCTGGTGGAACCAACGGCACAGGTGGAAATGTCAGTGTCGACGCTGGCGCGGGAACTGGTTCTGGCGCTGACGGTAACCTGAACATTGGAACCACTCACGCCAGCGCAATCCAAATTGGTAGCACCTCACTCGCTAGTGGTACACAGACCATCGGCGTCGGCAACAGTACTGGCGCTGGCACGACGAACGTCACGATTGGCCAAGGTAGCCTGGCTGCTGCTGGTACGAGTGGAAACGGCGAGACTGTTGTGCAGTCAAAAGGCAATACAATTATCGGCACCAACGGGGTTGTCCGAGCGACATTCGATACATCAAACACTCTCTATCTAGGTAACGGTGGCTTGGCATTTGCACCAAACGATTTCACTGTCCAAGGTACCTCTAGCGCCACCACCGGTGTGGCCGGTGCTTCGCTGACACTCCAGGGTGGTAGCGCGATCGTTGGTACTGCCGGTGGCGGTAATACTTTCGTCAACGCTGGAGCAGGAACTGGGGGCGGTAGTGATGGTGCTTTACTCCTCGGTAGCAGCCACACTGCCACTATTCAGGTTGGCAACTCAGCACTTGGTGGTGGCGCTACGCAAAGCATCGGTGTCGGCAACAACACCAGCGGCAGCGGCACGACAACTCTCAACATCGGTAGCAACGCGACAGGCAGTGGCGCAACGAACGTCAACATCGGTGGCGGTACCCTCAGTGCAGCAACCAACTCGACGGTACTACAGGCAAAGAACAACACCGTCATCGGAACCAATAACGTCGCACGTGCGACATTTGACACGACTGGCAAACTGTACTTGGGTGATAGCACAACGGCTGCAGGCACTGGCACATTTACGATCCAGGGTTCGACTGGTGCGGCTAGCAATGCTGGATACACTGTCGCACTCCAGGGTGGTACGGCTGGAACTGGCGCAGTCAACGGTGGTGATATCACACTACAGGGTGGTACGAGTGCTGGTGGTGTCCAGGGCCAGATCAAGTTTGCTTCGGCCAGCGGATTCACGACAGACACAATCTCTGCCTATGGTAGCAACACCACTATTGCACAAACAAGCGTCGATAACTTTAGCTCTGTGAGCATCAGCGCCAGCACGACAAGTTTGACCATCACTGTCCCTGCGCCAACGACCAAATACAGCGGCCGCATCCTCTACGTTCAACTCACCGGAGCAAACTCTATCACTCTGGCACCAAATGGTGGCACAAACCTGACGATGAGCCCAGGTACCGTCATTGGACTGGTTTGGAACACGACAACTAACGGCTGGTTGAATGCTGGTGCAGATACAAATGGATTCATCCAAAACCAAAATGGCAGTACACAAACGGCAACCTTCAAGATTAGTGGTGTTGGTACTGCCGGAAGCTTTGTTGGCGCGACCCTAGACGGTGTCAGTGGTGCTCTTGGCATCGGAACGACTGGGGCAACTGCCGTCAGTGTCGGTAACGTTACCGCTGCTACCACCGTGCTATTGCAGGGTGGTAACACTAGCACAGCTGTCAGCATCCAGACAATCGCCAGCGGTACAATTGCCGTTGGTACAGCCAATGTAAATAACACTATCCAAATCGGTAACACCGCGAACGCCGTCACGCAAAATATTACGATTGGTGGCAACGCTAACGGTGGTACACAAAATGTCACTATTGGTAGCGCAAGCGGCGCTGCTGCTGGTACAACCACAATTCAGTCCAAAGGCAACACGACATTTGCCACCAATGGCACTACCCGAGCAACATTTGATGCCAGCAACAATTTCACGATTAACGCTAGGACAATACACAACGATACGGTCACGATGGCCCAAAACGCACAAGTAGGCTTTAATATTCAAGGAACGACTGGGGCATACACGTATAAAGCCAATGGTAACGCAGGTTACCTCTACGACAACGGCTCCTCCCTGCACCTCGGCTACACGCCATCGGGAACAGCTGGTGGGGCGATTGATCCGACTGATGTATCAAACGACGCGTTGGTACTGGGCAACATTGGCACGAACCTCACCACAGCTATAAACGCCGGAGTTCGCTGGGGTGATAACCTAATCGACAACGGTGGATTCGAATATGGGTGTAGCGGTTGGAAATCGAACTGTACCGTCGAATCAACTACTATACACACCGGTAACAAGGCAGCCAAATACGTCATGTCGACCGCCGCTAGTGTTGGATCCGTTCAGGGTAGCTACATTGCCGCTACGGCCGGGTCTGTCTACTATGCCCAGGGCTGGATCAGAACAACGGCCGCGACCACTGGTACTGGGTTTATCACGATTTGTTACTTCGACAAAGATGGCGCATGGCTCAGTGTCTGTGACGCAAGTACAGCAACAAACCCTGGGACAACGTATACCTTCCGCTCAGTCGTTGGCAGTACCGCACCAGCTAACACGGCCTACGCGTATGTCAAATTCCAAAACAACGGTGATGGGTCAACGGCAGGAACATGGTATTACGACGATGCATATGTAGCAAAAGAAAACCGCGAGGCACCACTACTCATACAAAACCAAACCGATTCAGGCACTGCATTCCGGATCCAAAATGCGGCTGGCAACAACAACTTACTGACAGCCGATACCATCAATAACAAAATCGCTATTAGTGGCACCAGCACTGGTAACACGCTGAGTGTCAGTGCAAACGCCAACCCGGCTGGTGCCACCAACGCGCTCCTGGTCGTCAACAACACCAATGGCGCGGCTAGCGGTAATTTGATCGCTCTCCAAAACGCCGGTACCAATAAATTCACCGTTGACGCCAGCGGCAACACGGCAGCATCAGGTACACTCACCTACGCCAATAGCGGCGCAAGTGCGACAGCTCTTGTGTGTAAAGATGGAGCCGGGCTTTTGTCAGCCTGCAACACTACAGGCAACGGCGCAGCCTTTATCCAGGGCGGTAACGACTTTGGTGGTGATGCAGTACTTGGTACCACCCAAGCAGCTCAGCAGCTCACATTCAAAACTGGTGGCAGTAACCGTCTGACACTTGATAGCACTGGGGCGAATCTTACATTCCTGCAGGCGGCTAACATCAAAACGACTGGTGCCCAGGCATTGAGCCTCGACACTGGCGCTGGGGCAGCGCTCAACATCGGCACCGCTAACAGCAACGCGGTCGCCATCGGTAACACCAGCGGCACCTTCACCGCCGAAAGCAACGCGACTGCTAACCTATTTACCGGCAACACGGCTCACACGGTTCAAGTGGCTACTAACAGTGGCTCGGCGCAAACAGTCACTGTCGGCTCGACAAACAGCGGTAGCACAGCCAAAATCCAGGGCGGTGCATATAGCCTGGTCGCCGCCAACACAGGTATCGGTATCAATACCGGCGCGAATGCCCCAACGGCCGACCTAACATTCGGCGAGAACGCCGGTGCTGGCCGAACAATTAATGTACTAACTCGCACAACTAACGCCGTCGGTGAAGCACTGGGCATCAGTGCTGGCGCTGGTGGGTCTGGTGCTGGTGCAAACACAGGTGGTGCATTGAACTTGAACGCAGGCGCAGGTAGCGGAACAAACGGTGCTGGTGGTGTTGCAACGCTTAACGGTGGGGCTGGTGGTGGCGGTAACGGCAATGGTGGTGACGCGACTGTTGCTGGTGGCATCAAAGCAGGAAGTGGTACTTCTGGTAACGTCAACGTCAAAACAAACAACGTCACTCGTGCAGTATTTGATACAACCGGCAAACTATACCTGGGTGATGGAACAACATCGACTGGGACCGGCACATTCACACTTCAAGGATCAACCGGTGCCGCTAGCAACGCAGGATTTACTCTGGCACTTCAAGGTGGTACAAGCGGAACTGGTGCTGTCAACGGCGGTGATATCACGTTGCAGGGTGGCGCGACTGGCGGTAGCGGCGTACAAGGACAGGTCAAACTCGCGACAAGCGGCTTTACGACATCAACCGTCCAAAACTTCACTGCTAACGCCCCTATTACCCAGGCAAATGTCGACAACTTCAGCTCGGTTGAAATTACAGCGAGCGGTGGTGGCCCATGGACTGCCACGGTGCCTGCGCCTACAACCAAATACAACGGACGACTACTCTACGTCCAGATCTCTACAATCGCGGGTGCTACCTCGATAAACCTTGCTCCAAACGGCGGCAACACTATCTCAATGAACCCAAGCACAGCCGTTACGCTGGTGTGGAACACTACTATTAATGCAGGTGCAGGCGGCTGGCTCAACGCTGGTGCCGACGGTGGTAGCAACAACTACATTCAAAATCAGACTTCAACCACGCAAACAGCTGGATTTAAAATCAATGGTGTTGGTACAGCCGCTAGTTTCGTCGGCTCTAGTCTCGATGTTGCAAGTGCAGGCGTACTCAGCCTAGGAACCAGTGTCGCCACAACCGTAAATATCGGTAACGTGACCGCCGCTACAGCTGTTACTCTCCAGGGCGGTAGCAGCAGCACAGCGATCGGTATTCAGTCGATCGCCTCTGGTACAATCAGCGTTGGTACGACAAACGCAGCAAATACAATCGCAATTGGTAGTGCTACCTTATCAAGTGGAACTCAGGCGATTACTATTGGAGGGGCTAACACTTCTGGTGGTACACAAAACGTTACTATTGGCTCAGCGAGCGGTGCAACTGCTGGCGCAACAACTATTCAGTCAAAGAACAACACGACAATCGCCACAAACGGTGTTAACCGTGCAATATTTGATACTTCGGGCAACCTGTTCCTAGGTACAGGCACAAGCGGGGCCGCTGGTACATTCACTATCCAGGGTAGCGCCGGAACTTCCGGTATTGCCGGTAGCGTACTTGCTCTCCAGGGTGGTAACGGTGGCACTGGTGGTGCAAATGCCAATGGTGGTAACTTAACACTTTCTGGTGGAACAGCCGGGACTGGTGGTGTGAACGGCCTGGTACTTGTTACTACCCCAACCTTCCAAACCGCTACAACACAAACATGTGTGAGCACTCCGTGTACTATTACTCAGGCAAATGTCGACAGTAGCAGTGTTATCGTCATCAACACATCTGGAGCTGGCTATGTCATATCGCTACCAAACCCAACAATAGCAGGATCAACAGCATACGGACGTCTGGTATATGTTACCTCAGCAAGCTCAGCCGACTTTACCCTTGCGGTAAATGGTGGTGTGGGCGTGACCAACCAGATTGCAATGCGCAACAACACAAGTGCAACAATGGTCTGGGGACCTGGTGGCTGGACCGCAGCTGGTGCTTCTAGCTCGACTACCCTGCAAGCAGCTTACGACAATACCCTGCAGAGCTCCGGTGGCGCCGAGCTTACGGTCAGCAAAACAAGCAACACAAATGGCCTCACCATCCGTGATAGCGTTGCCAACCCAGTCAACGGCGCACTACTCAGCGTTCAAAGCAACACCGCTGCAAACCTATTCTCAGTCAGTAGCAACGTTGTCGAAAATGCCAGTAACCCTGGTGCTGAAACAGCCGGGGCGAGTTCAAGTACCTTCCCAGCGAGTACATGGGCACTGATAGGCAACGCCGGTATCGCCGTCTCTCGCAATACAACTGCCGCAAATATTGCCACAGGTCAAGCTTCTGTATCTGTCGTTACAACTGCCAACGCAAATGACGGTGTCAAGGATACACTAACCAGCACGCTTGTCACAGGTCTGACATACAATGTATCATTCAGCGCGCTACTATCAAGCGGTACGTTCAGTGATATGCTCGTCGACTTCTCGAAAGATGGTACAGCTACGTCCCCGACTAGCTGTGCAACAGCACAGCAAGTTTTCACCAAAAGCTGGACAAAAGTAACCTGTTCGTTCACCGCGCCAGCCTCAACAAACAGTAGCAACGCAATCCTTATCCGCCAGGCTACCGGCACTGTTCGAACATTCTACGTAGACAACCTTAGTGTCACAAGTGCGGCAAGTCAAAGCTACGTAACGGATGGTGGTGTTGATGATGCAGGCAACTTCGCTACTAACTGGGTACTTACTGGCAGTTCAACGGTCGCCCGCAGTACAACCAATGGTAATGATGCAAGCGACAGTACCCAGGTGAGTACGACCACTTCGACTACATCTGGTGTCAAAAACAAGCTTTCTGTTAGCCCACTTGCCAGCAACGGTGCAACGACATACCTCTACCGCGTAACAGCGTATGTTCAAACCCAGGTAACAGCCCTCACGGCTTTCACCATTCGTTACTCGCGAGATAATGGCACGAACTTCCAAACCTGCTCAGACTACAACACCCAAGCCGTGTCAGTATCATCAACTGCGTTTACAAAAATCACCTGTATCATCCAAACAGACTCAACAAGTGCAAGCAATCCATACCTCTACTTCGAGCAGGGTGATGCAATTGCACGCAATACAGGCAGCGGCTCACTCTATATCGACACCGCCTCTATGACAATCGCAAACAGCACAACACCTGACGTCCAGATTGGTAGTGGCCTTAGCGGTGGTCCGACCACACTATTCACCCTCGACAAAGGTTCGGGTGCTCCAATCGCCGGTGATAACCAATCACTCCTCGGATCAATGTATTACGACACAGCTATCGGTAAGATTCAGTGCTACCAGGCCTCTGGCTGGGGATCTTGTGGTTCAGCACCAGACACAATTGTCACTATCTCGCCAGAATATACCAACGCCGTTATGCATGGCTCGAATATCGGAGCCATGACATCTGACTTCTGTTCTGGCACAGCAGGCATAACCATCAACGATGGTTCAGGCGGCCAGCCAACAGTATGTGGTAGCACAGAAACGTATAACTTCTATAAATGGACGACGCCACAGGTAACAACTCAGGCCTATAGTATTTGGGTAACTTATCAGCTACCGAGTACATTTAAGTCCTTTGGCTCAGGCACCACATCTCTCAAAGGACGAGTAGACAACACTACCAATGCAGCCATCAGCTACTCCGTCTACAAGAGTAATGGTAGCGGACTAACCCTTTGCGGCACGGTTAATGTTGCGACTGCTGCTGGTGTCGGCGCAAACGCATGGGATCCAGGTACGGCAACAGGTACGGCAGATCCGTCAACATGTAGTTTTGCAGCCAGTAACAGTGTTGTTTTCAAAATCACCATGAGCTCAAAATCAAACGCAAACGCTTACATCAGTAATATTGGCTTCGCATTTAGCAACCGATAGTTAAAACAATATTAAGTTCGTTGTAAGTTATACATTACTAGAATATACTAGATATATTAACTAGGAGGGTATATCTATGTCACTATTCAAACTGGGCAAATGGAGACTTTATGTAGCGACGGCAGGACTACTCCTGGCCAATACATTGTCACTTTTTAACTTCGCAGCAGCAAATGCAATCGCTGGTGATACTGAGCCTTGGCAAACTTCAACAAATACCCTACCAGACGCAAGATTATCAGCAGCAAGTGTTACGGTGAATGGATACGTCTATGAAATAGGTGGGCAAGCTAGCGACAACAATCCGTCATCAACCGTATACAAAAGTCACCTCAACACTGATGGATCTATCGGAGCATGGACTACCGAAACAAGTCTACCCGAACCTATTTATCAATTTAGTGCCGTTGCTGCAAATAACTACATCTATGTATTCGGAGGTCTTCGTAGTGACCACTACCCCAATACTAATCTTTACTACACACACGTCAGCGCTGACGGGTCTTTGGATGGTTGGAATACCACTACTCTCCCTAATCCACGTATTGTTGCAAACGTTATCGTTGTTAATAACTACGTATATGTAGTTGGAGGAGCTGACCCAGCTACGTTTGACGCAACACCATACACATACTATGCACAGCTAAATGGCGACGGAACACTCGGCACATGGAATGTATCGCCGAATCTACTACCCGATCAATCACTGTATGCGAATATAGTCACAAGAAATAATTATATATATGTAATCGGCGGACTAAACAATGCTACTGCGCTTAGTCCCGTACCTAGTGTATATTACACACACGTCAATACGGATGGAACTATTGATCCATGGAGTACATCAAGCAATTCTCTTCCGTACACTCTCCTTGGAAGTACTTCTGTGGAGTTCAATGGTTATCTGTACGTAATGAATGGCTCGACTAACCTTGGCGGCGCCGGATCAACCAATACAGTTCTATTTTCGAAAATTAATAATGATGGTTCAATTGGATCATGGAACACGTCTTCAAATCTCGTACCGAATAACATTGCAGGTGCAACATCAGTACTGCAGAATGGCTATGCATACATAATCGGTGGTGGTAGTCCCAATTCAGATCCAAGCTCTCCCGCACTGAACAGCGTTTATTATGCATCTCTGTCGCCTACAACAATTGATGCACCGACCGGCCTAACAGCAACAACGCCAACAAATATGAAACCAGCCTTAAGTTGGAATGCTGTTGTCGGAGCAACAAGCTATAAGATTTATCGCAATGGCACACAAGTTGGCACCAGCACCTCACCAAGCTTCACCGACTCTGCTCTCACGGTCAATGCTAGTTATACATATACTGTTACTGCGTTGAACGGTAGTCTTGAAAGCACACCATCATCACCATTCACTGTCATCTATGACACAACTCCACCAACAACTACCAAGCCGACAATGAGTGGCGGGATCCACCTACCCCTGCTGGGCTTTGTCTATATCACCAATACGACACACATTACGACGCATGTGGCAGATAGCCTCTCTGGCGTAGTCTCGGCCGAATACTACTTTGACGGCGATCCAGGCCATGGACATGGCACTGCCCTGACGATTTCGGGTGGTACAGCAACTGCTACTGCAAGCCTATCTAGCTTGAGTCTTGGACAACATACGCTCCACGTCCGCGCGCTTGATGCGGCCGGAAATTGGAATGCGCCCTCTAATTTCACATTTACAAAGGCTCTGTAGAGAAAATTTAAGATTCAGTTTCACCCATAACAACAGATAGACCAATCTATCCACTTATGGTAAAATACATGCATCAAAGGACGCATGAACCATAGGGGTATGGAAATAAAAATTAGTGGTCAATAACAAACGAAATATCAAAATCGGACTTAGTTTGCCACACTCTCGATTGCGGCTGTTTGCTTTTTCTCATGTTATGTTGTTTATTAAACAACATCTCAGATTTTCTAAAAAGATTGGGTATGGATCAAAAAACATATGGGGATGGTCCAATCGCCGGGTACGGTTCACTGTTCTGTTTATCATCGCTGCAATTCTTGTCTCAAATATTGCTGGCGTTATAAGTCCATTTCTGGTGCAGCACGCCTATGCACTCGGTGGCGCCGAGAAGCTTCTGACAGAGGATGAACCTGCAATTGCAAAGCAGCTGAAATTTGATACGAGCCAACAGATGTTTACGTTTGACTCACAGTCGGACTCACCTACTGGACCAAACCTCATGTCAGGCACCGGGGCAAAAGCCGGGGTATCCGCCACAGCATATGTTGATGGCTCCAAGGGAGTTTCGGTAACGGATAGCACTAATAAAGTTAGCTTCTCTATGACACCTCAGTACAAACTCGCACCTGGCCAAAAAAGTGGTGGTCGAATTATATACCCGTTGATCAATAATGACGGCTGGCTCATCTACACCATGACGAGCGCCGGGCCAAAGGAAGATGTGGTATTGAATTCATCCGACAAACAAAACATGGAGCTCGCATACAAGATGGATCTGGGCGATAAGCTACAGGCACGCATGGAGGATAACGGCAGTGTTGGGATATATGGCAACGACCTGTTCAGTGGAGACATAGCAACGGGCAGCGACAAAGACGCTGCGCTGGTGGCAAAGGCACGAAAAAATGCACCAAAAAACAAGTTGCTCTTCGCTATACCTGCCCCAACCATCAAAGAATCAAAAAAATCGGGGAATGTTCAGGCGCACTATAGTCTCGACGGCAACATGTTGACCATGCATGTACAAGGCCTAAAAGCCGGTAATTACCCGCTGACGATTGACCCGTCTATTTACGTTGTCACCGCCTACCAGTTTATGTATGGCAACAACGAGACAAACGTCAACTTCGATGTGGCAAACAAACTGATTAAGAAAGGTCGCACCACCGGCGCACGCTTTGACAGCTGGCAAAATACCCAGAACCTCCCTATTGGATCGTGGGGATCAGGATCTGTGGCATCTGGTGGCTACATCTACCAAGTTGGTGGGTCGTCATTTAGCGGTCAGGTGCTGAGTACGCAGGGTAGCCAGATTTATACTGTTCCCGCCTCTGGCGTAAGTAGTATAACCCTCAAGATGTGGGGTGCTGGTGGTGGCGGTGGATCAAGTGGTGGCTCTGGCGGTGGTGCGGGCTATACAACGGCAACTATAGCAGTCAGTGGAAATGATCAATTTACGGCCTACATCGGTGGTGGTGGCGGTGCAGGAAGTACTTCTGGTGGTGGTGGCGGTGCCTATACGGGTTTCGTGAAGACCGGTGGCACCAACCAGGGTACTTACTTGATCGCTGGTGGCGGTGGGGGTGGCGGTCAGCAAGGTGGTGCGACTGGCAATGGTGGCGGTGGCGGCAATAACGGTAGTAATAATGGTGTCGACGGTAGTACTGGAGCGGCAGGTGGTAAGGGCGGGACGCAAAGCGCTGGTGGCGCAGCAGGTACGGGAAACTGTGCTGGAACAGCTGGTGCGTCTCTATCTGGTGGAGCTGGTGGCTACCATAGTCTTGGTGGTCTCTTTTGTACGACCGGCAGTGGTGGTAGCGGTGGTACCAATAGCGGTGGGGATGGTGGTGCCCAAGGATCAGTTGGTTTCCTTGGTGCTAATGCCTTCGGCGGTGGTGGTGGTGGTGGTGGTTATTTCGGCGGTGGTGGTGGTGCAACAAACGGCGGCACTACTGCTGGTGGTGGCGGTGGTGGATCTAGCTATATCCTTAGCTCTGGTCTCGTAACAGCAGGTTCATCAAGCGCAGGTGGTACGGGTACAAACACAACCCCGGGCAATAGTACCGATCCATATAGGGGTAATGCTGGTAACGGGGGTGCAGCTGGCGTAGCCGGATCGACCGGCCTGATCGTTATATCGACAAATGCCGCCGGGGCAAATGCTACCGCCACACTTAACTGGGCGCAATTCGACACCGGCAACGGTACTGTGACAAATGCTAATCCAGGTACTGGTACGTGCAGTGGCTGGTGTTCGAACACCGCCTACAATATGCCCGCAGCCCGTTCTAACTTTTCTTTGGTTGCATACAATGGGTACCTCTACGCCATGGGGGGGAACAATGCTAGTGGTCCAGCATCAGCAAACCGTCAAACCTCAGTATATGTTGCAAAGCTAGGGGCAAATGGCGAGCCTCGCTACTGGAACCCCGATAGTGACGATCCGACGACTTGGACTATTTGGCACACGAGCAGCAGTGTACTTACAACGGGCGCTGGCAACCAAGGACTCATAAATGCTGGAGCGGTTGCCTACAACAACCAGATGTATTACATCGGTGGCTTAGATAGCGCAAGCAATACACCGACAAGCAAAGTATACGTGGCAAATATTCTGCCAAACGGAAAATTAGGAACATGGTCTACCTCGACTGCACTGACAAGTGGCGGTCCAGGTGGTATTTACGGCATGACTGCTCTCACCTACAACGACCGAATCTATATAGTCGGAGGAGCAACAGGTTATAATGTCACTCCGCTCGCAACAGTCTATTACATAAACATTAAGAGTGATGGGACGCTCGAGAGCAGCTGGCACCAGACGAGTAGCTTTACCACGGGGCGTATCAATATGGGTGGTACAAATGCTGTCGTATGGGGAGGGTACGTCTATGTCACCGGTGGATGCACGGCCACAAATGCGAGCGGTTATTGTACAACGATAGACGGTGCAACACAGATTGCCAGTATTAATACCGACGGTACGCTTGACGCATTCACAACCGTCAGCGGCGTTACGGAATCTAGGATAGGCTTCGGTATGCTCGCCTGGCGCGATAACATATACGTCGTAGGAGGTTGTACCAGTCAGGACACAACATCGGGATCGTGTCTGGGCGGTATTCAGGCCGGTATCGACTATGGAGCCATCCCTACTGAAGGCGAAGTATCAACCGTGAGTAACTCTGTGGCAAGCGGTGGCGGAAGCTGTCAAGCCGGTTCGGGCAACTCGAGTTGTAATCTACCCGCGAGCAGACTGCATGCCATGGTTGCGGTCGTCAATAATTATATATACGTGATGGGAGGATGCTCTACGGCCACATGCTCTACCGTCACTAATACCATCTATTTTGCTGGGTTAACATCGACTGGTACCATCCAGGAATATCCTCCGAATAGTGCGACATGTCCTGCCGGGTCATCAAACAGCTCTGGTTGGTGCTCCACGTCATTTGGTTTACCAGGTAACAATGCTGGTGCAGCCGTAGCTGTCTGGCAAGGAACGATATATCTGATAGGCGGAATCTCGGCTGCAGGAACTGTAGCTAATAGTATCTTCATATCAACAATCACATCGACTGGCGTACCTGGTACATGGTCAAATATCGTGCTCACTTCAAGCACCTCTATATCGGCTGCTATGGCGTACGCCTACGCGACAGCCCGAGCAAACCCTAGCAGCAACGCGTCATCTCCTGGCAACCTGTACATTATTGGTGGATGCACGTCGGTGACAGGTTCAACATGTAACGGATCAGGGAATGTTCTGACCACAGTGTATAAGTGTAATATTGCAGTAAGTGGTGCGGTGGGCACCTGCAGCACGACAGGTCAAGGCCAGCTAGCATCAGCTAGAGCACAGGCAGGCGGAACAACATACGGTAATTACATATATCTTATCGGGGGCACGAATGTCACAGCCGAACAGTCTACTATATATGAAGCATCATTTGACAGTAGTAACAATATCAGTAGCTGGGCTGCAGACCCGAACTACTCGCTAGGTACGGCTGTTCGTGGAGCAAGTGTATTTGCCTACAACGGCTACCTCAACATCATAGGTGGCATCAATGGTAACACACTGCAAAATACTGTTATTAATGCCAAGATAAATACGAATAACGGCAATATAGACACGACAGCCGGTTTTAATACATCTGCGGTAACAATAACAGCTGAATTTGCTGGTGCAGGCGTGTCGGCAAGCGGCTATTCATATATTATAGGTGGTTGCACTACCTTTGCGGCTGGTGTCTGTTCGGCCGTCGGTAGCTCTGTCCAGAGTTTCAGACTCTACAACGATGTCAGTGGCAGTCCAAGCTCATGGGCTGCATCGACGAACACATCTGGTACGGATCGTTTTGCACATGGTGCAGCAGTCCTGAACGGGTACTTATACTTGGCTGGTGGATGCACTAGTGGAAGTGGTATGTCTTCGGTTTCCCCTTGTGGAGGCATGACTGCCAACGTTGAGTACACACCTATCGACAATGCTGGTGCGATTGGATCGTGGACAAGCGGCTCCGCACTAACGACGGCAAGTGGTGGCGCTGCGACGGCAGGTGGCAAGCTGGTAGCGGCAGGTGGCAGTCTGTACTATATCGGGGGCAGTACGGCCACGAGTTTTAGCAACTATGCGACAAATGTTTACTATGCCACGCCGAATGCTGGCACCGGTTCGACGGGAACTTGGACGACGACGACAGGAGCAAATAGTAGTCTACCCTTTGGCAGAACACTGATGGGTGCAACCGTTTGGAACAATCGTATATATGTCGTCGGTGGCAAAAGCACAGCCAGTTCAACAGGATGCGATGCAAATGGTGCCTGTGGTAGTATCTTTATTAGCCCACAATTAAATTCTGGGGGTAATATAACCGGCTGGACAACTAGTGGCAAATCAATTCTCGGCGTGAATCGCTACGGCGTGTCGGCAGTTGCCTATGCCAATAACTTGTATATACTTGGAGGTTTTGCAAATGACGGAGGTGGAGGTGCTAGTATTTACCTCTCGGATGTACAATATTCTCCAATTGATATCACCAACACATCGACTGACAACCTAGGTACACTAGCATACGCCAAATCCATGCCACATGGTATTGCCTACGCAGATGCACTGGCTGTCAATGGATATATGTATGTATTCGGTGGGTACAAGGACGCTCTCGCTTGTAGCGGATCGACACAGATCGCACCTATCAGTAGCAATGATACGTCAGGTAATCCGACCGGTCTTGGCAACTGGGGTGAGCCAGGGCCATTCACTTCCACGAACGGAACGTTGACCACAGGAAGTGATGGCCTTGGGGCGTCATATTACAATGGTAAGGTCTATTTGTCTGGTGGAGAATGTGGCGGTAGTTTTGTCAAAACCGCCTCGTCGACCAAGAACGTACAGCAGGCAACGCTTCTTACTCAGCCCCAAGTTGCAAAATACTCGATATCGTTTGACACTGACACCGATGTCTATCCCGACAAATACCTCGTCAACCAATACTCAGCCGGTGGCACTGTTATTTCCAACGGTGGTGCGCAGTGGCAACTGAAATACCAAACAATGAGCAACCCACTCTCCAACCTCGCAGGTAATGGCACTGGCAAGGATTGTTCGGCTGCCCTTATGTCAGACTGGGGACAGTCGACAACGGTAAATCCGCTAGTACTGTCAAGCCTCGCCAGCTATAGTGCACTCGATGCTAGCGGCACTGATATGAAATGTGGCAGGTACTACTTTATGAATTTCACTGTCGATGCCCAGACAGCTTATGGCTTCCCCGAAGACTTTACTCGTGCGCCAACGATTACCGACATCACTCTCCGCTACACCGCTCAACCAGCAAAACGTCTGATGCATGGTCGTACCTTTGTCGGCGGCCTACAGTCGCCAGATGACACACCGGTCTACGCACATTAAGGATACTATGGATACACGGGAAAATAATAACTCAAACCAGCCAGACCCTGAACGACGCAGGGCGCTGACACTTCCTGTTCGCGAACCACGTGTGATAAACGCGCAGCAACCCGTCGCGCCACACCCCCAGCCCGTCGCAGGCAATGATACGGCTGCGATTATTTCACCAACCGCTCTGGCTGCTCAGCGCGAAAGCCTAGGATTTGATGATATCCCAATTGATAATGAAATCACAGTCGAGGGAACAAGTTTTCGTCAGATATTTGGTGTCTGGATCAAACAAGCCTTCAAACACAGTGCCATCGAGGAAAAACAGCAGCGTGTTGGCCGATACCTACGGGACAAAGAGTTTCTGGCGTGGAAAGATGACCTAAAGTGGGCGCTCAAGGCTGACCTTGACGACCAAACACACCAACCGAAAGCTCCCCCCGTTGCAGTAGCACCGCGAAGGTTGGTTGTGCCACCGCGTCCGCCCCAGACCCACCCCGTTCGGTCTACAGTCATCACTGCGCCACCTGTTCAGTCAAACAAAAAATCAATTGATATTACGATCAATTTCAACTCACTCCCAAACTTTCCGAAACTGCCAAAATTATCTGCTCTCCCAAAAAAACCAACTATTCCAGGTATCAAAACGATCTTTCGTCGTCTGCTCGGCCTTTCACGTCAGCAAAAAATTATGGCAGGCTGCGTCGTCGTTATCGTTGGCATCGTCATATTCAATGCGAGTCATTTCCTGGGCAAACATCCCATAAATAACACTATTGCTAGTTCCAACCAGCAAGTAACCTCTACTAGCCTTCCCAAAGGTACACCGGACTATTCGACCGTCCTACCATCTGGCAAATCAATCGAAAGTTTGGGTGGATGGAGCCGCGTCAGTCCGCCAGACAAAAACCCAGTCTACGCCTATGCCGACAAGATCGGCGACGTCCAGATCGCTATCAGCGAACAGCCACTTCCGGACACATTCCGATCAAATATAAGTAGTTCGATCGAACAATTGGCCAAAGGCTATGCTGCCACTGATAAAATCACCGTTGGCAGTATCACCGCCTATATCGGAACATCTGGCCAAGGCCCCCAGTCCGTTATTCTGACCAAAAACGATCTACTCATCCTGATCAAATCTACCAATAAGATCGACGATACCCACTGGGGTAATTACATCAATTCGCTGCAGTAGTTTTCGCAATAACGAAATTGCCTTCGACCATACCCGAGTTCTTGATGTTTGCGCAGGTTGCCGTGGCCACTCCCTTACCTAACGGAGCAGCCTGGTCGACTGTCCAGGTCCAGGAAACCAGCCCATATTCATCCGCAACTTTTGCCATCAAACCAGAATCCTTACTCTTAGTATCCCCATATTGGACAGCAATCGTACACTTCGCTGCAGGATTCGTGTGAATAGTCATCGACATATTTGACCCAGGTGCAACAGGTGAGGTAATGAACTGAACAGCCGCCCCCACTACCGCGTCTGGCTTTGGCTGTGTCGGATGAAGAATTGGATGCGAATCCGTTACCGGCGCTGATGCGGCGGTCTCAGTAGTAGCATGCTGCCCCATGTACCAGGTGTATAGTATGGCGCCACCAATGAATAATACCAGTAATACCGTCACACTGATGACGGTATTACGTATGAACTTTACGACGGGGTTCTGGGCACGTTTTGGTGGTTTAAACTTGCCCGGTTTTGAGTTTTTGAGACGAAGCACGTCTCCTCCTTATTATTAACTTGGGTTTTGGTATTTGCTGATGGTGTCGCTGACTTTACCATCTTTTTTCAGGTTTTCAAAGAAGAGGATTTGATCTTTGCTGATGACCATTTCATCAACTGGACCATGGATTTCGTTACCTAGTTTGATCAGCTGAACATTGGCTGATTGATCTGTGTTGGTTTGTTGAGGGTTTTTCGAATCCGTCGCTGTCGACTGGAGATAGAAAATATTTGTTAGTTTCATGTAGCTAGCGTTCAACGGCTGCAATTTACCAAAGTACACTTGGCCATTAGTGAAAAATACCGCCTGGAACTTGCCACTATCAATATCAACTGCACTGTTGCCGCGGTTCATATACCAGCTGCCAGCCAGGAACAAACCAACAAGCACCACTACGGTGATGACGAGCCCCCCCAGCCACTTGAATTTGTTCCTTTTGAACTTACCACCTCTACTCGTACTGCGTGATTTCTCGCTGCGAGATTCAGTTGGTCGGCGTTCTGGTTCGGCTTGTTCAGCAACAACTTGCTCAACTGCTTTGTCATCGTCTACTGCTCGGTCTGCAGAAACAGATCGTTCTGCTGCTCCTCGTCTCGTAGGAACAGCGTTGTTCATACGAAATGGCCCATTTTCCATAATTTTCTCCCCTATTTAACGCGTTTTCGTTAGACCCATCATAGCATAAGAGGGGTGGACGGGCAATGATTATGCTACTGTTTGTCCAGCCACTTCGCGGCCCCCAACTGGCTTTTAAAATATTTAATTTCTTTTCGACGACCCGACATTGACGTCATAATTGTCGAGATTTTTGCCGTGTATAGATCCGATCTTGATGTAATAATTGCCATTTTCCAAAACGGTATGATGGTTCGTGCTCGCAGCCCCGTCATTCTAGCCGCTGGCGTGTGCACACCCATATCTCGAATATCCGCCAGCACCATTACCGGTTTATCGTTTTCTAGTAATTTTTCAACGATCAGCATCACTCGCTCAATCACCAATGTCAGCGAAGTTCTGGTTTGATCACCGTGATAAACAATACTAACGAATCCCTTTTCGTCCAAAGACACTATGTTAGTAAGTTTCCCCGTATCTCTCACCATACGTTTTATTATGCTTTTTTAGCCAGGTCGATGCTGTGAATATTCTTACATATTCTTAATAATCTTTTTGAGCAAGGAAGATGTGGTACGGCGCAGTGCCGTTGCCGCGATCGTATCCCTGGTAAGCTTCGTCATATTTTAATTTTAATCCAATAGATTCGAGCAACGCCGATATTTCTTCGGCTGAATGTTGATACACACCAGGATAACGATCTGCTCCAGGTGTTTCGACAGTAAATACAAACACACCATCTGGCTGTTTTAATACAACCCCTACTTGCTTCATGACACTTTCTAGATTATCAGCAAATTCCAAAACCCCAATTGCCTGAACGACATCAACTTTCCCGTTTAAATCGTCAATTGGCAATGGCGCATTAATATCAGCTGGTCGCATATCACCAGAATCATCCGTCACAGTTTGAGCAACTATCAACATTTCTGGGTCACGATCAAATCCGATCACCGTTGCACCTTTTTGTGTGTAGCCTCTCACTGCCTGGCCCGTTCCGATTCCAATATCCAGAACAGTTGCGCCAGTCACAATCCTATCCTCGACAAGTTTTTGAGCCCGCGCAGGTGAATCCCAACCACCCTCACGCGTCGCTGCATCATATGCATCGGCACTTACCTCATCGACAGATGTAGTTTCGTCAGAATTTGATGGTGTTGGCATTTCGTGATCCATAATTTTACCTTAATGCGTGATCAACAGATTCTTTGATCAATGCCTTTAGGTTCGCAGCGTCGATCGTCTCGTCTTCGCGCAAATCAATACTGCGTGATTGTTTCGAATCACGCCCGTTATTGAATAGTTTGCCTTCATCCTGCAAAAACGCCCCGTTCAGAATAAAGTTGTATTTCGTATGCGCCTTGAACGCCGACATTGCGAACAACATCTTGCCATTCAGCATGAAAAACGGCACATTCCATTTCCAGTCCTCTTCGATCGTTGGCGCAACTTCGTGGACAAGTTTGCGGAACAATGCCAGGTGGTTCTGTTGCCAGACAGGTAATTCAAATAAGTAATCGTCTACTTTTTGCATAGCTTTATGCACCCAACATTTGCAACACATGATACATGACATAGACTGGCCAGACGATCGCCTGCAGCAGCCCCAAGATCACTTCCCAAAACCCGCCAGTTGACTGATGCACAAAGTAAATTGCAGCGCCAATATATGCCAAGAAGTAGATGAACCCAGATGGCCCAGCTTGATTAATAATCTTTACCGTCTTATCTTGATGTTTCATAAATAATATCCCCTAATGTCATTGTAGTTCATTTGATGAACAAAGGCTTAAAATCTTTGGATATGAAAACGCCCCCTCCCGGGCGCTTCCGTCTCATAGTGAGCGTAGTGGCGTAGAAAGGGGGCTCTTTTGGTCAGAAGAAGATCAGTCGTCAGGCAGCAAGCCGTCACCGATGATGATCTTTGAGCCAACTAGACCGAGGATAAGGTGTGAAACCGGATCGTCCTCGGTTTCCTTGAGACAGCTGGTGGCACCCTCCAAAAGAAGGCTACCGAGCACACAGGACACCGCGCCTCCCCAAGGAAAATCTCCCCAAGGAAAGTTGCCGTCCTCGTCGACCGAATCGACTTTGTCGACAAAGCCTTCTGGCGCGAAGAACCGCATCTCCAAGGTGCTGATTTCCCCTTGACGAAACATCGGTCGCAGTTTGCGAACGGCGTTGGCGATGTAGCGATCGCGCTCCGGGCCCCAGCCACCGACGAACCAAATGAACTCCAACGGGTTGTCCCAGGCGTAGCGGAAGTCAGGCTGAACCTCCAAACGAGGGGCAGCCATTGCAAAGCCAAAGCTTTCGCTGGCCTTGATGAGGCCTGCAACTGCGAGGGCATCGACTGCTGGACGAAGATCTTCGATGAACTTCTCCATATTGATCACCGTACCGTCAGTACACGTACAGATCCGTTTGAAGGGCAAATCGGTAACGTTTAGCAGTGCCATAATCTCTCCTATAGGTGCTCCTTGCCGTGGATATCTTATCTCACGACGATGACCGGTATACTATAACATAAGTACATACCTCTGTAAATGCTCGAAAGTTACTTACTAGCCTGGTAAATCAATTCAACAATCTCTTCTTCGGTCATATCATCTGTAATATACCGCTCATTCTCAGTTTTTAAATAATCTTTTTCCACCCACCATGATCGCATTTCTTTCTCGCCAAATTCCGTCGCTTTTGCTTTTGACTGATGCCTCTTTAACGTTTCCTCAAATGAAATATCAAAATAATAAATGTACGTATCACCGTTAAACTCTTTTATTAAATGCTCCAGCATGTCCCCATATTTCTTTTTGACGAAGATACCCTCGATAATCACATCATGTCCCATATCCCTGCTATATAGCGCGAGTTTTGACACCAATTCACCCGACGGGTTGCCTATAGTATCGTGGACGTACAAGATTTCTCTTCGGATTGTATCGTGTGGAATAAGCATGGTTCCATGTCCCATTTTCGCCTGCAGTTTTTTGGCGACAGTCGATTTTCCGCTGCCCGAATTACCCCGCAGTATGATTAGCTTTTGGCTCATATCTTTATGATAACAAAAAAACACTCCGGTTTCACAAGACCTATATTCATGTTTCAATAGCTAAATGTTATCTATGAAATCGTTATGCTTCATATAAAAAGATACAACATTTATACTAGTCTGGATGATAGCCAGCAAATCTGATACGAAACTATTCGAGCAACTTGATGACTTATGGTTAAATGCCAACAATGCAATGCGTGAACATAATTATAATCTAGCTATTGATTCACTTACGCTTATTCTTCGGATAGATCGTAAAAATGCGACAGCTCACAATAGACTTGGCATAGTTTACGCGAAAATGACAAAATATAGAAAATCATTGCACCACTTCAAAAAGGCAAGAAAGTATGAAAATTCGGCATCGTCTGAGCATAATCTCGGTTTAATTTATTATGAAACAGAAAAATATCGTCATGCTAAGAGTCATCTGGAGGCTGCTCTCAAAATGGAACCCGCCTTCGCAGCACGTCATATCGCGTTGGCGAAAGTATATGAAAAATTAGAGAAGTATAACGATACACTACAGCACCTCGACAAGGCAATGCGCCTAGGGCCTAATGAGCAGACTCAACAAATTTATATTGACGCATATAGTCTTTATGGAACTAACAAGAGGCTGTCAAAGGAACTCCTAGAAGCGTTAAAACGGAACAAAATGACATGGAGCTACGAAATTCTTGATAGCTACCCTCTGCTAATTGACGCGCTCCAATCACTTCACTTGGCGCTAGAGGACTTAGTATACTCACACTCAGATAAAAATATGTCTTTAAGATCAAAAAATACAAAAAATCTTGTCATCGCATATCTTCATAACTTAAAAGCCACTATATTTCTATTGGATAAAAACTACAGCCTCGCAAGTGCTAATGTCGCACGAAGTATGTTCGAAATATATCTAAAAATTGGGTATGGTATGAAGCAAAAAACAAATCGCGGTTTTGCAGAACTCGAGAGAACAGCCCTCATTAATAAACACAGTGCTAATACCCGTCTACTCAAACGCATTCTAGCGACAGAACCTCTCCACCAGCAAAAAGTATCTATGAACAAGAAACTCTCAACCACAATAAAATCTCTTAACCGCCGATACGCCAATCTCCAACAATCCCCATCACACCGAGAGATAGCCTTAATGTTAGATGCTGGAATACCTGGCAATAACTATTTTCTATACGAGCATCTATACGAAAGAGGGTCCGACATCATTCACGCTGAAAGTTCTTCTATAAGTCGCTCTGCGTCACTCTCAGGGACAAGACATGCGGGCCTCTTTGTAGATTCGTACGAACTTCTTAAGGTCTTACAAGAACTCGTTATATCTCTTGGAGATCAGTACTGTACTTTACCGGAACTAACTCAAACTTCTATTAAAAGATACAACAAACGAGTGCGCGATATTCAACGGTCATTAAAGATATACAAAAGTAAACAATCGACGCAAGTCTATTCTTCATCTCGTAAAACTGTGTCGCAGCCTCGCGCAGTCAGAACTTAGTAATATTGGCATTCAACTAGTGGACGTGCTTCGCGACCCCATGCAACGAACAGTGCCATTTAATTTATTTAGACGATGAAGCGCTAAATCGTGTCGTAACATAATCAGGGGCTGCGCCCAATGCTTCATAAATTGGATGCATCGCAGGATCCATCGAGGTAAAGCTAAGGCCAACCTCACGCTCACTACACCAGCGCATAGCTTCATCGAACAGCATGCGACCAACGCCGTGACCACGAACCGAAGGATCTGGACTTGTAATAAAATCGTTCAGCCATCCTTCTGAGCCACTAGGTGTAACATGGAGCGTCACGGTTGCAATACCGACAACTCGACCACGTCGAGTAGCAATCATTTGATCGCGATCAGAAGAACTGATTATATACTCCAGGGCTTTTCTTGCCATTGGTTTGCCATCGTAACTATCCCAAACCTGGGGCAATAATGCGCCAATATTTGCGGCAATATCGTCAGTATATTCTGTGACGCGAGAGACAATGATCTCCGGCTCACTGATAGTTTTATTCATAGGGATAAAATACCATAAAATTGGTATTTTATCAATTACTGGCTATGGCCCTTTGGTTCGCTGTTTATTTATGGAATGCTAAGATAGATGCATGAATGTTCATATCGCCCTATATAGATGGAAACCGTTTGTGCAGCCAACTAAAATTCAGGAAACTTTAGAGGCAATAGCGTCTCTTGAGAGCAAAATTCCTGGTATCGTAGAAATTAGTTGCGCCAAAAACACGTCCGAATATAGCGAGGGTTATACACATGTTATTTTAGTCCGTGCAGAATCTCAAATGGCAATTGATGCATATCGCAACCATCCGGACCACATGAGGATTGCTGGGGAAATTGGTGCCATGGAGGAGCATGGCATTGGAGTTGATTTTGTCACTTAGCTAGAGGCAGCTGAGTCTGGTTTGTCTTGTGATGACAATATATCTTGGACAGTCACATCTTCCAAATCAAGAAGTTTACGAGCGACATGTTGAGCCCGAAGGTCGGCACTATGTAACTCCTCAAATCTTTCCTTAACACTTCTGTCCGCCCCGTAAAGTGCTGCTACCGCAATAACTGCCGCATCATAACGCTCCGCTAGATCGCGAACACGTTCGGCCATTTCAGAATCCTTGTATACACTATCGTTCTCGTATGAAAGTGGATTATAATCTGTTGTAACACCAAATTCTACTAGCTGTGTATTTGCATTATGGCTATTGATTCTATCAATAATCCATCCATTCGGATCTATCCGAAGCAGTGCGGCCTGGATGTCTTCATTTTCATGCCGTTCGCGTTCATTATCAGAATGTTCTGAGAATTCTGTCATAAGATTATTATATACTAAATATAGTTAGTAGTCAATTATCTAGCTCGGGTGCGGCAGCTGGGCATAGGCTTTGCCTCTTCCGCTTGCTCATGCTGGTAAAAGTGAACTTTTCCAGAATTTCACGGCACTGCACCGAACCAGCGACCTAATCGTTAACAGCGATCCGCTCTACCACTGAGCTATGCCGGAGTACAAGGGTCATTATACCTAGCCGACCCCTATCTGGTCAAGTGGTTGGTTGCTACCGTTTTACCTTGGGTGGCGCAATAGCGTGCAGGGCTTCAATCTTGGTGGCAATTTCGGCCAAATTAGCACGAGTAGCGCCGTCGGATTCGATCGCCAAGATATAGATTCCTTTTGGACTGTAGACAACCGCCGCATCATTATGGACAGTACCTGCTTCGCCCGCTAGATTGGCAATTGAACCCTTGGTCAACCCGGCTGGAATACCATCACGCAAACGAGTGGTCTGCATCGTACTCAGAATTCGTGGACCGTTGGCGGTTGGGGCGACCTTGCTATTGAACAGATTCACCAGGAAATGTGCCAGATCATTGGTGGTCGTTTTGGTCTGTTTGGCAGCAAATGATGTACCCAGCAGACCCAGTTCGTTGCCGCGTGCAACCATTGTTTCGTGACCAATCATATTCATGAATGCTCCGCTACAATCCATGTCAGTTTTTTCTATCATATCTGTGAAACATTGGTCGGTCTGACGGCTACCAACGATTTTGTCATTATGCAGAATTGTATTATTACTCAGACCCATCAGCACTGCGTAGCCAACATAGCCGTTTTCGGTCCCGGCCGTTATCATCGCTTGATCACCACGATAGTTGGCGCTACGATATGGCTGCAGCCCTGTTACTTCCTGGAATGACATAGCGTATGTGCCGGGGTGTTCCTGCGGATATTGCGCTAGTAGTGCCGCAAAACCATTGCTGGTTGGGCTGTAGGTACGAGTATAGACAATTTTTGGCGCAACCGGCTGAGTTTCGGCAACGGCGTTATTCACCTTTCTGTTCAAATAGTTTTCTACATCAACAGCGGTTTTATTAGCATCCAACCCCTGGCCTGTTTGGCCATTTACATGTGATGTTTCGGTGAAATCAGACGTCGAAATCTTGGTTACACCGGCCACAATGGTTATCTTTGGGGTGACAGGGCCCTTCATATATGTGGCCATTCGGTCTCTGTTGACGGTAAAGGTAAGTTTGGAACCATCACGAACACGGTCGGGGTCATTCTGGCCAGCTGGCAGTACGGGGATGAAGCTTTTGAAATCAAGCCAGCTCAAAACCGATGCGCCTGCGATGGTCAGATTAGTGCCGCCAGCGGTAATTGGCATTGGGTTGGTCGTGCGATTATTCAACGCGTCGGCTAGTGCATTCGCCTTGTCGTCGTTCACCATTGCAGGCGTTTCCTGAATATCAATCCGAACTTTGTTATCCGTCCCTGGTTTTGGTATCGTTGTGGCCAAAACTTGCTGGAATTTAGTGATATCACAGATACCGCCAGGTACTGATGGCACCAATTGCAATTGGTCACCAACCAATTTCAGGCTAGCGTCATTGGCAGGAATCGTACAGCCATCACCCACTTTGCTTTGCGTGTAACTATCAATCTTGTTGCGGTCATAACTGTAATCAGGTGAGCCTGCCTTGTTCATACCACCTGCCCAAAAAACAGAGCTAGGAATAATCCGTAAATACCATGGATATTGCAGCGCGTCTAACCTGGTACTACTATCGGTCGAAATCCCCACGTCTTTGAACTGTGGTGATTGGAAGGCTGCTTGGTTCTGGCCAAAGTAGATTGACAAGTGCAAATTGCCATACGCACTGTCGATTGCCTTGGCGGCTTCGGCTTTGCGCATACCACCGACACTTAGTCCATCGACTTTGACACCTGGTAGTAGCCGATCACTAGGGTAGATAAACTGGCCAGCAATCGTCAGCAAAATAATGGCACCAATAACACTGAGTGTAATTGTTTTCCAATGTTCGCGCATCCAGATTGGCAGTGTCAGCGATACTGGGCCTTGCAGTTGCTGATGTTGCATCACGGGTGCAGGCATTGTCGGTAATTGAGGCGAATCGAAAGCTGCCGCTGGTGGTGGCGACTGTGCACCATAAAACCCACCCGATTGCCCCCATGGCTGCTGAGGTTGCACGGGCTGTTGATACGGCTGCGGCACAGGTCCTGGAACAGGTGGTTGCTGCGGCGGCACCGGTGGTTGATCATTACTATTTGGTTGCATACGACTACTTAATATAGTACACGTTGCTTATGCTTTTGTCATCCGTGGCTCTCTATTTACCACTTAACTCAATATCCAAAAGTACAGAAGCCCGTTCAAGCGCTTCGCGCTCTTCGTCGGTTGCAGTTTCGAGACGGGTTTCTATTTTGGCTTTGAGCCATTTTTTGTGATCGATATCTATTGCAGGCACAGTTGGATGACTAACGATTTCGATTGAGCGGGCAGAATTGTCTGTTTTTTGCAGGTAGCCGCGCGCGATCAGACCATCAACATGGACGGCGACGGTGGATACGGATTTGTAGCCCAGCGCACGCATGATTTCGCGGTAGCTAGGGCCATAGCCATAGCCTTTGATAAATCCATCGATGAATTGCAGCAGCTCGCGCTGTTTTTTACTTGGCCGATTATCTACCACGCTGTTCCTTTCCGGCGATGGCAACTGCCGCGAGTCCCCACCATACGATTGATACGGTATCATCTACCCACACGGGTAATAGCAGACCGATGACCGCCAAACAAACACCCGCACCAAATAATCCCAGTGCCAAATAATCGCTGCGTCGACTCCATAGTCGCCACATGATGAATCCAAATATACATATATATAGTGCTAGTCCCAGCCAGCCAGCTTCGTGCGCAATGAACAGATATTGATCCTCTATCACAACGCCGTTATTGCCTAGTAGTGACGCAGATCCGGTGCTGCCAATGCCTGCGCCAAATGGCTGGTGAATCATGTTGTGTAATCCGTTTGCGAGTGACGATGCGTGACCGTCGTTAGAACTAATACTACTGCCACCATTTGGGTTTTCGTGCAAAATCACGTTTGATATGAATGTGCTATTGCGCCCTATTACCAACCCAGCAAGTAGCAAGAACACGACCGTACCACCAACTATCCAAACATTTCGTGAGATTTTCTTGATCTGCGCGCCAACAACAACTGCGATGATCCCGACGATCACAGCCAATTGTGCGCTGCGTGAATAGCTGACCCAGAGTGCTGCGGCGGCGGTAAATACCAGGCCACATACCAGCCACAACGTTTTGCGATCATCCAATGATTTCTTTTGGCGTAACACGAATGCTGCCGCAATAATCAAGACCGATGCTGCGTACGCACCCAGCGGATTTGGCCCACGCAGTGTGCTATTCACCCGGATGAAATCTGGGTTTTTGTCGACGGTCAGATACGGCTGAATCGTGTGTTCGTTGTATCCAATATGGCTCAAAACATCAGCAGGCAGAAACAGTTGTAGGAATGCAAATCCAAGCACCAGGGCAGCACCTGCTATTCCAACTTTTACCACTGTCTTTTTATAGCCTGGCGCAATCCGAATCAATGTATAGACCAATCCGAAAAACAACACATAGCGCAGATCAATCGCTAATCCCGCCGATGCTTGGGCTGCACCGGGCCACCAAATCGCTAAAATTAACAGATGTAGTGCGGCGTAGATGATAAGTAATCGAAAAATAATATCCCGGCCAAATTCGCGCCACAATTTGTGCTGGCTCACCAGCCAAATCGCCACTGGCACCAGCAACAACATAATAATCTCTTTCCACGATTTGATCAGCAGTGCGTCATTGGGAAATACCGTCCCCAACCAGACCGATAGCGGTGCATGCACGACAATTCCGGCAAATATCACCAGTAGTGCGTAGGCATAGAATTTTTCCAGGCGTTTGTGCATCTGTTTCAAGTATACTCGATATCAATGGCCGAAAAAATGCTATAATAACACCTATGCCGACCAAGAACACCAAGTTTTACAGTCTTATCCTGATTATCGTTGATACATTCGTATTGCTTATCGCTTTTTCACTCGCCTATGTACTGCGTGTTTACTTTGATCCGCGTCCGCTCGTCAGCACTGTTTATGCAGGTAACTACCTGTTTACTTTCTTGGCGATTGTCCCATTTTGGATACTGATCTTTAGCACGCTTGGCTTGTACAAACCCAGCACCTATAATCGCCGACTGGTCGAATGGAGCAAAATCGCTATTGGCGCGTTCATCGGTATCTTGCTGGTAATCGGCTGGGAATATATCAGCGACAAGCACATTTTCCCAGCCCGTTTGGTAGCTGTATATGCACTCGGCGGGTCGTTTATCTTGATCGCATTCGAACGCGAAATCTTGCGCGTAACACGCAGTCTATTATTCCAGTTTGGTCATGGCGTCAGCCGCGTACTTATCATTGGTGACAGCGCTGCAACCCGTGATATTGCCGACAATTTGTCATACACACACAAAAGTGGCTATCAAATCGTTGCTATCGCTGGCCCACGCAAAGTCCTGCCACCTGGCCTGGATGTGATGCATTTTACGTCAGTCGAATCAGCCCTGAAACAAATTCACGAACTTGGTATCACGACAATTATCCAGACTGACCTATATGATTCAGCCGAACGTAACCGTCAAATCCTAGGTGCTGCCCAAACGCACCATATTAGTTACAGTTTCATTCCTGGCGAACCAGAATTTTACGCAGGCAAAAATACCGTCGATGTGTTCCTGGGCTACCCAATGATTTCGGTCAGCCAAACGCCACTGATCGGATGGGGAGCGATCGCCAAATCAGTCTTTGATTTTGTTGTGTCGATCCTGCTACTAATTGTTTTATCACCGGTATTTTTAGTATTCATTATTTTACAAAAAATCCTTAATCCCGGTCCCGTCTTCTACATTGGCAAGCGTCTCAGTCAATTTAGCAAACCAGTTGACCTGATCAAATTCCGAAGCATGGGCGCAAAATATGGCAAAAGTGATGCAGCTGTTGAGTTCCGTGCAATGGGCCGCGAAGATTTGGCCAAGGAATACGAAGCAAACCATAAAGTTACCAACGATCCGCGCATCACCAAGTTCGGTAAGTTTTTGCGCAGCACATCACTCGATGAACTGCCACAGTTTGTAAATGTCCTGCGTGGTGACCTCAGCCTGGTTGGGCCGCGCCCAATCTTGCCACAAGAAGCAAAGTTCTCGAAAGATCGCACAGCACTCCTGCATAGCGTCAAATCAGGTGTCACTGGGCTATGGCAAGTATCAGGCCGCAGTAATTTGTCATTCGATGAACGTATCGAACTAGAACTTTTCTATGCCCAAAACTGGTCATTCTGGCTAGACATCAAAATCTTGTTCAAAACAGTTGGTGTCGTGCTACGCAAACGAGGGGCTAAATAGCTATTGGAATTTGGCTATTAGAATATGGCAAATCACATAACATCATTCGAAGACTTAACCGTATGGCAAGAAAGTCAAGCTTTTGCGGTTCGTGTTTATACTGTAACCAGATCTTTTCCTAAAGAAGAACTATTTGGCATCACCAGCCAAGTCAGACGCGCAGTAAGCTCAATTTCTGCAAACATAGCAGAAGGTTTTGGACGAACATCCCCTAAAGATAAACTTCACTTTTATACAATTGCCTACGGCTCACTACTAGAAACAAAAAACTTTCTGTATTTGGCCGAAAAACTTGGATATCTAAAAACTAGTGAGCTTGATATACTAATTCAACATAGCATTAGTTGCCAAAAACTAATTAACGCATTTAAGTCAGGAATTTCGAGATGAGCACGCCAAATTCCAATAGCCAAATTCCAATAGCTAAACAATCGCCACACGTGGCGATTGTCGCCGACTGGCTGACCAACATGGGTGGTGCCGAAAACGTCGTCCTGGCTCTTCACGAAGCGTTTCCGGATGCACCAATTTACACATCGGTTTACACACCCGAAACAATGCCGAAATTCGCGGGCGCTGATATTCGCACGACAAATCTGCAAAACCTTCCGAAGCTATTTCGCAAACTACACAAATTCTTCCCAATGTTTCGCGTTCGCGCATTTCGCGAACTAGATTTGTCCGAGTTTGACATCATTATTAGCAGCAGTAGCGCCGAAGCCAAGCAAGTCAGAAAAACTCGCCCGGACCAAATTCACATCTGTTATTGTCACACCCCAATTCGTTATTATTGGTCACATTACGATGAATACAAAGCCGATCCTGGCTTTGGCAAATTAAACTGGCTCGTTCGATTAACCATGCCATTTTTCGTCCCACCACTCAAAAAAGCTGACTATGCAGCTGCTCAAAAAGTTGATGTTTTCATCGCCAATAGCACCGAAGTTCAAAAACGAATCAAGCAATACTACAACAAACCATCAACAATCATTTATCCACCCGTCGACGTTATTCGATTCACGCCAGCCCGTGTCCGTGATAATTATTACGTCGCGCTTGGTCGCCAAGTACCCTACAAACGAATTGATCTTGCGGTCGCTGCAGCCACACGACTGGACATCAAACTAAAGGTGTTCGGGAGTGGTAGCGAACACAAAAAATTAGTTGCAATGGCGGGTCCAACCGTCGAATTTTTCACCGATCGTTTTGGTGATGCGTCAGACGTAGCCGTGACCCAGGCACTCAATCACGCCCGCGGCTATATCTTCCCTGCAGACGAAGATTTTGGTATCGTTCAAGTCGAAGCCCTCGCAGCTGGTGCACCAGTCATCGGCTACGAACACGGTGGAACTGCCGACATTGTCGAAGACGGCATCAGTGGCGTACTATTTGCCGATCAAACCATCGATGCACTCGCCAATGCTATTCAGTACTCACAATCCATTAGATTCTTGCCTGCGACACTACAGCGCAAAGCCAAACGATTTAACAAAAGCCTATTCATTACAAAAATGCACAAAATTGTCGCCGATTCTATTCGACAGTAACACTTTTAGCTAGATTTCGCGGCTGATCAACATCGTTCCCGCGCGTAACAGCAACATAATACGCAAATAATTGTTGTACGACATTTAGTACCAGCGGTGTCAGAATTTCTAACTTCGTATCAAACTTCAGAACCGTTTCGGCATCAATTTGTTTATCACTATTTGTAATCACAAACACATGACCACCACGGGCATTTACCTCCGAAAGATTACTCATACTCTTTTCGAACAACCAGCCATCTTGCACTAACATTACCTCGAAAAACCGATCATCAACCAGTGCAATTGGACCGTGTTTTAGTTCGCCACCGGCATAGCCTTCGGCCTGAATGTAACTAATTTCCTTTAGTTTAATCGCGCCTTCGAGCGCGGTCGGAAACATCGTATCGCGACCAAAGAAAAGTGCATGCTCGTAGTGCGCATACTTCTCAGCAATCGCTTTGATTTCATCACGTTTTGTAGATAGTAATCGTTCAATTTCATCGGGCAACGCTGCGAGTTCATTAATATAGTTACTGAGTTCTTGAATACCTGCGCCTTTTGCCTGGGCGAGTTGCACGGCAAAGATGACCATAGCCGTTACTTGCGATGTAAAGCCTTTGGTACTCGCCACAGAGATTTCTGGTCCTGCATGAACATAGACACCTCCACCTACTTCGCGTGCAATGGTCGAACCAACCGCGTTGATCACACCAAGTGTTGGTATGCCGCGACGTTTTATCTCGCGCAGGCAGGCCAATGTATCAGCTGTTTCACCTGATTGGCTGACGATCAGTGCCACACTATTTTTGGGCAAATGGAACGACCGATAGCGAAGTTCTGACGCGATTTCAACATCGACAGTCAGTCCATCAACCAGATTTTCGAGATAATAAGATGCCAGCTGCCCTGCGTTGCGCGCTGTACCACAAGCAATGATAATAACGTGTTCAATTTTGCGCAGTTGGTCGTCGGTCATATTCAGCCCGCCCAAAAGCGCGCGATTTTGCCGTGGAATGACGCGACCGTTCAGCGTTGAACGCAACGTCGTTGGCTGCTCCATAATTTCTTTTAGCAAGAAATGATCGTAGCCTTGTTTTTGAATCGCCGACATGTCGGCCTCGATTTGTTCAACCTTTGCTGTTAGTGGCTGGGCATTAAGATCCTTCAATTCGACATTATTTCGCTTGCAAACAGCTAGTTCACCATCGTTCAAATAAATAGCGTTTGTGGTGTAGCCAATCAGTGCCGATGCGTCGCTGGCAATGATTGTTTCGCCTTCGCCAACACCGATAATCAATGGACTGCCCTTGCGCGCCACTACAATTTCGTCGTTTTCACGGACCGATACGACAGCAATACCATAGGTTCCACGGACGAGTTGCAGCGCTTGTGTCACCGCAGCTTCTAATGAAGTATTAGCATCGTAAAACGAATCAATCAGCGCGGCCAGGACTTCACTATCAGTTTCACTATCAAATACATAGCCTTTTAGCTCTGCCTTCAATTCCTTGTAGTTTTCGATAATGCCATTATGCACCAAATAAATATCGCCAGCTTGATGCGGATGTGCGTTGGTTTCTGATGGTTCACCGTGCGTTGCCCAGCGTGTATGGCCAATGCCAATTGTGTCATTATTTTTATGTTCGCCGACAAGTTCGGACAGCATTTCAACTTTGCCTTTTGCACGTAACAACGTCGCTGTAGTACCATCCAATGTCACGACTCCAGCTGAATCGTAGCCGCGATATTCCAATCGGCGCAGGCCTCCTAGTAGTACATTCTGAGCTTGCTTTTTACCGACGTATCCAACAATTCCACACATATATTACCCCAAATACCTTACTTCATTAGTATCAACCCGGAACAGACCTTCGTCATGACGACGCTGATCCAAATAGTGACCCGTGAAACCTATCGAACGACTAAGTACAAATAATGCATTAAAGAATTCGATATCAACCAAATCTTCCAATTCAGCAATTGTATAGTCTAGTTCAGATTCTAAAATATCCAACATCAGTACACCAATCGCCCCATCAATATTTAGTATCAAGTTACCTTTTTTTGTTGTGGTAATTTTCTCAACACCTAATGCAAAATTGAGATAGCGATCGCCGTTTGCATTACCTGCAAACTGCATCAACGCTTTCACGCGTGGATCCGGCATATCTAATCGATATTTCTTGTGACCAATACCAGGGATAATGCCACCGTTTGCCGTGAATGTATCAACAAATTGTTTTGGCTCTAGCTGCTGCGAAACACCCCGTAACCAACCCCCACTTGCCGCATTGATTGCCCCACCAAATCGCGGCCCAATCGTTAGCAGTCCAGCCGTCAGACCAGATACCAAATCACGCCCAGACCGTGCTGTGATAATCGTATTCATTGCACCAGAAACATATGGTCCGTGGTCAACCAATAGTCGCATGACGTAGTCAGTAAATTCGATAGCTTTTTTTGATGTTACCTGTTTACCTAGCAGCATCGATAGGATCAATGATGACAAACTATTGTTTTCGATCGTATGTAGCAGGTCGTTACCGAGCAGTTGCATTTCATTATTTTTGTCACCAGAGATATGACTGATGATCGCCCGTTTGTGGCGTGGTCCAATTACTGGAGCTTTCGAAGTCTCACTTATTTTGGTAGACTTGTGATCTTTTGTAGTCACACCTGCAATATCAGCGATATTGTCACAGACAATTGCCCCACTTTTTTTCAGTCGCTGCTTTTTGGCAACCGCGGATTCATCATGAGTCTGCGCCATCGCACCAGCGTGACCGAATTGTGGCGGCGTTTCAAATAGTTCAGCAACAACACCAGCAATATAAACGACGATTTTTTTGGTCAGCTTTTTTTGATCGATAAGTTTTGCAATTTCATATTCATCCGTACCACCGAGTTCACCAAAATAAACAATCTGTTTCGTGTCTTTGTCTTGTTCGGCTACCAACATTGCCTCTACCGGATCAGTAATTGGGAACCGATCACCACCTAGGGCAATCGCAAATGACACACCCAAACCAGTGCCAGTTACCGTATGAATTAATTCGTTCACCATGCCACCCGACGAAGAAATAACCGCCGTATCACCTGCAGCCGAAATCTTTGCCTGGACTAGCTGTTCATACTGCGTTCCGCCGATGGCACCAATTTTTGCAAAGCCGGGCAGTAACAATCCAACCGACGATGGACCAACAACGAGAATGTCTTTTTCTGTAGCAAGTGTTCTAAGTTCAAGCGAGTGGACTTCAGGTGTCCCCTCTGCAAAAATCACGGCAACTTTTAGATGTGGAAGTAATTCAAGCGCTTCCTTTGTCGACGCCAAAACACGCCGGGCAGATTGGACATTGACGATGACACTGCAGGCTAATAGATCTTTTTGCGTGAGATCATTGAGACTGCCGGTAACTGGAATAATGACCTCGTCTTCGCCCCAAAAGTATCGTTCCAATTTGCGTCCATGGGTAATAATCGCTGTGACGCTTGGTTTGGTTTTGCCAATCATAAAATCATAGTCAAGAATTGATTGAATAATCCCTGGATGTGATCCGAGCGTGATCACGTTCATGTCAGATCGTCGTAAGTCGGCTAGTTTGATCATACTTTTACTCCCTTTAGCGCTTGTTTCACTGCTTCACCAATTGGTGTCCGCTGATCGTTAACGGCACCCAACAAATCGTACTTTTGCAGTGTCTCGCGCATGTTCCTTAGGCCTGCTTCCTGGTGTGGTCCACCACGCCTCACAAATATTTTTACGCCCTGTTTTTTCAGATCACCAGCATATTCATCGATCGCCCGAATGATCCCGCCAAATGTTTTTTCGATGTTGGTAAAATTAGCCACCGCGCCACCAATAAAAACAATTTTAGACGGAGCTTTGGATGCCAGAAGCAATCGAAAAACTGCCGATGCGTAGACATAGGTTTCTTCGAGTGTTGGGTTGCCGCTATATTCACCATAATTCGCCAAGACATGACCATGGCCAGCACTATATATTTCGTCAGCCACAACAACACTGGCACCGCCACCTGATAGTAGCAAAAATGCCGCACCGTCAGGATTAATCACCTGCAGCATGAATGATGCTGGTGACGTTTCGTTCAAATGCGTCACCGTTTGCTCTTCTTCGCTAAGGTGGCGTGGTGGTGTCCGGAGATCGTCTGTAGACCAGTCCTGGACCAAGAGTGTCGCTGCATCATCAACCTCGATTGCCGCATCGAGTAGCGTTAGACTACTCCCAGCAACATAGGGATTAATTTCTAAAAGTGTAAAATAATTTTCCTGAAAAACCTGTACTAATGTTTGCAATTGATCCTGGGTGAAGCCAGATTTTTTGGCAATCGATGACCAATTTGTCTTGCTATCAATAATAAATGATTCGATCGAATCTGTCTGACTCTCAATATCAACACCGCCTTGGTTGGAAATACGTAAATGCAAACCTTGACCGTCACGTGTCATGCACAAATACCGCTCGTCTTTGCCATCATGCTTGACATATGGCTCGATAATAAATGACTGGTAACCGTTTACCTGCAGCTTTTTCATCGCCGCCGAAAGTCCAGATTGCGCCACATCGAGCATCACCAGCCCTTTTTTGAATCGTCCTTTGACTGCCTGATCAACCTTGACGACATACTTGCTATAGCCTTGGGCTGATTTTATATCATTTTCCCACCCAACATAGGGCAAACCTAATGCATTACTCAGAATTATTTTTGATCGGTATTCAGATAATTTTCGACGTGGCATCGTCGATTACTCAACTTCCAGATCAGTTTCAGTGGTGGAACGATTACGAAATGATGCGAATCTTTCGCCAATTGATAGTCTCGCTCTGAGCGATTGCAGATCGTCAGACAGGCTACGCTTGCCAGAATAGATCTTTTCGAAATAGGATGCAGTATCCATCGCCGGTACTTCAATATATCTATGAAAGACAAATGTTGCGATCATCATGACAGGAACCGTCAACAAGACCGATAAAAGCGCAGCTTTGTTCAGCCCCATATGTGCGACTAGCAGAACAAAAATCCCCGTACAAGCAGTAAACAAAACTGACATGTGCAAGAGATAAATCGAGTAGGTGTACTTCCCTAACGAACTAATACGAGGTGTAGCAAAAAATCGACTCAACCTCGGTAGCGCAAGAATTGCAAGTACTACAAAACTGGCACCAACGGTAATAAAAAATGGCTGATAATTTATGTCATCAAACCACATCACATGAAGTGCTTTATACAAAGGACTTGTCACCGCGCCCGCTGGATACCCACCAAAGAATATGCCGAGTGCCAGCAGGATATACATGAACTTGTTGTTGAGCTTTTCCATGATTGCAACCTTGTTCACATAAAGATCTGCGAAAATCATTCCAATGATAAATCCAAGCAGCCACGAGCTGGAAAAAATGGCCACCAAAACAGCATATGGTACCCAACGATATTTCGAAGAACCGGCAATCAGTATCGCCGCAAAAACAATAAATGATCCGATCATTTCATAGCGTATCGTCCATAGAACAGGATTATAGGTAACATCACCGATCGTGAATGCCGAAACCGAGCCTTGTATCAGTGCTTTGAACAAATCGGGTGGAAACGTCCATAGTGTCCCCAGCCAATTGGAATGTGTGATCGAGGTTACGGTCGCCATAGACTTGGTCAGGCCAAGTGACATAACCAACCATACGATCAATATCGAGGCCAGAGCAGGCAACATGAGTCGAAGATAGCGTTTAGCTGCAAGCTTCTTAACAATCTGGGGGTCTTTTGACTGAAAAAAACCAACACTTAGCACAAAACCGCTCAGCACAAAGAATATACCAACGGCAAATGTACCCGATAATAGACCAGCCAGTGGATTCTGGTATATATTATCTTCAAAACGCATATTCTGAACCGGCGCAAAACCCGATCCAAGGCCGTAGTAAAAACTAGGGTAAAATAGCAAGGCCGCATGGAACAACACAACAACAACAGCCGCGACGACACGTAGGCCTTCTAGCTCCATAAAACGATTTGTTTTGTCGTTTGTACTCAACCCTAAATTCCCCTAATCTATCCTCTGTATTGTACCACGATAGAGAGGTGCGTGCGTGCTAGGACTGAATCTTTTTGGCAATCTCGCCAACACGTGGGCTCAAATCTCTTCGCGCAACCAACAGACCGTCTTTGGTGTTTACAATCACGATATTATCCAGACCAATTACGGCGATATGCTTACCAGGTTCCTCGTTGCGTATAAATGCGTTCTGGACTTCGATTTCGTGGATATTATCGCCCTTGAAATAGTTGTTTAATTCGTCAGACTGATTTGCCTCATGCAAATCTTTGAAATTCCCGACATCCATCCAGTCAAAGCTTGCCGATACTACGGCCAAACTTTTTGCTTTTTCGATGAGCGCGATATCAATTACCTGATTGTCGAGTGCCAGGTAGGTGTCGTTGTACTCTTTTGAGTTCGGATCAGTGATAGTAGCGAGAGTCTCATAGGTTTTCTTTAGATCGGGTGCGCTACGACCCATTTCATTCAAAAATGTATCGATGGATCCAACGAAATACCCACAATTCCAGAGGTAGTTTCCTGATGCAACATACTGTTTAGCTGTCGTAAAGTCAGGTTTTTCCTTGAACGATTCAACATTGTACACACCAGAATCGGCGTCGATCGTGCCATCTCGTTCGATATAGCCAAATCCAGTCGCTGGGAAGGTTGGTTCGATGCCAATCAAAGCAATTTCATTTTTCTCAGTTGAAATTTTGGCTGCTAGATTGAACGAACGAACGAATCCAGCGGTGTCACGAATACTATGGTCGGCCGAAATAAAGGCAATTGGCTCGCCATGTTCATTACGCCTCGCAATGTAATCGAGTGCCATAATAATACAGTGTGCCGTCCCACGCCGACCCGGTTCGATGATAAATGCATCCTCGGGAAGATCAGGAAGCTGTTCTTTCAGGTGATCAGAGTGGCTGGCCTCGGTCACAACATAGACCAAATCACCAAGTCGTCTGGCACGCTCGTACGTCATCTGTAGAATCGATTCATCGCCGGTCAAGCTCAATAAGTGTTTTGGAAATTTTGGGGTTGATAGCGGCCACAATCGAGTCCCTGAACCACCTGCAATAATAACTGTTATCATGTTTTTCTCCTCCACGTAAGTCTGCGCATGATTATACAGTAGCTTTGCCCGTTTTGGAATTGGATTGAACATGCTGTTTATGGTAATATATAGATACAAACATAAAGTTGCGAGATAAAATGGATATACACTCAAAACAAACCAACAAAAAGAAATATTTCATCATCGGTGCAGTCATTGTCCTATTGATTGTTGTCGGTGTTTTTTTATTCTTATATCTATTTCCTCATTCGCCAACCCCAGCCGCCTCGACTGATTCAAAAACAACTACGGATCAACAAAAAGCAGCTGCCGATACCAAAAAAGCCGCCGCTAGCGACAAAGCTTCGGGCAGTGACCCATCACCCGCACCAACACCAGGCACCAATGGCTCAAAGCCAACTGTCGGCGTCGCAATCACCGCAGCCAACCAAAACGGCAGCATTTTCCAGGTTCGCACTCTTATTCAGACGATCGATAGCAGTGGTGTTTGCACCCTTACTCTGACCAGAACAGGCGCAACGACCTACACTCAAACTCAAGGCGTCCAAGCGCTCCCTAGCACATCAACATGTAAAGGCTTCGACATCCCAACCGCTGGACTCGCTGGCAGCTGGACACTGACCGTTACGTTCGAAAATGCAACTTTAACAGGAACCGTTTCACAACCAATAACGATAAAATAGCCCTATGAACTCATTACTCCGACTCAAAAACCACCACATTCTCACGAGCGCTTTTGTAGCGTGTTTTGTGATGGCAGTTTTTGTCGCTATTGCCGCGCCAAGGGTTGGGGCAACTTCTGCCGCTGGGTTTAACGCAGGCAGAATCATCGAGGATACCGTGTTTACAAATACCTCATCAATGAATGCACAGCAGATTCAGGATTTTTTGAATTTTCAGAACCCCAACTGTGACACCCAGGGGACTCGGCCATCAGAATTTGGTGGAGGCACCCGAGCTCAATGGGGAGCAGCCCATGGTCATCCCGCCCCTTTTGTCTGTCTAAAAGATTATAGCGAAAACAGCCAAACAGCTGCGCAGATTATCTTTGCGACGGCTCAACAATACCAAATCAACCCTCAAGTCCTGATTGTTCTGCTGCAAAAGGAGCAAGGGCTGGTACTCGACACCTGGCCACTCGACACGCAGTATCGCACAGCGACCGGCTATGGATGCCCAGATACTGCCCCATGTGATAGCCAATATTATGGGCTTACCAATCAGCTACAGTGGTCTGGCAAAATGTTCCGGGCGATTCTGAACAATAGCCCTACGTGGTATACGCCATATATCTTGGGCAACAACACCATTCAGTGGAGTCCAGATGGTGCCTGCGGATCGAGTACCGTCAACATCGAAAATCGCTCAACTCAGGCACTCTATAATTACACCCCCTATCGCCCCAACCAAGCTGCGCTCAACGCTGGCTACGGCGCAGGTGATAACTGTAGCGCCTACGGAAACAGGAACTTCTATCTCTACTTTATTGATTGGTTCGGCAGCACGTCGGGCCGACCTTTCGATGCTCAATATATTCAACAGAGTGCTTATCCAAACATGAAGCAAAACGATACTAAGCAAGTTTTTATTGAAATGCGTAATGTAGGGACAAACTTTTGGAAAGACCAGACAACTTCGTTCCCAGGCGCGCCCGCGATCAAAGTAGCCACGGCCGCTCCAATCAACCGTGGCAGTTATTTCCAAGATGGTAGTTGGGTGGCATACAACCGCCCGACTGCGACACTTGCCGCGGTCTACGAATCGGACGGCACGACACTTGCGAGCGATCAGCACACTGTGTTCCCTGGTCAATTAGGGAAATATGTCTTTACACTACACTCGTACGATAACACGCCCCAGGCCGTCTATAGCGATTGGTATCAATTAGTTGCCGAGGGTGATCCAGGTTGGGACATTCGTGGTGGCAAGTTCTTCTTGAATGTGAATGTTAACAACACCATGAGAGCAGCCGCATTTCACAAAGAAAGCGCTTTTCCTGTTGCCAACCCAGGTACCAAAAAGAACCTATTCTTTGAATTTCAAAACACTGGCACCCTGCTTTGGAAAGACCAGACAACTTCGTTCCCAGGCGCGCCCGCGATCAAACTTGCAACGTCAGGACCAGTCAATCGGCTTAGTTACTTCCAGGATCCAACCTGGCTATCAGCTAGTCGACCGACGGGCACTTTAGCCGCGGTCTACGAATCGGACGGAACGACACTTGCAACCGATCAACACACTGTGTTCCCTGGTCAAATTGGGCGCTATGGATTCACTGCAAATATCCCCTCTTACATAGCGACTGGCACCTACCGCGAATGGTTCCAATTGGTTGCCGAAGGTGATCCAAGCTGGAATATGCAAGGAGGTGCGGCGTTCCTAGACATTACAGTAAATAGTAATCCTCAGGCAGCTTTTGTGTCCCAAAGTCCCTATCCAACCATAACGGCAGGCCAGAAAAAGACTGTTTATTTCCGTTATAAAAACACAGGCAACGTACTATTCAATTCCAATAGTCCAGCTGTTCATACCTCACTCACGACAACGCTTAGTTTCGCCACAACAACACCAATCAATCGAGCAAGCGCGTTCGTTGACTCAACTTGGACATCAGCAAGTCGACCAAATACTAAATTCTCGAATGTCTATACCGACAGCGGATCGACCAAATCAGGTGACCAAATGACTGCTTGGCCAGGCCAAGAATTTACCTACGAGTTTGTCCTAAATGTGCCTCTAGGCACCGCACCTGGTATCTACCGCGAATGGTTCCAGCCTGTCCGCGAAGGGGCGTACCCCTGGGATATCGGCGGCACTGTTTTCCTAGACGTAACAGTTAATTAAAGCTGTTTAATAAGTGCTTTTGTTGAGTCAGCCCATGAATATGGCTTGTATTGTTTGGTGATGGTCGCACGTTGTTTCTCACTGGCACTTTTGCTGGCGTAGACATGCATTTTTCCCATCAAAGCTCGTGTATCGTATGGCGAAACGTAGTCAACCAATTTGTCATCAATCTCCGTCATAGATGACGTATTCGACGCGATCACGGGTGTACCATACGCAAGCGATTCAGCAATTGGTAACCCCCAACCTTCGTATTGTGATGGATAGACTGTGTAGAGTGCGTGTTGGTATAACCAAGCTAATTCACGATCACCAACGCTACTAAGAATCTTTATTTTATCCTTTACCTGTAGGTCATTATTGATAAAATAAATTGCATCACTCGTCAGCCAACCTGGCTTGCCGATGATATACATTGTTGGTAGATCGATGCCTTCTTGTGCAGCAAGCTTGTACGCAAAGTAGATATCTAGATGGTTCTTGCGAGCCTCGATTGTCCCCACACATAGGCCAAATGAATCGGTCGTGACAACTGATGGTCGAGTTGCCTCGGCACGTGGGAGATCATCGCCAAGGCGAAATGTCGTAATCTTTGCAAGGTCGATAAATCCAAGCTCATCCGCATAGTTGCGAAGATCTTTTTCGGTCGATTTCGAGATAGGAAACAAGTAATCAGCGATCGTTAGAATATCGAAAAGATACAACGAAAATCGATCTGTCAGACCAGGACCAAAGGTATGTTGTTGGTACACAGGAATCAGATCATATACGACAAATGCGAGCTTGAGACCGTAATTTTTTTTTAATTCAGCGAGCGCAGCAAGGTATTTATCGTCGTCCCATGCTCGTCCGGCACTTATCAGAATATCTGTCGCCTTGAAACTCTTAAATTCATGCTCACTGCTATCGAGTTTGATCGCAGGCGCAGCAACAGTTTGTCGTTTGATCGTGTGGTAGACTTTTTTGCCAACGCGTTTTATGAATTGCTTGTGGGTTGGTGTAATTCTGTCACGAATTGCCAAAGGAAGTCGTCGATATATTCGCTTGGCACGATCTTTGTAGCCACTCCCCGGCGTTGTCTCAACTGACATATCCGCGTCTTCCTGAACAACTGGCGGTGTATACATATCAACTGTCGTTTCGCAGAAATAACCTTTTGGTGAATTAAAGGTAACATACGTCACATCAGTTGTATCAATACCAGCAATACCATCACTCAAGCCTTGGACAACCCGCTGGACTCCGGTCAAATGACCAGACCAATTATTGAATTCTGTGAGGTCGATAATAATTCGTTGCTTGGTCATTATATTGTCTCCAATTTGTCGCTAATACTCGCCAACGTATGGTGCCATTGCACTTTTTCAGCGAGTTTTTTTTCTGTATCTGTTCGTTCTTTCTTTGGCTCCGCAATGCTTTTTGCCAGTGATTTTCGAAAAGCGATAGGGTCATTTGTAATAGTAATATTTGGCAGCTTTTCGAACAGTTCATTACCCCGAAACGCCGTTCTGGTTGCAACAACTTTTTTATCAGCCAATATCGCTTCGGCGGTTTTAAGATTCGAACCGCCACCTTCAGTAATAGGAAGAATGATCACATCTGACATTACCAGAAGTGCAGACAGTGCCTGGTCACTCACTCGACCTAGTGGTATCACCCTTTTCGCGAAACAAACTTGAACATAGTTCTCTTTTTTGGCCATCTCATTCATGATCATATCCGATACGCCACCAACAAGAAGCAATCGTGTATCAGCACCCAGAAAACCAATCTTTTGACCAATCATTTCCATGTAACCACTCAAATTTGGCGGATGTCCCGAACCAACAAATAGGACAAGCTTTTTGACACCTTGTTTAACAAAACGCCGCTTCCATTTGTCCATTTCATCCTGTGCGCCAGTCGTCTTATCAATCCCATTGGCGGCAATGATGACGTCTTTGGCACCCATCTTTTTCAATTTAACGGCATCCGCTTCAGTACACGCGATACTCCAGACAGCTTCTTTGATAATACTCTCTTCAATCGCTTTCACTTTAGCGACGATTTCATCGATTTTTTGTTTTGGTGGATGGTTTTCGGAATTTTCTAGAATGCTTCGTTTTAATTCGAATTCGATATTTTGCGATCCGTAGACTATGGTTCCAGTCCAATTCATATCATGTAAAATCTGACGAATTGATGGGTAAATAAACATCTGTTCAAAGTGAATAATATCCGGTTTGAAATCCGCTATCTTGGCGCGTAGTCTATCTTTAATTGCGGGTAATTCACCGATCGCGTTACCCAAGATGATATCGCTAATATAACCAGCATCAGGCGCGTGCTGATAATCAGCCCAACGAACAGCAATATCATCACTTGATGCATCACTATAAAAATCATCCATATAGACAGCAATATACTCGACATGATTACCACCATGTCCATATTGTTGTACGATCGCCGCGGTTCGCTTCTGACCACCATGCTGTGGCTTTGCAATCGGATACGTACCGAGAACGAGGATGTTTTTAGTCATTCTTTAGCTCCTCCATAACTTTCGCTTTAAGCTCTTTGTTTCCTTCGCCAAACTCGTCGGTAAAACGTGTAGCGACTTCAGCCTGAGTTGTGTTAGCAAATAGTATCTCATCACCAGGTGATGCTAGTGCGTAGCTATAGCCAGATCGCTTGGTATAAATGACTGTTCGGTCGGATCGTTTCGACTTTTTTGGTGCGTCAACAATGTCGCTAAAACGCAGGAAATAATTGAATATCAGTGGTAATTGATTGGCGTTTCTTGTATCTTCAAATCCCGTATCAATCGAAAGCATGATGCGGCTCTGTTTGTAATAGCGTTTGATGAGTGGTGAAAGTGTTTTGAGCGTATCTAAATCACCGGTCTGTTCAACAATAATAGTTCTGCTACCAGATTTCTCTTTGTTTGTAGCCTCTACTGTTGGCAATGTGTCCAACATCACACGCGCACTTCTTTTCCAGGTAAATTTATCTTTGATCTTTTTATATACATTCTTTTTGCTATCGATTGGGCTCATTGCTGCATCTGTAATTGCGCGCGCAATCGCATCAACATCAAATGGATCAAAGAAGTGGAAAGCGTCTTTTGATATTTCTTTGAAAACAGGAATTGATGAACAGGCAACTTTTTTGCCGTAGCCAACTGCCTCTAGTACAGGTAGCCCTAGACCTTCGTCGAGTGATGCAAATACAACTAATTCGGCATGGGCATACAAATTATGAAGTTCATCGTCGCTTACTTGGCCAGCCAACTCGATATTAGGCGAAAGTGCCTGCATCCGCTTGATGTTATTTGGTGAATAGAATGATGTGATGACAAGCTTGTAGGTATCACCAAATTTTGCGTTAAACAGATCAAATCCACGAATTGCACGCAGCATGTTTTTGTGTGGCGAATCACCACCAGGTAACAAAATATATTTGTATGGCCTCGGTGATTCTTTGTGTGTCGTGCGTTGCCCGCCACTCAAAAAATTAGGAATTTCGGCACCATCAATATTAACGATATCTCTGTCCTCGAAACCAAGATATTCGATAAGATCTGACTTCACCGCATCCGATATCGACAAGATTTTGTCTGCGTCGTACAGAAACTTAAAGCGCGAGAAATATTCTCGATCAGGGAAGTAATTATGGAACACTTCCCAGGCTTTGAGTGGGATCAGGTCATAGGCAATACAGACGTTGACGGTCGTGGTTGGATAGGCAGGCTGATAGTCAAAGCTAAAGATAGAGGCCATTAAAAAGATTGATCCCTCTAGGCCATTATCGAGGACAAATCGGTCAAAGATCGCTTGATTTCTTTTCTCGACGATACCCGAAAGACCCTTTGGGAAATCAAGAAAATGCAGTTCGGCATCTGGTGCGACCTTTGCAAGGGTTTCTTGTTTCTCTTCTTCAAACTCAAAATTATTGCTCAGCAAAATAATCACTTTTGGAGGATTGTCATTGGCGTAGACGCCAGATAGCAGCGATAACATGTAGCGCCCCATACCTCGCGACCAAGCCTTCGTTTGAAGTAATTGTCCATCAATAATTAGGGTTTTTTGTGCTTGTTTTGACGCGTTCATTTCATGGCTCCTAGTAGTTTATTGCCCACTTTTGCAAAAACAGTATAGATGATTAAAACGAATCGAATCAGCTGCACTTTTGAACTTATGATTCTGACATTTTTTGCTAAACGACCATTATTACCGCTACTGATATTTTGTTTAATCTTGGCACGAAGAATCACTCGCTTGAGGGTAATGAGTTCATGCTGCAGACCACCATGAATGGCAGCATCGAGACCAAGCAAGCTCCATTTAATCGCTTGTTTGGCGCTCGTTTTTTCGGTTTTCACAGGGATTGCTACTTCGTTGAAACAATCCTCGCTAACACTCACTTTGTCCGCATTTGAAATGAACGGAACAATTTTTGGATAATGCATCAGAACTTGCTTTGGAAACGAAAATTCCTTGGCACGTTTTGACTCTTCGGTTGCATAATAATTGTTTAGTCCGTCATCAAAAACAAGTTTGTATCGATTCTTTTCTAGAATAGGCCGCCAATCTTTTTCGATATGATCCGCTTCAACACAAACAAGTTCAGGGCGGTATTTTTTCCAGTCATTACCTTCGATAACTTCGTATTCATATCCCTCTACATCAATCTTGAGGAAATCGATCTTTTTATTCTTTGCCGTTTCCGCCAGAATCGTCTCAAGGGTTTCAACCGGAGTTTCTATATCAACATAATCCTGCTTGAATTGATCATAATATTCATCCTTGTCGGATTTCATTTTTTCCGAGAATGTAGATAAGCCATCCGCGTTATTATATTGCCTTAGCAACGCTTTTCCTTTTTTATTCGAGACGCCTTTTACAACGACGATGTCTTCGGGTCTGTCGACTTTGAGTAAATTGCTTAGTTCTTTGTTCGGTTCGATATCAACACCACGCCAGCCCTTTTCATAAAAAAGTTTGGTGACAGAATCTATCGTCGGATGATTTGCACCAACATCAACATAAAAACCTTCAGTTTTACCATCAAAAAAAGCATCCATAATGACATCTTCTCTGTTTTGAGCATACGAAGTGGTATACGAGCTCATCGTTCACCTAGTTCAATGACGAGGCATTCCCTCTTTAGTGCGCCGCTTACGGTCTTATTCATGATATTCTCCTGCTCCCTAATGCCACATTGTCAAATATGAAGTCTCGACTACTCGCGTAATCTTTACGGCATGTATATATAGTATCAATTTTTACCCTCACAGAAAAGTTATATCTCAAGCTTTTCTATGACACTTTGCAGTTTGCTAGCCGATGCTTCCCACGAAAAACGACTCACAAATGCATCCTCGGATGGACGAGTTGTCTGCTGGAGTACGCTCGTGATTCCATTTGCGATATCAACTGTGTCGTTAGGGTCAAAAAAGACCGCTTTACCTTCGTACAATTCTTTGTGGACAGCAATATCGGACAGGGCAATGGGAACATGCTGAGACAGCGCTTCGAGCGGGGGAATACTAAAGCCTTCATAGAATGAAGGGCTAATCACTGCTTTGGCCTGCGATCGTATAGCGGTCAATTCATCATTGCTCACAAAGTTTTCAGGTATGACAATCTGACAGCCGTTTTTTCGCGCCGCATCAATGGCTTGGTATATTTCCCCATTACTCCAGCCGTCGGCACCGATAATGACAAGTTGATAATTATCTCTGATTTTCTGTGGAGTTGCATCGAAACCTTCGATAAGACCCTTTAGATTCTTGCGAGGTTCAATATTACCGACAAATAACAGATAGTTCTTTGCCAGATTATACTTAGTGAGTACTTTTTTTGCCGCCTCTTTCTCTATCATAGGCGTCGGTTTGACGCCACAGTAAATGATCTCGATCTTGGCAGCCGCGGTTCCTAACAATTCCTCAATTCGGCTTTTTGAATAGTTTGAAATCGTCGCAACGACATCGGTGCGGCTCGTCCATTTATTGATGTATTTTGTCAGATACTTTCTATTTTTCTCCTGTGCAAATTCTGGGAAATCAATAAATCCAAGATCATACACATAGGTAATCGATCGAGATCTCGCTAGTGGAAAATTACGATAGTTAAAGAATATATACGTGCCTTTTCCGAGCAGGAGATCAAGTGGCGGCATCGTACCCGTCCTCAAAAAAACTTCCTGAATTTTATTAGGCGCAGGAATGGTGACAATTTTAATTGGCAGACCCTTGAATTTTTCGGCCAGTAATTTCTTTTTGCGCAGTGGAACAAAGCCAATCAGTGCATGTGTGTCCAAAAAATCTTGCTTCTGACAGAGTGCCCTGACTGTTTCTTCCGCGACCTTACCTACGCCGCTTGGCCGAGCAGCTGCCAGTGGCAACGCGTCAAAGAAGACTTTCTTTTTCATGGGCCTTAGCTGACCTTTTTGAACTTCATTTTAACTTCAGGATTGATACTATAGGGGTTACCCGGTTCTCTATCAACCACAAAGTTATTAGCATCCTTCCACCAATCACAGACATCGACGCCATTTTCGTGCACGAATGCCACATCAACAAAGAAACGACCGACGTTCAGGATATTAGGAACTGTCCATTCGACTTCAATATCTTGGCCAGCAGTCAGCTTCCTAACTTTTTGACGCAGCAACGTTGAGTTGTTCCCCATTAATATCGTGCCCGATTCGTTCTTGATGCTGTAGCCAATGACTGCACCTGATAGATCTTTATTGATATGTGCTTTTGCCCTAATAATCAGCTCTGCATCCTCGGCCCGTACCACAGGATTAATCACTTCAACGCTGGTAAACTTCGCGAATTCATTCCCCCAACGGTCCTTACCAGCTTCTTCTTGCTTGTTAGTATTAGAGTCAGAGAAAAGTTTACTATAGGCAACCGATATCTCCTCTGGATCGCCAATTTGTTGAATCTCGTTTTTCTCGATCAGCACTGCTCGATCACAATATTCGCGCACAGCGGTCATGTCGTGTGTCACAAAAACGACAGTGGTATCACTGCGCTTGATGCTCTTGAAGTACATGAAACATTTCTTCTGGAAGTCGCTATCGCCCACTGCTAACACTTCGTCGACAATCAACACCTCGGCATGTGCCCGAGTCGCAACAGCAAAGGCCAAGCGCACTTGCATACCAGATGAATAGTTCTTGAGTTTCTGATCCATAAATCGCTCAAGTTCAGCAAATTCGACGATACCGTCGTACATTTCGGCGATTTCATTCTTGGTAAACCCAAGCAGCGCGCCGTTCAGGAATACGTTTTCACGACCAGTGAGTTCTGGGTTAAACCCAACGCCAAGTTCAATAAACGGCACTATCTTGCCTGATGTCGCAACATCCCCACTCGTTGGCTGGTAAATCCCCGCGAGGATTTTAAGTAATGTACTCTTGCCGCTACCGTTACGACCAACGATCCCGAAAAACTCTCCCTTTTTGATCTCAAACGAAATGTCTTTCAACGCGTGCTGAACCTCAAATGTTTTCACCCTTGGCTTCATGAATCCTGTCACCAAAGATTTAAGTGAATTACTTTTCTCGTGTGGCAATTTAAAGTTCTTGTAGACTTTGTGAACTGTTATGGCAATTTCATCGCTGTGAATCATACTATATATCCTCCGCGAATTGTGGTGATTTTCTCTTGAAATACCAAGCAGCCAGCAGCGTGAACAGGATAACAAACGTCAGAGGAATCAGCCTATACCAACCCGATCCATACAAACTCTCATAGGTAATCGTATTCGGTGTGATCAGCACATAGCGTGAATCCTGAATGATCTGCGCTACGGGATTCAGCATTAAAATTTGCGCAGCAAATAGCGATTTGTTAATCACAAAACTCAGTGAATACAGAATTGGCGTCGCGTAAAATGCGGCCTGCATAATAATTTCCCAGATGTAATTGATGTCTCGGAATTTTACAAATAATGCGCTTAGTAGGAATGCAACACCGATCGAGAATATAAACAATTCGATCAAAGGAAGTGGCAGCAGGAGTGCGCTCCAGTGCAAGGTAACACCGTTTAGTACCATAAATATCGCCACCACGATGAAGTTAATCATCAAGTTAATAAATGCTGAGAAAGATCCAGCCAGGACGATAACGTATTTGGGAAAGTTAAGTTTTCGCAACAAATCACCCTTTGCAACAATCGCGGTCACGCCACCATTTGTAACTTCGCCAAAATAGTTCCACAGAATAATACCAAGCAGCAGGTACACAGGATAGTGTGGAATTGATGCTCCGGCATTAAAAATTTTGTCAAAAACGAGATAAAGGATGATAAATAGGAAAAGTGGTCGTAAAAGCGACCAGACATAGCCAAGTGCAGAGCCTTGGTAACGAAGCTTGAAGTCCGTAATAACTAACTGGCGCAGTAATATAGCCGAATATTTGTATTTTGCCGCAAGGCGATTCCAATTTTCTCTCATCTGAATCTATATTATACCGTACCAGTGAGCACCTGGGCAACAAAGTAATGCTCGAAATCTCAACTGTTGTTATACTAGAATCATGAATACACCACGAATAGTCATCTCCGGAATTAATGGATTCGTCGGACATCACCTTGCCCGTGAGTTACACGGCGCAGGTGTACTTGTAGTTGGTATCGGTCACGACGCAACTGTTGCAGACGAAATCAAGGATATTGTCGAAGCGTATCATCAGGCAGACCTGATCACAACATGGCCCGAGACCGCTGATGTTACCGCTGTCATCCACCTTGCTGGCCTGGCCGCGGTTGGACCATCATTTGACGACCCTCAGAAATACATTAATGCCAATAGCGCCATGGTGACAAATTTGTGTGAATATTACCAAAAACAAGACAAAAAACCACGTGTTATCGTTGTTAGTAGCGGTGCAATTTATGATTCCAACCAGACTATGCCAATCACTGAATCAGGCAAAATTGGTTTCAGTTCACCCTATGCGGTCAGCAAGATCCTGACCGAAAACCAATGCGCGTACTATCACAACCGTGGCCTTGACTGCATCGTCGCCCGACCATTCAACCATATTGGTCCCGGCCAAGCACTAGGTTTTATCGTGCCTGATTTTTACAAACGCCTATCCGAACTTGCCGATGGCGAAACAACTATTGAGGTCGGTAATATCGATACTCGTCGCGATTACACTGACGTTCGCGACATCGTTCGCGCCTATGCCAAACTTGCACTGGCGCCAAGTCTGCAAAATAACCTCTATAATGTCTGTTCTGGTCAGAGCCTGTCCGGCAGTGAAATCCTTGACAAGCTAAAAAACGCGATGGATAAACCAGATGTCACATTCCAGATAAATCCAGCGCTTGTTCGCCCAACAGATATCCCAGAAATCTTTGGCGACTCGTCACGACTTCAGCAAGAACTCGACTGGAAACCTGAAATTACCATCAATCAAACGATCAAAGATTTTGTAGAATCAGCAAACTAGTAATATGATGAATTTAAAATAGAGGCACTTCGGCCTCTATTTTAGTAGCTACAAGAATGAACTAAATCTTGGTTTCTTCGATCGTGAGGTCATGCTGAACCATCAGTTTGACCAAGCCTGGGAAGTCAACTTTGCGTTCCCAGCCCAATTCATTTTCTGCTTTTGCTGGATTACCCAGTAATAGATCGACTTCGGCAGGACGCATGAATGCTGGGTTTTGTTTGACATATGGCTTCCAGTCATCAATACCAATTTCTTTGAATGCAAGTGTCAGGAATTCTTCGATTGAGTGAGTTTCGCCAGTTGCCAGAACGTAATCATCAGGTTTGTCCTGCTGCAACATGCGCCACATACCCTCGACGTAATCACCAGCATAGCCCCAGTCACGTTTTGGCCATAGGTCACCTAATTCGATGTGATCTTGTTTGCCTAGGTGAATACGCGCAACAGCGTTAGTGATTTTGCGAGTCACAAATTCGACACCGCGGCGGTCGCCTTCGTGGTTGAATAGGATTCCACAGCTGATAAACATACCGTAACTTTCGCGGTAATTACGAGCGATCCAGTGACCATATAGTTTGGCAACGCCGTATGGGCTGCGTGGGTGGAACTGTGAATTTTCGTCGTAGCCAGCGTCTGGTCGGTTGTATTCCAGGCCACCGTACATTTCTGAAGTTGACGCTTGGTAGAACTTAACCGTCTTTTCGCCACCGGTCAGGCGAATAGCTTCGAGCATATTTAGTACGCCTTTGCCCGTCACATCGGCAGTGAGTTGTGGGTTTTTGAATGAATACCCAACATGGCTGATTGCAGCAAGGTTATAGACTTCGGTTGGTTTGGCAACTTGCATGGCACGTACCAATGATGATTGATCAGTAAGATCAGCTTCAATCAGGGTAACGTAGGGGAATTCACTTTCAGTAATTGCTCTTCGTGGGTTGTGTTGACCACGAATAATTCCAAAAATTTCATAGTTCTTGCTGTGTAATAATTCAGCCAAATGGCCACCATCTTGACCCGTAATACCAGTAATTAATGCGCGCTTTTTGACATCAGCCATGTAAAATATATCCTCTGAAACTCGTTATTATATGTGCTTATTATACACTACCGTGGTTAGCGTTTGTAGTCGTCGTACAAACGAATAATATCATCTTCGTCGGATGGCTGGTCAGGATCAACGTGCTGCCAGATTTCGGCGACCAATGTATAGTGATCGTCCTTGCCGACTAATCGGTGACGTTCGCTACGTGCAAATTGCACGACATCGTGTGGTACTGCATGAAATACGTCACCGGGTTCGTCCAAATGGCTTTTGTTATACCCACCATGTGTCAAAAAAGCCCAACGTTCGGCGCGACGATCATGGTACTGCCAACTGAGGCGTTGGCTTGGTGCGACAAGCAGAATTTTCGGGCTCAACTGCGCGTTATCAATTCCTAGGCGAGCTTCAGCCGGTGTCAAACCTGGGAAAAACTCGGTAATGAAATCATCTGCCTGGTCGCCGTGCATTCGAAAATACGCACCCCATGGTTTTTGATCGTTGACCTCAACAAGTTCATACCCAGATGCATGAATAGCATCTTGAATTGCCGCTGAAATTGATTCTTTTTCGATTTCTCGTAGTATTTCTAGTTCAAGTAGTCGTCCATGTAGTCCCGATATCATGTATTTATTATACCAGCTGTATAATAGAGAGTAATGAAACTACTGGAGTACGAAGCCAAGGCAATTTTGAAAGTGGCTGGAATTGCAACGCCCGAGTCGTGGGTGGTTCGTGCGAGCGATGATACCGCGCCTAACCTACCAGTTGTGTTGAAATCCCAAGTACCAACTGGTGGGCGCGGCAAGGCTGGGGGAATCGTTGTTGTCGAAAACAAGGATGAATACGGCGGTGTCGTCAAGCGACTTTTTAGCCTTTCGATCAAAGGATTTACACCACATGTACTACTGGCCGAGCAGCGCCTAGAAATTGACCGCGAACTATACATATCGGTCTTAGTTGATAAATCAGCTGCCCAGATCATGCTGATGGCACACACAAATGGTGGTGTTGAGGTCGAGGAAAATCCAGAGGATAGTTATCACAAAGTAGTCATCAATTCAGATGCTTCGTTCGATGCGATCGGGCAACAACTCGCAGATTATTTCGACCTTGCGGACAAAACATTCGTGCTGCAAGAATTAGTCGAAAAACTCTACAACTGCCTGGTCAAAAACGATGCGCTTCTGGTCGAGATTAATCCCCTCGTCCTTACCAAAGCTGGTGAAATTGTGGCAGGTGATTGCAAGATGGAACTTGACGATGCAGCAGTGTTTCGTCACCCGGATTGGAATTTTGAAACAAAATCAGCCGAAACAAATTTTGTCACACTTGATCCACGTGGCAATGTTGCCACCATCGCAAACGGCGCAGGCCTGGCGATGGCGACAGTTGATGCAGTGGCGGACGCCGGAATGGTACCCGCCAACTTCCTAGACGTGGGTGGTGGGGCAAATACCGCCAGTGTGCTGGCTGCCTTTCAAAAAATCATGGAATATCCGGATGTACGAGTAATTGTTATTAATATTTTTGCTGGAATCACTAGATGTGACGAGGTAGCGCGAGCAATTATTGCCGCTCAAGAACAAATTAGCGATCTTCCCCCATTGGCTATTCGCCTGGCCGGTACAAATTTTGAGCAAGCCGCAGAGCTACTCCAGGCAGAATCAATTCCGGTCCTTGCCACACTCGAAGAATGTTTAGCACAGGCAAAGCAGGTCGTATCATGAATCCAGAATTATTTACCGCAAAAAACGTGATCGTCCAAGGAATTACCGGCACCCACGGAACATTCCATACTCGTGCTATGGTCGCAAGTGGTACGACAGTCGTGGCCGGAACATCACCGAACAAAGCCGGTCAAAACGTTGATGGCATTCCCGTCTATAAAACAATTGCCGACATCCGAGCAGCAGAAATTAAGGTTGATACGAGCGTCATATTTGTGCCAGCTGCATTTGCCAAAGGCGCAATTTTTGAAGCAATTAATGCCCAAATTCCGTTAATTATTTGCATCACCGAAGGTATTCCTATACATGATATGTTGCAAATAAAACAACATTTACAAAAGGGAAGAAGTGTCCTCATCGGGCCAAATTGCCCTGGTGTTTTACTCCCCAGCGTTAATAAACTCGGCATTATCCCTGCCCTCTTTGGACTCCCGGGAAAGGTCGGTATTGTCAGCAGATCTGGCACCCTCACCTACGAGGCCATGGCCGGACTGAGTGGCCGTAACATTGGTCAAAAGTACGTTATCGGTATCGGTGGCGATCCGATTCACGGCTGTTCATTTATTGATTGTTTAGAATTATTTCAGTCTGATCCCGAAGTTGATTCGATCGTTATGATCGGTGAAATTGGTGGCACTGCCGAATGCGAAGCAGCCGATTATATCGCTACCCATGTTACCAAACCAGTCTACGCCTACGTTGCTGGCCATCACGCCCCCGCCGGTATTCAATTGGGCCACGCCGGGGCTATCCTGGCCAGCCAAGACGAATCTGCTGCCGCAAAGACTGACTATCTACAGCAACATGGTGTCCACACCAGCACCAGCATCACTCAATTAGTCACCTCGGTGTTACAATAATAAGGTGAAGAAAATTACCCTCCTGATTCCAGCCTACAACGAGGCGCCCGTGTTGAATCAACTTTATGAACGGCTGAATAAACTAGCTGGTGACAATGCCGCCTATTCGTTTGAGTTTTTGTTTGTAAATGATGGTAGTCGTGACAAAACACTGCCAATGATCGAGAAATTTGCCGAATCCGACAAACGTATTTCGTTTATTAATTTGTCGCGTAACTTTGGCAAAGAAATCGCTATGATTGCCGGTATCGACCATGTAGATAGTGATGCGATGGTGATTATTGATGCCGATTTGCAAGATCCACCAGAACTTATTCCAGAAATGATCAAACTATGGGAAGAAGGCTACGACGATGTCTATGCTCGTCGTTCTAATCGTCTGGGCGAATCGTGGTTCAAGAAATTTACATCACAACTTTTTTATCGAATCCTGCAAAAATCAACCAGTATTCCGATTCAGCGTGACACCGGTGATTTTCGTTTGCTTGATCGTCGCTGTGTCGAGGCGCTACGTCAGATTCGCGAAAGCCAGCGTTACACCAAAGGCTTTTTCAGCTGGATTGGCTACAAGAAAAAGGAAATTACCTACGTTCGCGATCCGCGCGCTGCTGGCGAAACTAAGTGGAATTATTTCAAATTAGTTAATCTGGCTATTGATGGTATTGTGTCATTTACAACGGCACCGTTACGAATTTCAACAGTATTTGGCATGATTATATCCCTATTCGCCTTTCTTTATATTTTCGTTATTGTCATACGTGTACTTCTGTTCGGCGTCGGCGTCAGTGGCTATCCGTCCATCATGGCAGTCGTGTTATTCCTTGGTGGTGTCCAGCTACTATCACTTGGTATTATTGGCGAATATATCGGACGGATCTTTAACGAAACCAAGCAGCGCCCACTTTATTTTGTCGAGCAATATCACAAAGGAGCCGACAAAAAGTGAGCCACATAGCCATCGACGCCCGTATCATCAGTTCAACGACTGGGCGATACGTTGAACGTCTACTTCATTACCTTGAACAGATTGATACAACCAATGAATATTCTGTTTTAGTACGCAAAAAAGACGAAAACTACTGGCAACCAACCAATCCCAATTTTCATGTCAAAGTTGCTCATTTTGATGACTATTCATTTTCCGAACAGCTGGGTTTCAAATCGTTTTTGGACAAATTAGCACCTGATTTGGTGCACTATTGTATGCCCCAACAACCGATTCTATACAAGGGCAATCATGTCACGACTGTTCATGATTTAACACTTCTAAGTAGTTATAATTCTGACAAAAATTGGTTGGTATTTCACGCTAAACAATTGGTTGGACGCTACGTTTTCAAGAAAATTGGTAAGACCAGCACATTCATCATGAGCGGCACAAATTACACCAAAAAAGCGTACGCCCAGTTTGCCCATATTCCACTAGAAAAAATTGTCGTGACACCTTACGCTGCAGAAATTCAAGTAGGCCAGGTTGCCGCCTACCCTACGCCATCGAAAGCCTTTATTATGTACGTTGGTCAGCAAAGCGATTACAAAAATATTCGACGACTGGGTGATGCGCATCAAGAATTACTCAAAACCCATCCCGATCTAGGACTTGTACTCGTCGGCAAGAAAAACGCCTCGGCGCTTATCAACGAAGCTTACTTTACAAAGAAAAATTACAAAAACATTCACTTCACTGGATTCGTCAGTGATGAACAGTTAAACTGGCTGTATCAGAACTGCCAAGCCTATGTCTTCCCATCACTTTCTGAAGGTTTTGGACTCCCTGGGCTCGAGGCGATGGCCCACGGCGCGCCCGTTATCAGTAGTAACGCAACTTGTCTCCCCGAGGTCTACGGCGACGCCGCACAGTACTTTGATCCAAATAACACGATGGAGATGGCCACAGAAATCGCCAAGGTCCTCGACACCCAGAAATTACGCGACGATCTGATCAAAAAAGGCAAAGTAAAAGTGGCTGAATACTCATGGGAGCGCTGCGCAAAACAGACACATCAAGTGTATATGGATGCGTTAGCTACGAAGACTGCTGAGCAATAACAATTCGACGGTCGCGGCCTTCACCTTCGGAAAAGGTCTGGATGTTCTCGAACTCGCCAGCAACATGGTGAACGATGCGTCGATCGGCGGCGTTAAGATTAACGACTTTACTATCGCCAGTTTTTAGAACTTCTTGCATCCACTCACGTGCCTGTTCGGCTACTTTTTCGGCACGTTGCTTTTTGTAGTCGGCAATATCGACGTTTACGCGCTGCAACTCGGCATCTTTGTTGCGAAGGGTGGTCGATAGTAGGAACTGTAAGCTACGAAGTGTTTCGGCGTTTTTGCCAATGAGTAAACTATTAATTTCACTGGTAGGCACGGAGATTTCAATAACGTCGTCTTCGGTTGTGCTGGTAACTTTTACGTTAATGCCAAAAAAGGACAAGATGTCTTCGATGTACTTCTCGGCGAATTGAACTGATTCTTCCCTATTCATGAGCGACCTCCTTTTTTAGACTTTTTTGATGAATCTTTGGCGACAATCCGAGTAACGGTTGCTTCATTTGCTGCCTTGGCGCGAGCTTTGGCTGTCGCTTTTTTGCCACCAACACTGACGTGTTTTTCGTTGGCAATTTGCTCGAGCTCTTGTTCACCCTGCTGCAAAATATAATGCTGCTGGATGACGGCAACGAGGTTTGAAACTGCATAGTAAAGTGCGAGTGCGCCCGGTAGATTGATCATAATAAAGAACATGAAAAATGGCAAAACTTTGACCATTTTACTCATAACAACAGTGTTGATTTCAGACTGGTCAGCGGATTTGCCATCAGCTGCTTCGGCCATGATTTCGCGAAGCTTTTTCTTGTTCTCGGTCTGTGGTGTTGTCTGTTTAGACATAATATACTGCGTGCCCGCAGCAACGATCGCAAGAATAACCAGCACGACAACATCGAACCCGTGTGCACCGAGTGCGTGATCGGTCAGGTTAACGATACCTAATAATTTCTCGTTGAATTGGTCAGGATGATTGATAAGTTGCTTGATCGGACCGAGGCCTTCGAGGAAATCGTAGGTAAATTTGGCAACTTCATCACGGTGTAATGTAAAGATTCGAATGACATAGTAAAGTGCGAGGAAAATTGGCAATTGAATCAAAACAATACCAAGCGGGCGGAATGGGTTGATGTCATTCTCTTTGTAGAGTTCCATCATTTGGACACTATATTGTTGCTTGTTGCCCTTGGTTTTTTGTTTCAAAATCTCGAGTTGCGGCTGCAACTTGCGCATTTCTTTGGTGTGGTGCAATTGTCGTTTAACGAGCGGCCACATCGCCAAACGGAAGAGGATCGTAAAGACGATAATGCTAATACCAAAATCGCCACCGGGTATAAACGCGTATAGTACAACCAGCAAGTTAAAGATTGGCTGGATAATCAAAATGTCAAAAATGTTCACTGTTACTCCAATAACTGTTTCAAACTTAGATATAGTATACCAGTTTCTGAGTGATATTACACCCCGACTCAGGCTTTTGAATCAGGTGTATAGATCCCGGCCGACTGCAGTAGTTGTCGGAGCGATTCAACCAATTCATCATTTGGGAGGGTGAGCACTTCGCTCGAAAAAACCAAAAAAACAATATCGCTTTTTGGTGATATGTTCGGCATATCAGTCCTGATAATTTCGTAAATACGACGACGAATGCGATTGCGACCGACAGCACTTTTGAGCACTTTTTTACTAATCACAACCGCCACACGCGGACGAGAGCGACGTGGATTGGCGGTATATTTCAGCGTCACCAGGTGCGAACGAATAGCTTGGCCGTTTTTGTAAACAAACCGTAGGCTACCGTGACCATGAAATCGATTGCGAAAAGAAAGCATATTACTCACTAGTATAAACTAAAATCCACCCTTGCGAGTTGCAAAGGTGGATAAGTTGTAGCGGCTCACCTAATTAGACAGTGAGTTTTGCGCGGCCCTTAATACGGCGGCGCTTGATCACAGCCCGGCCAGCCTTGGTGGCAATACGTGCACGGAAACCGTGAGTACGGGCGCGGTGACGCGTATGTGGTTGGTGGGTTCTCTTTGGCATATCTGTACCAATGTACCCGATTTTAGCCTTTTTGTCCAGCTTTTGCTTGTACGCACATGGCTGTCATTTTATAGTATAGAAAACTTTTCCACGTTTTTGGATAGGTTATCCACACATTAACAGAGGTGGTCAACGTTTGTGGAAAACTCGCTTCTCTATTTGAGTCTCGCACGTTGTCGTTTTTATGATTGTGGAAAACTCCCCGCTACCGTATAGTAATGAGTAGTTAAAGACGCAAAAATGCGAGGAAAAATAGGGGTTTAAATAGTGCAACACGCAGTATGGCAAAGTGTTTTAGGTGAGATCGAACTGTCTGTTTCACATGCCACATTCATGACGTGGTTCAAAAACACCGAACTTGTTGAACTATCCGAAGCTTCTGCAACCATCGCCGTTCCAAACATCTTTGCCAAGCGCCAATTCGAGGTAAAATTCAACGACCAAGTCAAATCGATCCTTGAGAAAAATGGTGTCATGCCCGAACGGATCATCTACAAAGTCAAAACGGATGGCAAAAAAACAACCATTAGTCGCGAAACAACTGTACAACGCGCTTCGGCTGCTGTAGAAGAATTGGTGTCACACCCTACTCGCCCTCAGCTACAGCCGCAGACAAACACAAGTGGGCTCAACCCACGTTACACATTCGCGAATTTTATCGTTGGGTCTAGTAATGATCTTGCATACACCGCCAGCCAAGCGGTTGCCGAAAATCCTGGTGTCAAATATAATCCAATCTATTTCTACGGTGGCGTAGGCCTTGGTAAAACTCACTTGATGCAGGCAATCGGTAACGAGATCAAACAGCGTCAGCCTGAATCACGAATCCTGTATGTCAGTACTGAAACATTCGTCAAGGAATTCCTCGACAGTATTCGTTTCAAGAAAAAGGGATTTTCTGACAAATATCGTAATGTTGATGTGCTGATAGTTGATGATATGCAGTTTATCGCGGGCAAGGAAAAAACCCAAGAAGAATTCTTCCATACATTTAATGCACTTCACCAAAACAACAAGCAACTCATTATAAGTAGTGATAAACCGCCAAAAAGTATCCCAACACTCACCGAGCGTCTGCGAAGTAGATTTGAAATGGGTATGGCGATTGATATTCAGATGCCAGATTTTGAAACTCGCTGTGCGATCCTGGAAACAAAAGCGTCGTTTAGTGGTGTTGAACTCAGTCGCGATACGGTTGAATACCTTGCAAACAATATCAAGACAAATATTCGTGAACTCGAAGGCGCACTCAACCACCTCCTCGCCTACGCCGAAATGCGTGGTGTTACACCAGACATTAGTACCGCTCAGGGACTGCTTGGTAATGTTCGTCATAGTCGTCCGTCACACGTCACGGCGAAACAAATTATCGACAAGACTGCTCGACATTTTCAGCTAAGTACGGCTGATATCTGCAGCGCGCAGCGTGACAAACATATTGTCACTCCACGCCAAATTGCTATGTACTTACTACGAAGTGAGTTGCATCTTAGTTTCCCAAAGATCGCTACCGAACTTGGCCGTAAAGACCACACTACGGCTATTCATTCTGTCGATAAAATCGAACGAGCCATTAAATTGGACTTTACTATTCGTGAACAAGTGTCTGATATTCGGGAGAAGTTGTATGCTTAATAGTTGTGGAAATGGTGTGCAAAAATTCTGGATGAACCGTGGTAAAACCTGTGACGATTCATCCACAGAAACAACTAAACAGCCATTCGTAAGTCCTATGAGCCGTGTACAACTGCCGGTTATACACCAAATTGTACCAGTTCTGTCCGCAACCTTATCCACAGCAAATTTTCGCTTTTCACCCCTGTTTGAATACATTTTTTACCCACAATCCACACCCCCTATTACTAACACCACCAAATAAATTTAAAGAAAGGTAATAACAATGGAATTAACCGTTACTCAAGAAAATCTGGCTCGCGCACTGTCTGGCGTCGGACGTGTTGCTAGTGGCAAAACACAACTTCCTATCCTAAATAATATCTTGCTTCGAACCGACGGTAACCGCCTCTTAGTTGCTGCGACAAATCTTGAAATTGCTGCAACACAATATATTGGTGCCAAAGTTGCCGCACCTGGTGCGATTACCATCCCTGCCCGTCTGGTCAGTGAATTTGTCAGTAATCTTCCTAAGGGAAACGTCGAATTGACGGTCAAGAATGATCATTTACATATCAAAGCCGGTGGATATACTTCAACAATTAACGGTATTATTGCCGATGATTTCCCTGAACTGCCAACGATTGATGAAAAATCATCGATTAAATATAGTATTGCGACAGATGATTTCAAACAAGCGGTTTCGCAAACAATCCTGACTGCTAGTAGCGACAGTACTCGCCCGGTATTAACTGGTATTTATTGGCACTCATTCGAAGGTAGTTTGTACCTGGCTGCAACAGATGGCTATCGTCTATCTGAAAAGCGGCTTGTCGAGACGAAAAGTGATGTCGCTGCAATTATTCCCGCTTCAACGATGCAAGAAGTTCTGCGAACATTATCTGATGACGCGAGCGAAATTGAACTGTTATTTGACGAAACCCAAGTTCGTTTTCGAACTGGCGAGGCCGAAGTAACAAGTCGCTTAATCGATGGTAACTTCCCCGATTATCGCCAACTTATCCCAGCAAAATCTGAAACGAATATCACAATTGATAAAGCTGAATTTGTCAGAATTACTAAAGTAGCTGGCCTCTTTGCCCGCGAATCAGGTGGAAGTGTCACTATGACTGCTGATGCCGATAAAAAGACGCTCGCTATCCACTCAATTGCCTCCCAATTGGGTGAAAACACCTCTGAATCAACCGCTACTGTAGATAAAGCTGGCCAGGTAACACTTAATTCGCGCTATCTTAGCGAAGCACTCAGCGTGGTCGAAGGAAGCACGGTTGTATTTCGATTCAGTGGCAAGTTAGCGCCATGTGTACTGACTGCCGAAGATGATAAAACAGGCTATCAGCACATCATAATGCCACTCAAAAGTTAGGTTTCTGGCGGTGATCATTTCATCACTCGCTGTTCAACATTTACGCACCCATAGTCAGTTTAGTTGCGAACTAGCGCCGGGCGTGACGGTGATTACGGGTATGAACGGGAGTGGTAAAACGTCACTGATCGAGGCAATTTATCTCGCACTCCAAGGCACATCATTTCGTGGCAGTGACAAGGATCTACTACAATACGGCGCTGATTGGTGGCGGGTTGATATTCAGACAAAAGACAGTGCAATTCGAACGGTAAAATTTGAGCCGAGTCGACTGTCAGGTAAAAAGCAGTTCACGGTTGATGACAAAAAATCGTATCGTTTGGCACCAGCACATAAATATCCGGTTGTGTTATTTGAGCCAGATGACCTACGATTAATTAGTGGATCGCCAACCAGACGACGGCAGTTTATTGATAGATTGATTAGTCAGGTTGATCCGCAATATGGCCTATCGCTTCGTAAATACGAACGTGCACTGAAACAACGCAACGCACTGCTGAAAAAACACCTCGTTGCAACAGATGATTTGTTTGTTTGGAACGTCACACTTGGTGAATATGGCGCGTATATTATTGCGCAGCGTGTGCGATTTATTGAACAGCTAAATGCGCAGCTAAATGATGCATATAACACAATCGCCCATTCAAAGGATATTGTTTCGATTCATTATTCGGACACGATGATTGACAATACGCAGCAGAAATTAATGAGTGAATTGCATGCGCGAATGGACCGCGATAAACTCCTTGGATTTACAAGTATTGGACCGCATCGCCATGACATTATTTTTCGTTTTAATGATAATTTGGCACTAGCTGCCGCGTCACGTGGTGAAGTCCGAAGTATCATCTTGGCATTGAAATTCCTAGAGGTAACGATGATCGAAAACGCCACTAACCTACCACCGATTATCCTCCTCGATGATGTATTTGGAGAACTGGATAGCGAACGTCAGGTACACTTGGCGTCGAGCTTTGCCGGTAAACAAGTTGTTATTACAAGTACCACCAAACTTCCCTACACTGGTAAATCACGAACGATTAAACTAGAAGATAACTGAAACGCTTTTATCAATTCCAAGTGAATCGAGTTGACCGAGGAATCCTGACTTGTTGGCGTCATAAATAGCTTGGCCGTTTGGCCCTTGGTTTGTTTTAATATCAACGAAAATGGAGTTTTTGACGAAATCGGCATCGACAGCATATTGATGTGCATCTAGCGCGAGCGGCAATTTATCAATCATGCGGACCTGTGATCGATTGTGGACATCAGCATCGACAATATACGTATAAACCCTCTTATCATTATTACGTGATAGAGCATCAAAAATGAGTCTACTGTTGAGACTAATGATACTAGTTGGCTGGAGATTATCAGAGTGAAATCTCAGGTAGGATTGCTGGGTTGTATCGTCAAATTGGTAGATGTTATCACTTTGAATGAAAAATGCTCTATCACTAGCATCAGCACTGGTTATGTTACTTGCGATTAACTTTGGAGTTAGTGTGCCACCGGCTTTATCGAGAAAATAAACATTGCCCTGTGCAATTGCCAAAACATTATTTTTTGTTGTAGTGAGTATCTGGTCGATGAATAAACTACGATCAACATCGTAACGAGTAAAATTTACTTTACCATTAATAAATACAGCAATTGTTAACATGTTAATACCAAGGCTACGGTCAACCTTTTCGGCTGTAGCTGCTTTTTGTGAAAGTCCCTGGAAACAGTACGCAGTGACATTACGGAGACTACAGATTGTGGCATTACCACCAATACTGTATCCATCTGGGTGATTATATTTCTGGTAGCTAACAGCACTATTTGCTAGCGTTGCCATGTAAACATTACCGTCCATTGTTGTAAGTAAAAAATGTCCACTACTAGTATCGCTACGATCAACTATAATTTGAGCGAATGACATTTGTTGAGCATTTATACCATCAGGTGCCAAAAAGTAAGTGATGTTTTTGCCATCGGTAGTAAAGATAGGCTTAGCATCTCCGGCATTATCTACGATTCCTATGACACCCGCTCCAAATGGCATAACACTGTGACTTTTAGAAAAAGTAGTTGTTCGGCTAGTTGACCAGCTTTTTAATCCATCAAGTGGTGTTCGGTATTCGTAAATACCAGTCGTGTTACGACACTCATAGGAAAGAACTTTATCTCGAGCACTATCATAAAAATTACATCCCATATTACCAGTTGAGTATTTAGTGGCATTAGTGTCTTTGTAGATATCAACTTGTTCACTATTAAATCCGAGGATTGTTGTTGTGATATGTTTTGTTGTTTTATAGCCATTAATATCGACAATAACTGATTGGGTAGCGCGAGGAACGATTTGGTAATCAAGAAACGACCATACCGTTTTTGTATTGTCTGCCCACTGGGCCTGAACGGTTTGTTTACCGGTGATACCATCATGAAGAACGGCCGTGACCTTGACGATAGTAAAATTTGTCACTAATGTTACGATTATTATAAACGCACTTAGGCCAACAACGGTACGTACCCAAGTACGTCCTTGGACCTTTTGAAAACGAGCAAAAAGTTCAGGTAAATTATACATTAGACACTACTCCCCGACCGATTCATTGATACATGAATGTGGTCGCTGTGGTTACCACCACCATTATGATCATCGCTGTAAGTATTGTAGCAGTCAATTGGCTGGCCGTGGTACATACATTGGTATCCGGGCATTGGTATCCAACCCGGGGTGTCTACTGTTCCCCAGATCAATTTATCAACACCTAATTCACCCGCGTGATCATACAGATATTTGTAGGCTTTTTCACCTTCGGGGTCATTTTGGTTATAAGCAAGATCCATCGCAAGGCCCTTACCATGATCTGCTCCATCGCAGTCATGATCACCATTAAGGGCGCTGACTTGAACATGGGATACTCCACTTTGCGAGGCGACACCAGCGAGCCCGCGAGCTGTGTTTGCATCGATACCACTTTGACAATTAACGACCTGTCCACAACGCTGGACATCTTCCTTTGCTTGAGGGCTGTTGTAGCTAATCTTGCCTTCACTCTCCAGTTTATTTATAGTATCTACACTAGATTTACAATCAGCCGAAAGTGAGGCAGGATTGCCAGTTGCACCACTATTGGGTGTGGCGGGGGATGGACAGGATGTAGAGCTGGTATTAGAGGCTGTCTGAGCAGTACTCGGGGTTATTGCTGCGCCACTCGAGTTATCAATACCATGGGCAAGATTCTCGGCATTTCGTTCACGAGTTCCAGCCGTATCACCAGAACCTTCAAATATTTCGTTCCACTGGGTGGCGGCAGCACTTGGTGAACCCGCTTGATTGAGTTTGTCGGGTGCAACACCTGCATAACTATTCTTGATTTCGTAGTTGAGATAGTCTAATTGTGCGCCAAGACACGAGCCTTGTCTCCCCTGAGCCACCGCTGCTGCGGTCATATTATCCTTACGGTGCATTTCACCTTCGCGACCAGGATAGTCAGTCCCACACCACTGGACAATGCCCAGACAATGTTGGGGGTTTGTAATTCCTGAGCTGAAATTTGACTCAGCTTCCATATTCCCCATAATTCCGTATATGGCATTTTCGTTATAACCCATTCCTGCGAGATAGTTATGGATCTCTTTTTTGTTAGATGCTTCATCACCCCCGCAGGATACTCCAGGGGTGTTTGGTACTCCCGAGGGCGCTCCTCCGGCAGGAGCGGTGGTTGTGTTGCTGGCATTTTGCGCAGTGGATGAGGTATTGCCACCACAAGGTGAATAATAGAGTACGTCGTTAAGGGCTGCATACACAGGATCCCAACAACTAGAGTTGGCTTGTGGCGTTTGGCCTGTAGCTGTTGTGTTGCTAACATTTTGCGCGGTTGTAGTACCTGTGGCTGTACCGGTGTTGGTAGAGGCTTGACCACCACAGGTAGCAGTAGTCGTATTGCTCGTCGGAGCTGTGACAGCACCTGCAATTGGTTGCCAGAAACAGTTAGCCACAAAAATAGCGATCATAATAAGATTTATGAATCGAGATCTAGTACGTATCATTGTGATAGCGCAGCCTTTACTTCTGCTGGAAAACTGGCATATTGACTTGAGAATGCTGTGCCTGGCCCAGCAATAATTACCAGATTTCCGCCACCTTTGTCTTGCAATATTACCTTCGCATCGCTGGTGGTTGTTTCTGTGTTACGTATCGTAATAATGTACCAACCAGCTACTGGCTGTTGTGTATTTACAACGACGAAAACAGGTTGTCCTGTCGAACTATTAATCAACGAGGGAGATTTTTTTATTATAAGAGAGGTAACTTGTGAGTCGGATACCATCGTTGATGGCGTATTCGGCGTCGCGCCACTCGTACTGTCTGTATTTCCTGTTGGTGTATCTTGATTGGCTGCGACTGTTCCCGTGTTAGGAGCTGGTTTTGGGTGGGAGCCAAGTAGTATAAAGGCGACAACAACAATTGCAACCAGCAGTAATAATGAAGCTACGACAATGATAATTCTGTTTTGTTTTGAACTCATACGCTTTTTCCTCCTCCTGTGAATCGATAGACACCGATGATTCCACCCATCCCCCCACCATCATAACCATAACTTCCCTCTTTGATGTCATCGTGATGATCACCTCCATTATCTTGGCTCGCTTCAAATACGGTGAATTTTTGGCCTGATGGATCATTTGTGTGAACAATTGCGACATGTCCTGGGCCGACGATAATATCACCCTGCTTAGCTTCTTCCTTGCTAATCTTTTGATAATTAGAATTATCATAACCACCAGGTCCAGCAACTATTGGACCTGTATCTACTCCGGTTGCAAGATAGGTTGCAATGCGGACTAATCCTGAACAGTCGAGTATTGTTTTTCCATCCGGAGGTCGATGAGCTTTGAAGTCATCCCACCAAGTTTTGGTCGATGGCATGTCGCCGTGTCCACCACCATAGAGGTAACCAAAGGGATCAAAGGTCAACGCACAGGTGTAGATTGCAGCGGTGTCAGTGCTTGGCTGGCCATCACAGTTGCTAGGTGTAACAGCGGTAACTGTTTGATCGGTATCGTCGTTCCAGCAATGTGTGGTGCCGTCCATAGTGGCAACTTGGTTGCAATAGGCTGTGTAGTTACGAAATTCCTGCATCATTTTGCTATTAACCATACATTGTTCACCAGTAAACCATTTTTGATCGCGAGTACTTCCCTCTTCAATACCGTGGCTCGATGTTCCCCAGTAATCGGGCGTTCCCTCTGGATCGCCGGGGGCATCTTTGCCCGGGAGGGTTCGTTGGGTACAGAAAGTAACAAACTTGGCGTATTGGCTATCAGGACGAGGTGAACCAGCGGGTTGATCCGGTGTTGCCTCGTCGTCAGGAATAATGGAGGATTTCTCTGATTTATCAACACACTCCTGAGAAGAATCTATACCAGCTAGAAGGTCACCAATATGGGGCTTACACCCACTGCTGTCATCTGTCGTACCGCCAGTATCGTCAACCGGTTTACCTTTATCAGTTGGTTTTTCAGGTGCTTTTTGTTCCTTCGACATCCAGTCGATGTTATCCATAATCGCTTTGTTATTACCCTGTGCTTGATCTTCGGCAGTTTTTAGGTCAGCGATTGGCATGACAGGTACGACATCACAGAACTTATCGGCGCCGCCCTTGTCGATTTGACCCTCTGTTCCGATACCAATATCAAGAAGATCTGGGTCCTGACAGTCATAACGATCAGTTTGATTGAATGATGGTTGACTATAAAGAGCACTTGCATTTGAACCAATCGTGGCAAATGATTTTGGCAGTAATCCGAATAAACCTGCTATTCCTGCTAGGACAGGAGGTGAGCCTCGGGTGCTTGTTACGTCCAGCGACTGTACCATCGAACCTAGGAAAGAGTATTTATTCGTGTAATCAAGCGGCGTGTCCCGGGCTTCGTATTTTGCCACTTCGGTGTAATCGTCCTCATACTTTTGAGTATATGCAACGTAGCCTTGTGTCTCTTCTGCGCTTTGGGAAGGTTCCAGCCCCTGATTAGCTGCACTGACTCCTAGTAATGTTCCGGCACCAGCGGCCAGGGCATTACCTGCGTCAACACCCTTGATGTCGGAACCAAGGTTCAGATAGCTTAGGTTTTCAACGACAGCAGGTATGATTATCTTTGTTGCAATTTGATTAATGACTTCACCATAGGCCTTAGCTTTAACGAATGGCACAACAACACAAGTTACTACCGCTGATAGTAATGTCACAAACTCCTCAATCCCTGCGAAAGCTTGGGCGACACAGAACGCGCCATAAGCAAGAAGTATCGCTGGGCTACCGGCACCTTTACATATTCCGCGTAGTACTGTTTTCCCGGTACGTGCATTCCCGTGACCGGCCATTTTTTGGAGGCCCGTCGTGAATTTTGACAAAACAAGTAATGCACCTGCGCCTCCTAGCATATATTTGAGTGCAAAATCTTTTAGTGCACTCTTGTCGCCCTGGGCGGCAACACGATAACCCTGTGAGTCGGTCGAGCTGAGGTTGTATTTAGGGTTGGCATCACCTTTTTTGTAGTGTTTTGTAGAGCCGTCAGCTTGGATGATGTCCTCGTCTTGGTTTAATTCTTTATTGTTCTCGTACGATGTCAATTTGTTTACTTGATGATCAACAGTATTACCATCAACTGGATCTGCGCCTTTCGTTCCCTGGGCCTTGATTTGATCGGCAAGCTTCCACCATTCAGCGGCAAATGCAATCAGGGCTGTGATCTTCGCCAGTTTGACCGCAGAGACAGCTATGCGACTATAGTTGTATGACATGCATGCAACACCGACTGCCGCCTGTAGTCCATTACCCGACTTACTCCATGCAGATTTGCCATTTGCCTGCATCTTGTCCGCGGCGCTGTTGGTTTTTTGAACGGTCTCATTATCTTTTCCGTCGTTTTGCTTCGCCTTTTTAGCGGCTTCTTCGTTACCCGCTGTATCTTTCAACTTCGTATTATCATTAAAGGATTTATCTGTTGCTTTGGGGTCTTCCTTTGTGTTTGGTTTTAGCACCTTTGACTTGATGAAATTGTATGCTTTCCCGATGTTCGTAAAAGCTTTATTTTGAAAGAATGCTGCCTTGTAATTAAAGGCTTTAAATGCCGCAAACCGCATATCTACCTTTAGTCTTGTGACGCCAAAGAAACCTTTCCCGTCCGTTACAACGGTTTTTTGGGCATCAGGGAATGTCACACTTTTTGTAACAATTCGTTCACCATCCTTTAATGGATCTTTGTTGGCATCATCTGTTGTATACGGTTTCTTTGATCCGTCTGCTGCAACACGTTCACCATTAATTTTAAATCCAGCTTTTTCATATGATTTGATCTGTTCTTTACTCATACTGCTCATCTTGCATCTGATACCAGGCTTACTACAGTCCCCTTTGCCTAAGCGGAGGCCAAGAAGAGCTCGCGAGAAAACACCTGACGATCGTGCACCTGTAGAACCATCATTATGAAGCACTTCTTTCATCTGAATGAGCAAAATGCCAGGTGACAGCATGACAAGGAGAGCACCGCCACCCCCGCATAGTAAACCAACAATTGAACCACTAGCGCCTACGTTTTTCCCTGCTGCCTTTAATTTACCCCATCTGCTTTCTGGTGCTGGCGTATTAGTGGGCTTTTCAACATTATTGTGCCAGCCATTGCCAACTCCGGCAGTTTCTTGGGCGGCGACATCATTGATGTTTGCTTTGGGGTCGACAGCGTCTTCATTGAAGTTTTTGGGGACGACTTCATCACCAACGACCTGGGTTTTTTGGGGTGCCTGATATGCCCCGGCGTTTTCTAGTAGACCGCTATGATCGTCGATTGATCCACCATCACCACCCTTTACTTTCTCGGCAGGATTAACTCCAGGGTTTAGGCTGTCCGCTTCGTTTTCAGGAAGAATATCTGGCCTATTCTTAAATCCAGTGCTTACCATGGCCTATTATTGCTCCGTCTCCGGTGGCGCTGGTGCTGCTTCTGATGCACGTTCTTGGGCTAGTCGTTGGCGCTCTTCTTCTTGCATCTGCATCTGTTGTACTGGGTTGGTTGTCACTAGTTGCTGTTCGGTTCGGCTGGCGATAATCTGGATATGAACGTGGTTTTGACCAGCGAAAAACAGCCCCTGTCCGACTGGGAAGTTAGACAAACGTTTGCGCTCTTCGTCAGTAAGTTTGAACACGTCTGCTAGCACATCGACGGCACTTGGCGATTGTTTCAATAGTAGCTGCATGGAACTGTTGGCAACGATTGCACGGCCCATTTTGCTGGCCATAAAGTCCTCGACGTCCTGTGAAATTGTCGTGACACCCAGATAATATTTTCGGGCGCGTTTTGCGAGCGAGAACAAGAAGTTGGCAGAATCTTCATATTTCATCAATTGCCAAGCCTCGTCCACGATTAACATACGTTTTGCCAGGTGTGAACGAACTGTGTTCCAAATGTGTGATAGGACGATGTACATAGCGACAGGACGCAGCTCGTCCTCTAGGTCACGAATATTGAACACGACCATGTTGTTATTGATATCAAGGTTGGACTGCTGCGAGAAAATACCGGCAAATGTTCCTGTTGTATATTTACGTAGACGTTGCGCCAGGCCTGGACCAGCGCCTTCCATGTGCACAAGTGTGTCGTACAGTTCGATCATTGTTGGTGGCAAGCTATTGTGAGTCAGTGGATCACTAGTGATTCCGGCACGAGCATATGTGTCGATGAGTGCTTGGTCAAGATCGGCTTCCTCGGCTGGAGTTAGTGCGGTTGAATTGGTGACACCAGCGGCCGAAACTTGAGCACCACCGAGCATCAAACGGAGCAATCCATGCAGTGTCACGAGGTTAGCACGCAGTGCATCATCGGCATCTTCACTATCGACAACGTGCGGCAAATCAAATGGATTCACACGAACATCAGAGTTGAGTGACAGACGAATATAGCTACCACCCACTGCGTCGGATAATTTTTGATACTCGTTTTCTGGGTCGATGATCAGAATTTCTGCACCAAGCATCATCGAACGTAGGGCTTCAAGCTTGACCGTAAATGATTTACCAGAACCAGACTTTGCAAACACTACCATGTTGGCATTTTCTAGGGTGAATCGGTCGAAAATCACCAGACCGTTATTGTGCATATTGATACCGTACAACACGCCTTTTTCCTGTGTCAGATCGGCGCTGGTGAATGGAAATGACGTACTAATTGCACCGGTGTTCATGTTGCGGCGGATTTGTAGCTGGTCAGTCATCTGTGGAACAGTGCTGTTCAGTCCCTGCTCTTGCTGTGACGAGGCTACCTTGCTAAATACCAATTGCTGGCCGAAAACAGTTTCGATTTTGTGTTGGATAAAGTTAATTTCGTCAATACTGTCACCGTACAAACTAATGTAGAGTCCATAACGGAAAAAGCGTTCAGATCCAACCTGGATTTCGTCACGTAGTTCTTCGGCGTCACTCAGCGCTGCTTCGAGTCCCGGGTCCCGGGTACGACCCTTTTCTTCGTTGATGGCCATGGTTGCCTGCATTTGGGTTACCTTTTTGCGGAGGTTTTTCAGGACAACTTCGGATTCAACCGGGTAGAAATACATACTCACATCAATGACTTCGTCGAGGTTAATGATACTACTTAACCAACCAGTATAAATCTGACGAGGGTATGCATAGACGTACAAGGTGCGACCATATTTTGTTCCCAGGCGGAAATAACTCGAGTGAATTTCCAGGCTAGACGGTGCGATCAGATCACGAAGAGTGGTAATACCCTTGAGGAAGGCTTGCTCGACCTCAACCTGCTCTTTAGCACGTTGTTGGGCGGCGACGTCGACAGCATCTTGTCGCTTAGCCATCAGGTCAATTCCTCGCGTATCAAGTGTGGACGAGGCGCTTCACCAACACCTTTGCGAACATAGGTCGCGGTGATACTTTCGAAATTACCAAGTGGTTCGCGAACGGCCGTATCAGGGTTGTAGAAGTTATAATACATTTCGCCTAACTCTTTGGTATTTAGCTGGACACATTTGACGCCCATCTGGAATAGACCACTCATGACGGAGTCAACGTGGTTCTTAATTTCATCTTTGGCTTTTTCGTATTGAGCGTGATCGACAACAATGGCGCGATTGGCTGGTTTGGCTGCAATTTTGGTAAAAAATCCACCACCGGCGCGTTTGATCGTGTTAATATCACCGTGTGGCCAGTAGGGGACGATCACAAAAAAGCTCTTGTCCATGATATTTGCCTCTTGGGACAAGGCATCGATGAAATCAATATAATCATCCATCAGGACGTTTAGCAGCATGTTTTCTTGGTCGCGGCGAATATTACCCAGACGTTCCAGATACGGGCCGATGTCGACACGTTGTGATCGGATCAAGATCTGAGCCGGGAAATAGAGTGAGTTGAGGAAGTTTTGGTAGCTGTATTCAACACCTTCACGCTCTTTGCTACTCATCAGGTCAAAGTTGATCGATTTACAGGCGATCACGGCACGGAAACTACCATCGTTCATGACGACCATATTATCGCGGATTTCAGAAAATAACAGAGAGTTTTGCGTTGTGTTGGCGTTTTTTGGCGGTGGCGGTGTGTTTGGGAGTGGAGTTCTGCCAGCTGCGCCGGTACCAGCTGGAATAGCCTGAGGACCTGGCTGTCCAGGTTGTTGCATTTGGCCGGGAGGGCTATATCCGGAACTAGGTTGTTGGCCATATCCAGTAGGAACACCCGGGTTTGGTGCTGGCTGTCCAGGTTGTTGCATTTGGTTATTTGGTGGCATAAATCTCTATAAATCCCCTACCCTTAATGTAACGAGATGAATACTTCACCATCCGCTGGTAGTTTGGCTTTCTCCTCGATACGGCGAGCTTCCTTCGAGATTGTCTCGACAGTCAAATCAGGCCTATTCGTTGCAAGGTCTATTGTAGCAGCAGACGGGGGTGTAACGCTAGTGCTTGGGGCTGGTTTGGCCTCTTTTTTTGCAGCCGCTGCTTTGCGCTCTTCGATTGCTTCTTCGGCAAGTCCTTTTGCCATTGTTAGAGCATCACGTTGGTTAGAGGTCAAGATTCCCTGTGTTGGCTTTGGTGGGCTTTTTGGTACTGGTGGAAGCAGCGGATTGTCTTCCTCGACAGCTGTCCCTGTAGCCGTATTATCAGTGACCGCTTTGGCGACAGATGTGGCTGCTGGTTTTGGTTGTGCTGTCGTCTTGGCCGCAGTTCTGGTAGCAGTAGGTTCTTGCATCTTGTCTACCATTTCTTGGCGCAGCGCAGTGCTGCTGGTCTGTAGTTTCTGGTCAATTCCCTGCGCGATGGAGGTACTACCATCCATCATGTCGGTTGCCTGTTGCGCCTCGTAATAGAGGTCGCTGCTGAGATTGGCTGGTGATTCTACACCTTGGCCACGGACTGCCCACCCATGGCTATCTACGACACCTGCCAGATACGAGAAGCGCTTCTCTGCCTCTTCCTCGTTAATATCCTTGGTGCGCTTAATATCTGAGTTTTTCGGTGCAATAATCGTCACAAACGAATCAATTCCATCTGGTTCCCAGAATCGGCGGCGTGATTTGAGGAAATAAAACGACACAATAGCCGATAGATAGGCTTCCATCGGCTGGTCCTTACGAAGTGGCAGTGCCAGCGCACCAAAAAACAAGATAAATGGCAGTGGAATAATCGCCAGTGGAATAAACAATTGGGCCAATCCCCAGGCACCCGCACCACTGATGGCGACAACAATCAAATAAATAAACTGCCGAAAACTAAACGGACCCAGAAGTTTGTCGTCCGCCTCAACGTCTTGAGGAACTTTATATACCGCCATTACTAGGTACTAGTGTAGCGTAATGCTTGTGGTTTGGCGAGGGGTAGCGAGTGAATGCCTACCTGTGAAGAACGTTACTATCAGGTCCGGATTGTGGTGGAGCTGGTGGCGTGTAACCGCCTGCATGAAGATGATCTCTTTGAGTACCACCCATATCGTCCGCCGCCGCCGATTTCTCTAGACGTTCTACATCAGTGGCACTAATGTTGTTCGACATTGCCTTAGCTGATTCAGCAGATTGTGTCGCGCGTTGTTTGTCGCTGAGACCAGAGTATGAACCAGGATTTTGGAAGTTCTTAGCCATTGTCATCTTTGGCTTCGATTCACTACCAGCCCCGTTCTTTGCCCATTCGTAGGAACCAGCGGATTTATCTTTGACCCCAGCATGGTTGAGCATTGTGTACGCCTTGAGTCCCTCGGTTGTATTCCTGCCAGTACTACCATAGTCATGTTTCGCCTCTGCTCTCGCAATGGTCTTTGCGAACTCATCAGCACCAGCACCACCCATACCCATCAACAAGTCTTCGGCGGCCTTTGCCCCGATCATGTCACCCTTTTCGATAGCATCGGTAAGCTTCTTGCCCGCTCCGGCAACACTATCTCCACCAGACATACGCATTTTCGCTGCTTCACCAGCAACTAATTCAGCAGTATGTTTCTCTGACTGACTAGCGGCAGTTCGTCCCAGACCTTTCCATTGTGCATCCATACTTGCCGCGCCTACTCCGCCATATTTCGCTCTGCTTGCAACACCAGCCAAACCACCAGCCGCAGCACGAGTGTATTTAGCTCTCGCGCCCGTGTCTTCGAACTTCCCATCAGCACCTGTCTTGAATCTGTCATTGAATTTCTCGGTTCTATTGGCAGCCTTGATTTCTTTACGGGCAGCACGTCCACGGGCTAGTGCATTGTTGCCATCGCGGTCCTTGGCCCATTTGCCCGCCGCACCGGCTGCCTTACTACCTAGGTTATTGACCGCACCGTGAATCGCACCGGCTGCGGCGAGTGCGCCTCTTAGTACAGCATAAACTGCCATTAGTGGTGCTATGGCTATACCCGCTGCAATCAGGCCAGTACTCATGGTAGTAGCCTGACCACTCTGCGTGCCTGCATTGAGAATAATTGAACTAGCCAGCTGACCAGCACCAAATAGCAATGACACAATTGGGAATACCAGTAGCAGTTTCGTAAACATATCTAGCCATTTTTTGTAGAGTTTCTCAGTATTTGGTAACAGGTAGGCAACAAATGCCAGTGGTGACATGACAATGAGCAGAACAATGATTGCTTTTCGTAGTAACAAAATAATCACAATGATCAAACAGGTAATGATAACTGCAACAACAATAGAGCCAAGCATTCCTAGGTAGGCAAAGACGATTGCGGCCGTTGCCAATATGGCGGTGGCCATAGCATACAAAGCAAAACCTTGTGGCCCGTTACCACCACTTCCGTTACCACCTGCTGAAGGTGGCTGACATGTTCCTTGGCTTGGATCCGGAGTTGCTGCAGTCGCTACACCTGTGGTTGGATCAATGGTGGGGTCACCTGCGTAGTCCAGTGCATGACAAGGCCCCACGCCTTTGGCGATATCCCAGAGGAAACCTTTTATCTCGAACCCCAAGATGTTGGTAATATCAACAATTCCTTGGCATATGTAATACGATGTATTGACTAAAATAGCCGCAACGATAAGTCGTGGTAGCATCTTTTTGATACCATAGTTGCTGGCGCCCATGCCAGTGATTTGTGAATAAATCAAGAATAGAAACGCAATAACAAACAGGACGTTCGCAATGTCACGTGCAGTCTTCCATGCGTCTTCTGTGCCACTTGTCTGGCACCCCTGGGTACCAGACGAGCAATAGAGGCTCGTCTCAACTTTCAAAAAGTTGTTAGCAAGGAGGTTGAATGACTGATCGGCAGCCTTTGATGTCACCTCTAGAAATGGACATAGGATGTAGCCAATTTTTTGGATTGTGCAGGTTGTGTTGGCAGAATCGGTGAGGCTATTGGGGTCGGTAGTGGTCGTTGTTGGAGCGTTGGGGGCAGCATTTACCGTATGTGAGTATGTCAGTCCAAACGACAAACTTAGCCCGACAAGAATCGAAAACACTAGTATGTATCGGATGATTTTTTTGCGCATAATGCTTACGGCTTATTATGCCGCAAGCAGGGGTTGAATACAAGTAAGCCTTAGGGGTTTGGCGGATTAGTATCCTGGGCCACTAAAGATAGGCAGCTGTGAGGCTGGGTAAAAGCCTGTGCTCGCTTCATTATCTCGCCTTGCAGGGACTGCTAATGTCATCGTCTTGTCTGTTAAGAGATTTTTAATATTAGGGTAATACATGTAAATTGTCTGACCCACAGGATCACCACCATTACCATGTAGTTTTATGCCTAGACTTTCATAATGATCAATCTTCAAGCGATGATTATCATGACTCAGCGAACCGTAGGTTCCATCTTGGAATACATCAAAATTGATGGAATTAAAGACTGGCGTTTCTTGTGTTTTGCTAGGGTCTTGTAGGTTCGGCAAGATACGGTTTGAATCAATTAACGTATCAGGTGTACCAGGAACATCAATCTTCTTTTGTATATCAGTATTGGTGCTTCCATCGGGAGTTATCTCTAGTATATTTAGTGCTTTTTCTGCTTCGGCGAGATTATAAACGTATCCTGTATCCGTTGGGTTTTGGGTGTACTGTCCTGTTGTGCGGTCTTGACCAATATTCTTTTCAAAAAAGCCGTACGTGACAAAGACTTGCCTTAGCATTTGAACACCTTCTAGGTCGCTGGCTGGTGTTGCCTCTGTCACACCGTTCTTGTAGGCATCAATTGTCGACTGGGGTAGCTGGGGGTAGCCATATTTAGGAGCCTCTTTTTGATACTTGTCGACAATGTAGCCTGCTGATAGCTGTACGAGATATTGAACATACGCCAAGCGATCCTGAACTGGTGCTTTTTCGAATTCATCAAAGCGCATTGCTTCATATTTACGGACGAAGTCTTTCTTTTCCTGTGAGAAGTTTTGAAATGGGCCTTGTTCGACAACTGATTCAGGTGCGTCATCCGTGGGTAAGATGCTGCTGAATTCTCTGTCAGGCAGTACCAGTTGGTTTCCGGTGTTAGGGTTACCTGGAACCTGATTCGCGGCCGCAACAGATGGAGTACCGGTTTGTTTGACTTCACTATTACCACCTTTTGTTGCGTTATAGATTCCAAAAGCAGTAACAGGTACCATCGCGAGACTTCCTAATTTTACAAGTGGCTTTTTCCAAAGAGTCTTTAAAAGCCCCTCTGTAGCGCCCGTTGCTGGAACGGGTAGTTGAACTGTCGGGGTACTTGTCTCGATTGCAGGGCTTGAGTAGTCCGTTAGGCCTCTAAGGTCAGCAGGGGCGGTATATTGACGTCCTTTTCTCACCTGTTTTGCCAAGCTAGCGTCTGGGAAAGGATCACCTTTGATTTCTTGGGCAGGTATAATTACGGGATTAAGTTCCCCTGTAGAAGGGTGAGCAGAGATTTCTTCGGGCCTCATGCCACCGAAAGCGCCAGACACAAGGCCTGCATATTTTGGCCGGTTTGGCTGTTCATCAGCTAATTCGGTTGTTGTAGTTGGATTTTCGTGACCAATTTGTTCTGGCATGGCGTTTCCTTTCGTCACTTATGTGGGACGTCAGTCTCTTGCTAGTTACAATATAATTATACACTAATTTTGTAAAGTGCGCAATAGGTACTGTGGATAAACTGAGTAGTTTATCTAAAATTACCGCTTGCAATCTTTTCTAGGGATGCGCGTTGACTGGTACCAAGCTTACTAGCTGCTTTTGAATTAAGAATGCGCGTAGCCCCTGCCGGACTGAGCGAGCGCGTTCCATCGGCACCGACAGCTTTTCGTAGATACTCCATTGATCCGGGAGTCTGAGATGCAATTTCGTTGTCCGACAGCCAGTCAAAGTTACCTGGATCACTTTGGTGACCAGACATCTTGGTGTGGCCGACAAATTCGCCGTCCTTCATACCTGTATCGGCCATCCAGCCAAAGGTTGAGGCTGATTGACTGTCGACATTACCGTGCTTCTCGAGCGCATACGAACGAAATTCATTGTAATCCTTGGAGTCAATCATTCCTGGGTTTGCATCCTCAATTTGTGCCATAACGGCTGAAAATGAATCAACCCCAGCTGCACCCCTGCTAAGCATCATACTTGCAGCAGCCTTTACTGATAGTTTCGCCGAGTCGGACATACCTGCGCTCAGTGTATTGTTAAGTAACGTTGCTAATTGCTCAAAGCCCATACCCTGCTCTATCATCTCTGCCTGTCGCTCTTTGATCTCCTCATCATCAATCTTCTTGGCGGCGACAAGTGCCAATCGATCAACTCGCGCGTTAACCGCCTTCATACCACCTGTTTGTAGTTGTTTCGGAAGATAACTAGCCCCAACACCCTTGTAGGCAAGGTTCGTATATTTGCCTACCAGACTGTCCTCGCCTAGACGTTTAACAACTTTCTTGCTTTTGTAGTTCTTTTTGATATTTGCGCGAATTGCTCTTCCCCGACTTGCGGCGGATCTTTCGTTCAGACCACTCCCAAATTTCCTACCTGCACTGGATGCTCGTTTGTCGAGACCGCTTATCATGCCATTTATTGTACTGCCTGCGGACAGGGCAGCCTTAAGCACACCCCAAACGGCAAATAGCGGGATGACTGCAATGGCTGTTGCGACGAGGCCCTGAACAAGACTCGACTCTGTTTTATTGTCGATTTTATCTCCACCACTCGTTTCTGTACTGTCGAGTGCGTTTTTGGAAGCTGTCGCGCTGTAGTTGAGACCAGAAGTCAGGATAATTGCGCTCGCTAGTTGCCCGCCGCCAAATAACAGTGATATGATCGGAAAGACCAAAAGTAGATCTATGAACATTTTTCGCCACTTTTTGAACAGGTCTTCGGTGTTGGGGAGTAGATACGCAACGAAAGCTATTGGTGATATGACAATCAGCAAAACGATGAATGCTTTTCGCAGTAGCAGAATGATTATGATGACCAAGAGCGCAATCATGACTGAAATGGCAATACCGAATAGCAGTGGTAGCATCACCCATACTGCCGCGGCACCGAGAATACCAGCTGTTATGAGGGTTAACGGCAGATTGCCACTCGACATGACACTTGCGTAGGGGCTCTTGCTATTTTGCAGCAATCCGTTTGCGATGTCTTTGAGCACCTCCTTTATTTCAAATCCACCTATATTCGTAAGATCCACGATCACCTGGCAAACATAATAGGATGTATTTACTAAAATAGCTGCGATGATTAATCGTGGCAGCATTTTTTTCAGACCATAATTGCTCATCCCCATCCCGGTTATCTGGGAATAAATGAGGATTAAAAAGGCTATAACAAACAGGATATTGGCAAGATCGCGAAAAGTCGACCAGGCGGCGAATGTTCCAGTATTACTATCGTTGTATAATTTGGGTTCGACCTGCAAAAAGTTGTTGGCAAGTAGGCTAAATGCCCCATCGGAGATTTTGTTGACTGTCTCGATGATTGGACATAGCATCCATCCCATTTTTTCGATGGCACAGGTGACGCCTTTATTGGGGTCACGACCAGGTGGCGGCGGTGTGCAGACACCGGTTTTGCTGCCTGTTGTGTCACAGCCCTTTTGACAGGCATCACTTGCTCCTGCACCTAGTTGGCTACAAGTGAGCGTACCAGCCTTGCAGGCGTCTTTTGTAGGGCCAGGATCCATCGTGTCGCAATTAAAGCCGTTGTAATAACCAGCATAACAGCCAGGTCGTGCCAGTTCGTTTACATTCTTGCAGGCCTCCTCGCCTTTATCTACTGGTGGGGTCGTTGCTTGCGCACCATCTACTTTGCTCTGGTCGACACCATTGACCTTCTTGATACAGTCTTTCTGGGCGGTCTGGTTAGTTGAATTGGCGGAGATACATTGATTGACACCATCATGACATTTGCCGATAGTTGAATTTTGATTAGCTGCTGTCACTTTGCCGCCACAAACCTGATCAGCAACACTTCCACCGGTTGGTGGTGGAGTTGGGTTGTCAGCGTGATTCTTTTTTCCTTGTTCGCAGGCATGGGTTGCTGGCCCGTTATCCATCTGGTTACAGGCATGAGTGCCATCGTAACCGGCTATACATGCTGTATGCACAGCGTCGGAGATACCATTTGATACATTACAATATGTTTCTGCCGCAAGGCTAGCGTTCACCCGTGTTGGTTGCAGTACAGCAAAAGCACCTGCAAGTGAACCTGCAATAAGTAATAATATGAGTGCCCGTCTGAACATGCTTACGGCTTATTATGGCCTATATGATATGAGGTGGCAATAAGTAATTATTCTAGGGAATTGAAATCAACTACCGCTTGGGTGAAGATATGAGTCTACAAATTGGAAAGTCTTGTCAATGAAAGGCTGGGCTTTATCAAGATTTTTCCATAAATGATCATTTGCTGGATCGGTACCATCAATAGTATCTGCTTCGGATGGAACTCCAAGACTACGGAGTTTGTCGCGCATTTGCCAGATTTGGTCTGGGCCGACCAAGGGATCATCGTTGTAGCCTGCAAAGTATCCTGGAGGGCTGAGTGCGCTGGAAAAGAGTGCTGGAGATGCACTATTGAAGTTGTCGAGACATTCGATAAACTTTTTGGCAGCTAGGCGCGTACCATTTTGTTGGAGTGTACTCGAATCACCCAGTGTTTTGGACATTGTTTCGGCACTTGTACTCGTATCTTGGGCTTGTTGAGCAACTTCGAGGACATTTGTAACTGTATCAAGACCGGTACCACCGTTGCCGATATTATTATCAGCTATCCCGCCGCTATAGCCTGTTTTTGGATCAATTCCTGTCTGCCCATTCAATTGGTTGATAACATCTTGAGCACCGTTTAGGTCAGTTGGTACGCAGGTTGAATGATCCATGCCAATTGCAAATGATTGTGGAGACCTGAATAATGCGGTGTAAGCGTTGGTTGGAGCTGACCAACCAACCTGAACTGCAGCACCAGACTGGCCGGTGCCTGCCGCGCGTGATGAGAGGCTTCCACCGGCGCTGTCGCCCCAAATAGCAATACGACTTGGATCGATACCATACATACCTGCATTGTCACGAATATGGCGCATGGCGCGCAGAACATCGTCGAGCATATAGTAAATTCCACTGGAACCTAGACGATACGTTGCAACAATGGTTGTATATCCACGTTCGTTTGCCTTTGGTGCCATAGCATCACCCATGCCGTCATCACCATGCCAGCCACCGCCATCAATAAAGACAATTGCAGGATTATTGTTACCAGGTGCTTTAGTCACTCGTAGGGGTTGTTGCTTGCCTGCACCATTCACGTACGAACCATACTGATGGTCATCGGCGCTTGCAGCGTCAGTATTTAGTTTTTTAAGCAGATCGAGAAGTTGTTTATTAGATGTATCAGTTTTTGCTGAACTGTCGGATGATTTAGACGGATCGGTTGTCGTATCTTTGCTTGGGGTGGTAGGTGCAACAACTTTGCTTTTCGCAACACCCTTTTGACATTCTGACGTAAGGTTTGTGTCAGTACCATATCCTTCGCAGGTTTGACCACTGTAGCCAGCCTTGTATGCACCGCCTTTTTTACAATCGGTAACAATATCAGGTCCGCCAAAACTGGCGTAATCATCGCAAGATTGGCCGCCATAACCAGCTTCACAGGCATTAAAGGCAAGGCTAGCAGTGTACTGAGAACAATAGGTAAATCCAACACTACACCCTGTTGCTGCACTTGTTGATTGTGCGGCCGCATCTTTGCAGTAATCATCAGATGTTTGAGCCGCGGCGTAATTGTAGTGGAACAAAACCGTTGCACTACCGAGTGCGAGTGTAATAACAAGTGTCTTTAGTATGAAACCGCGCAGACTCGTCGTTTTTGTCTGCTTTGTACTTTTGTTAGTTTTGTACCAGATTTTCATGATATGTATTCAGAATACAATAGAACCAAAACAAGGACAAGCATTATGCAAATTTTTATCCCATTGCGCTAATGGTAGTGTATACTCGTAATATAATTTACGTGTACAAAGGAAATTTATCCGGATGAAAACAAAGCAACGAACGAAACGATCGAATAATCGAAGCCGATCTTTCAAGCGATTCTTGACATCGACAGTAGGCAAAAAGATAGGTATCCTTCTTCTTGCTGGTGTCTCTCTTGCTGTTCTCGTGCTTATCATTCAGGGCTTTCCGAATAGGAACCAAGGTGCTCAGAACGGTGTCGGCGCCAATGGATTTAGTGTTTTCCAGGTAAAGGGTGCTAACTTGGGTGTATCGAACATTGTCAAAAAATCAACGGTTCAGGATGAGTTCGGCAGTCTGCTCAAATCTGTCAGCGATGTTGATGATTCTGGTGTCATCAGTGTTGGTGGTAACAGGGGTCAAACAGCTACCTATTATGTTGTCACCAAGAATGACACGCATGGGAGTGTCTATGTTGACGTCTGGCAATACAAAAACGCGGCCGCACATAAAACGGCAGATATCAACGCCGGTACGGGTGATGCTGGTAAGGTCGGTAACCTATCTACTCGTTTCTTGCCTGCTGCCACTATCGCCAACGAACGTGAGTATGCAATCTTGATCGCCAAGGGCCTTTACACATATAAATTTGCCTTAACTCAACCGTACAAGAATGTCACAATTGACGAAGCAACAGCCCAGGCCGCGTTGAAACGAATCGCCGCTAAAGCAAACTTGTAATATCTCCGAGTCTCAAAACCTCGTCATTCCAGACTGGATCCCCAGGGCAAGCCCGAGGATGACAGGCTGCTGAGAGGTTTTGAGACTCAGATTTTAATTTCTATTAGAACCAAGAAGTGTAGATAATGTCGTTGTTATTGTAGTAACCATCAAAGTAAGCACCGGCTTTATCTTTATAAGTACAATCAACTGCACCGGAGTGTGAACCGTCAACCGAACACATCATGGTATAGGCACGGAAGTTTTTGAGCTCCTCGCTGTTTTCCAGACATTTTTTACCAGTGTACCAATCTTGGTCAGCACTGGCCCCTTCGGTAACAGACATATAGGCATTACCAATTGTGGTTCCGTATGGGTCAGGACTCGGATCACCTTTTTTGAATGCGATGCCGTTACGGTCCTGCTTTTGTAGTGCCTTGTCCATTTCATCATCGCTTGGCTGCTTGCGCTCAACAACCATAGCTGATCTCCCCCATGGATCTTCGCGATTGACACAGTAGGTCAAGAACTTTTCATATTCAGAGTGCGGCAATGCCTTGCCGGTCTTTTTGTCAATCTCGGCCTCACCCTGTCCCTGCTGAGCCTCACTAACCATACGTTGAACATCGGCTTGATCTTGGGTGTCGGCACCCCGGTCTGTTTCGCCCTGTCGTTTTTGTAATTCCTGGACATTTTTGTCAGTCAGATCAGAATGTTTGTCGAGCATGTATTTTAGTACATCATCTGGCTTGGCATTGAGTTCATCTTGACTCATGCTATAGCGGACATTACAAGCAACATCAGCCTTGATTCCAATTGCATTGTACTCAGCGTCAGGACATATCAAGCGAGATGGGTCGAAGGTCCGTGGCTGGATGTAGAAAAAGGCATCAGCATTGGTATTAAGGTGTGTGAGCGACGAAGGAATGAGCGAGAATATATTGGAAAGTGACGATAGTATCGGTGTATTTTGGTTATATGTGACACCAAGTGAACGCACGAATGATCCCATAAACGAGTACTTATTATCAATGTCCATTGGATTCTGACTGGCCTGATAGCGAGCAATATCTTGTTGGTCTTTGTCGATGTTTGTCTTGACAGACAGATACTGTGTCATTGATTGGACGTCACCTGGTCGCATGCCACGGGACATCGCCATATCGCCGAGTATTTCGCCTGTTCCGGCAAAGATTGCATCACTGGCATTAACGCCAGTTGTTTTGGAGTCGAAGCTACCAGCAATTTGATTAGCCCACCCACTAACCGCGCCAGTAAACATATTTGCAACATACGGCATCACGACTTGTTCAGTCATATGAGTGGTCGGATACATCATCCAGCAACAACCTTTGGGCGGCATTGGACAGATGCGGTCAGACAGACCGGCGATACCACCGACGGCCCCCTGGAGTGGTGGCGGTGTTCCGGCAATAGTCAACGCTGGACATGTACCAGGTTTGAGAGCTGCTTTATTACTTTCCTTTTGACCCTCAAGGCAATACTGTCGGGCCCCATTACCGATATCAGCTGGGGGTTGTGCTAATCCACCAGGTACGCCTGCGACCCCCTTGATGGCGGGGGCAGTAATCATGAGTGTTTGTAGCCAAGCCGGGAAAAGTGCGCCGATGCTGTCGAAACTATCCAGATTATATAATTGGGTTGGTGAAGCACCAGGCTGGTTGAATACGATATTGCGGTACAGGGCGGTATCAGTGGCGTTCTTGCCTGTGTAGCCTCCGTCGCTACTCTGAGCGAGCTTGGCAGATAATGTGTTGGCGGGCATCTCACTTGCTAGTCCTGCTTTGATCTGATCGGCAGCCTTTAGGTACTGCATTGCAAAGCGTGCCACGGTAATCTGTTTGGCTTTGTGGGCGTCATTACTGACAATCTTACCCTGGGTATAGTAGGCACATTGAAGCCCTACATATGAATAGGCGTTGTTGCCAACCGTCTCTGAAGTCTGTTGCAGACCGCTACTGCCCTTGCCTCCGAGTGTCTTCAGACTAAATGCTCCCTGGCCGGTCTTATCAATCGTCTCATCCTTGCCTTGCATTGATGCATCAAATGATTTGTTCACTGCATCTTCGCTATTACCACTGACCGTTGGGTTTTTGGTCAGATCGTAGCGCCATTTAATACGTTGTTTGTAGCGTGCGTCCATGAAAAAACTGGATTTTGGGTTAAAGACGCTATAAACAAGTGCTTTCATGGCAGAGCTTTTGTTCGTATTTTTTTCAAACGAATCAGCATCCGTTGCCGAGCCACCGTTATGCGGGAAGTCGATACTGGTGACTTTGAAACGACTTTCAGGTTTGTTATTCTTCTGATCTTGATCGTCCAGATTGTCCTCTGTTACCTTGTCGCCGTTCACGGTAAACCCGGCTTTTTCAAGTGATTTCACCTCTTGTCGGCTCATCGTGGTCAGTTTACATTTGATGGTATCTTTGTCGCCGCAGTCGGCATGACCAATCTTGTAATTGAGCATTGTCTTGTCGTATGTGTAGAGTGCGGTCGTTGCGTCCGTTAGGTCATTGGTGAACATTTCTTTGATGTTAACCAAGATAACGTTTGGCGCAAAAACAGATGAAAACCAGACACCAACCAGGATAATCCCTATGATAAACCCATAGGCAGAACCATGGCGCACGCGACCAAGTACACCACGTTTGAGAGAGACAGACTTGGTTTCGGTGTCAGTCTCCTTTGTGTCCTTGCCGACGTCAGTTGTTTTCCAATGTGGATCATCGGCGTGTGTTTCAAGTGATTTGACATCACCGTCGACGGACTTTTCGGCTGCAGCCGCTTCCATTTCTTTGAGTTGCTTGCTGGTTGCGAACTTACGTTTATAGGCCTCGTCCGCAACGTTTTTATCGTCGTCTTGGTTTTTGTCCTCTGGCATGACTATTCACCTTGTTTCTTGTCATCACCCTGTTGCTCATCTTCGAGTTTCTTGCCCAATTCTTCTAATCGATCAGCTGCACTTTCAACTCCGGTTGCAGAATCAAATAAATATTTCTGAGCTCGAGCTTTTGCTTTGTCGGTCATTATCGATGATGGTGGTTGATGCTGGCCACCTGCATTCATACTTGGCTGGAGTAGCGCCGATGCGTCAACTTGGACAGGGACGGTGACAATACTGACTGGGCCGCCGCTTGAATGAGACGAACTTTGGGTAGGCGCGCTCATTGGCTGAGCCATGCTTGGTGCACGGTAATCGTTGGCATGACCAGCTTCGCCGCCACCGCCACCTCCGCTTCCACTACCACCGCCACCGGCTGGTGCTGGACCAGAACTGAATGATCGTTGTTGGTCTTTGGCTTGATGGCCCTTGTTCATATTATTAAAGATATCTTTAGCCGTCTTGCCTTCTTTTTTGTCATCCTTTTTCAGCGTTGCTTGGACTGAACCTTCCATTCCAGCAGTGACATTGCCACCATTTATCTCGCCTGCCATCTTTGCCGCCTCTGCGGCTTGCTGCTGTGCTTGTTGCGCTTGCTGTTGTCCGCCATCTTTCTTCATCAGGTTATCAAGCGACGATGCCAGCGTTTGTGGTGGTTGTGCGGTACGGCCTGGTTGGTTCGGTGGTTGTGGGGCGTTGCTGCCACCAAGTGATGCTTTGTGGCGTCGACCAGCTAGGCGGCTAAAGGCAGGTTTTCGGTCAAAGCCTGTTCCAGGAATACCACCTGGAGTAAGACCAGGTTTGCCGAGTTTTGCTTGCATCTTTTCGGCACGTTCTTTGGCACGTGATCCACGGCCGACATTGGCAGCAAGTTTGCTCGCACCGCTTGTCATAACTGACGATAGACCTTTCATGAGGAACCATACACCGATGAGTGGCAGTACTGCTGCAGCACAGGCAGCCAGATCGGTTGTTGCACTTCCTGATCCACCACTTTTGGCCTGGTAGCCATCATCTTTTACTGCGTAATTCGTATCTCCGCTGGATCCAACATTAATAATGGTTGCACTAATAATTTGTCCGGTCCCCAGCAAAAACGCTACCACCGGGAACACTAATAGCAGTTGGATGAATAATCGTAGCCATTGTTGAAAATAGTGCTCGATATTTGGTAATAGATATGTAACGAATAGCAACGGTGAAACCAATACGAGCATGGCGACGATTACTTTCCTGGCAATTAACAAGATGATAGAGGCTGCCGCAACAATGGCAATAGAAATAATAACTGCGGCGATCGGTGCCATGAGAATCCATATCGTTCCCGTTTTGGTCAGCATGGCCGATGTCAAGTCACTAAGGACGCCGTCCTTAAACCCATTGGCCGCATTATGCAGTGACATAGCAGGTGTACCGATTTTCTGTGTTACCCCCTCCATGATCTGCAGCATAGATGCACCGATAACATTTGATAATTGGATAGCCGCCGCACATATATAATACGAAATATTCACCAGAATCGCCCCAACGATGAGTCGTGGCAGCAGTCGCTTGATATTATACCCTCCGGCATTCCTCCCGGTGATCTGTGTATAAATAATGTACAAGAACGCTAGTACAAGTGTCACATTGGCGATTGCCAGCATGAGACTCCATGCCGTATAGATACCGCTATCGGTGTTGCTGATAGTATAGTCAATCTTGAGATAGTTTTCGTTGACGAACGAGAATCCATAATCGGCTAATTTGGCGATGGTTCGCATGACCGGACAGATAACCCACCCAACCGTTTCAATTGCACAGGTTGTCACGCCTAGGCCATTGCTTGCTCCCAAGCTCGATGCATCACTCAGTGAGTCGGCTTGAACTGGTGCGCCACCAAGTGCCGCCACTGAAGAAACCAGCATAAATGCCGCAATAACTAGTACAACAACACGTTTGTGCTGTGTACGTAAAGTGTGAAGCCCACGAGCTGTCCAGCGTTTTAGCATAACTACTATTAAAGTATCGGTCATGCTGGATATACTGTCAACAATGCTTTTACCTTGCCGCTTGTGTTTCACTGCCTCTTATTGTATTTTGTAGGTAGATATGAAGCTCAAACAAACACGAATTATTACTCTCATCCTGGCTTTCTTTACGGTCACGACAATGGTGGCCTCGCTTCTCCCGACTACGGTATTTGCCTACAAGTGTACTGGTGTTAATAGCGCTGGCGTGTCAGATTACTACAGCAACGGCGCCTGTTACCAGGCCGTCGGTAGTAAGTGTCTGGATAATCCGCCTAGTAGTGATGGTACTTGTAAGCAACGTGACCAAACCAAAGATACTGTTTCAACTGCAGATACCCCCGTCAATAATGATGGTACGGCTATCACGACATGGAGCTGTAGCAAAGGCACATATAATGCAACAAAGCGTACCTGCGAGATATGTAGTAACTTTGGCAATTGTCAGCCTGCTGGTGTTACTCCTACGCCGAAAGGCAATGACGCAACGGTTGATCCAAACGCGCCTACCAGTTCGAGCTCTAGTACAAGTGGAACCAAAGGTTCGAGCGACGTAGGGACATGTGCCGGTGTCAAAACAGATTACTTTGCCTGTAGTGGTAATGGCAGCGATGCGGTCGGCAGTCTTTTAACTCAGATTACTCTGATCGTCAGCGTTGGGGTTGGTATTGTTGCTGTTGGTGGCGTTGTCTACGCGGGAATTTTGTATGCCAGTGCTCAGGACAACCAAGATCAAGTCAGAAAATCCATTAATGTTCTTCGTGGTGTTGGAATTGGTATTCTGCTTTATGTATTGATGGTTGCGATCATTAACTTCATCGTTCCCGGCGGTGTGTTTAGTTCTGGTAGCCCAACGACCGGTTGTCCGACGACGTCTACTGATGGCTCGACTGCGTCTACGACAACTCCGGCCTCGACTTCGTCTACCACGACTCCGACGGATGCGAATGCAAAAGACACTTGTTCTAGCAGCACATCAGCTGACGGCACTACTCCCTCGAGTAGCGCGTCCACCACAACCCCAGCCAAGTAATAATCTCTCGGTCTGTCCTATTAAAATGCTTGTGTTCAGACGTCGTCTATTGTATTTTGTTTAGTAGACATGCAATCAAAAATAAAAACTCTCATTACAGCTGCATTTCTCCTCATAGTACTGTGTGGGATTGGATTGACGTCATCACCTATTGTTCATGCTGACAAAACAAGTGCCTGTGCAAAATACACTGACTCAACTCTAAAAAGTGATTGCGAGGCTGGTTATGACAGGGCGAGCAACCAGGGTACTTCACAAAGTTGTTCCAGCTTTAGCAATGGCTCAACTCCATCAGGCCAGACAGAGACTTATCAGCAAGCCTGCCAGACCGGACTTACCAAAGGCCTAAGTGACAAATCTGGAGCTGCTACTCAGCAAACTGCTCAAAATACTGCCACGGCTTGTCAGAAGATGACCAATCAGACGGCCAAAAATACTTGTATTATTAATGACGTATGTGTTGGCGGACAGTCCATAGCGTCCGCTACACAGGCAGACGAAGCGAGGGCGTGTCAACAAGCGGTTAAAACGTGTCTTGATAGTGGCAAAACTGGTACTGATTTGCAAAATTGTATGAATCAGGCTCCTGGTGCGTACACGGCGAATACCCAGTCAGCGGCTGCAGCGGCTACCGCTCCTATTGCGGCTGACCCTACGGGTGAATGTGGCAAAGCCCAGACAGTTCTTATTAAATGTAATACAAATGACTCAAAGCCTGCGGACTTCTTCAAAGATATATTGTCACAAGCCCTCAAGATCTTAACGGCTGGGGTCGGTATTGTGGCTGTCGGTGGTATCGTTTATGGTGCCATACTCTACGCCAGTGCCCGTGATAGTGCTAGCCAGACTCAGCAAGCGATTGGTATTATCAGGAACACAGCGATCGGTATTTTGCTCTATGTCTTTATGGTTGCAATACTTAGTTGGCTTGTGCCGGGTGGTGTATTATGATAATGGTAGAAAAATTATGATACATAAAATAAATCCCATCAAAAAGTTTGCACTTATCGCTGCCCTGGTATCAGTTATTGGAGGGGCCAGCCTCTCTGGCATGGTCTATGCAGCACCAACCACTACTTTTGCCGCCGGAAGTGCGTCGTTTACCCTTTTGCCACCTTGGTATAATAATTTAACAGAATCCGATGGTAGCGGTGGTACAAAAATAAAATCACCAAGTGGCGATATAAAGGGTTGGCTCTCAACTCTTGTCCTCAACCTTATAACTGACCTACTGTATATTACTGGGTATGTCTCCCTGGGCTTTATCATTTGGGGCGGGTTTAAATTCATGATCAATGGTGATAATTCTAGCGGTGTCGCAGCTGCTCGCAAAACAATTCAGAATGCGGTTATTGGACTTGTCATCTCTATTTTTGCCGTCGCGATCGTGAGCGCATTATCAGGAGCATTTGGATAAGCCTATGTTAGATTTCATATACAGATTCGCCGTTGCACCCATCAAGATCACAGCTGATGACATACAAGCACCGAAAATTAATGCGACAGGCGATACACTTCGTGCCGGATTAGGTACGGTCTATCTTTGGGCGGGTATTGTGTGTGTGATTGTTATGATCATTGGTGGCATTCGCTATACGACATCAGCTGGTGATTCATCTGGTATTCAATCAGCCAAAAACACCATTATGTACGGTGTTGTTGGGCTGGTTGTTATTCTCATGGCAGCTGCCATTACCCAATTTATTACTGGGAGATTCTAATCGTGAAACTGCTCCTCTCTATTGTTATGAAAAAAATAACTTTGTCGGCGCTGTCCCTAGCGATACTTCTCGCTACATTTTTGGTAGCTGTGCCAACAAGCCATGCCGTCAACGTCTTTAATGGTCAAAAAGACCCCGCCGTAACAGGTACAGACGTCGTCACTAATAACAAGAGCGGGAGCAGTGATTTCCCAACATTAATGAGACAAATAATCTCCACAGTTCTTGTTATTTTAGGTATGTTAGCCGTCATTATGATTATCATTGGTGGTATTCGCTATACAACGTCCAATGGTGATTCCAGCCGTATTCAAGGCGCAAAAAATACCATACTGTATGCTGTTGTTGGCCTGGTTATCGCCATTTTGGCGTATGCGATTGTCAACTTCTTTATTAGCGTATTTTCCAAGAAATAAGGGATAAGGATCAATATGAATAAACTGAAACAACGACTTATCGCAATTGCAACCACAGCATTCATTGCTGGTTTTGTACTTGTCCCAGTCGCGCCAGCACACGCTGTAGATATTCTCTCTAGTGGCTGTACTGGTACAGCTGCGAGTAGCGCGGTTTGTAAGAGCAAGGATACTGACAATGCCACCACTATGACCAAAACGATCATCACCACCATCCTCTATATTCTCGGTATTATTGCTGTTCTGATGATTATCATCGGTGGTATCAAATACACCACCAGTAACGGAGATTCGAGTGGTATTCAGAGCGCAAAAAATACCATACTGTATGCCGTTGTTGGGCTGGTTATCGCTATTATGTCGTTTGCTATTGTTAACTTCGTAATCGACCGGATAAAGTAATGATATGATAAAGATAAATCAAAAACATAAGGGGAAAAATTCATGAACAGACTAAAAAGCATTATTGCAGCGGCCATGGTCGTCACCTCATTGTCGTTCCTTCCAGCAACGACAGCCTTTGCTGCTGACGCAAATCCATCCAAAGATATCAGCTCAGGTGTGAGCGCCATTGGTGGTGGAGATGCTAATCAAGGTGACCTTAACACGGCTATCAAAGCAGTTGTAAACGTCCTATTGTATCTTTTGGGTGCAATTGCCGTCATCATGATCATCATTGGTGGTATCAGGTACGCAACCAGCAATGGTGACTCTGCTCAGCTTCAATCGGCCAAAAACACCATTCTCTACGCTGTTATTGGCGTCGTGATTGCTCTGATTGCCTATGCCATTGTCAATTTCTTTATCAGTACGTTTACCAAAAAGTAATGACAATTCCCCGGTAATTTGGTATAAACATAAGTAGAACAATTCATAGCGGAAGGAACTAAGAATGAAACAACGAATAAAGCAGCTTTTGATCAGCGCATTTGCACTGCCGGTCTTGACCCTCGGTGCCGGTGCAGCAGTCGCAACATTACAAGGTGCCACAGCTTTGGCTGATTGTAACCAAACAACAGGTGGTCAGGACTTGTCATTACAGGCGGGTGCCGACTGTAGCAAGGGCAATGGCCAGCAGACTGACCTATTTGGTCAATCAGGTGTCTTTAAAACCATCACGAACGTACTGTTGTTCTTGATTGGTGCGATCTCCGTGATCATGTTGATCATTGGTGGTATCCGCTACGTTGTCTCCGGTGGTGATTCAAGTGCCGTTCAGGCAGCCAAGAATACCATCCTCTACGCCATCGTTGGTGTGGTCGTCGCGCTTTTGGCCTACGCAGTCGTCAACTTCGTTGTCGGTAACTTCTCTGGTCAGACTCAATAATACTGACCCTATCTTAAACAAAACCGCCTATATGTAGGCGGTTTTGTTTTATGTCAGTTCCTATCAATTCACTATAGAAATAGAGAGGGACCGACCAAAGGGAGTTGTCCGAGTGACCGTCCTTGAAGCTGTTTAGTACTCGGCTACGGGAACCCGCCACACAAGGTTTGCTTCCTTTCGGGGTACAAAAGAATGCTTCTGGTTCTTTTAGGGAAAAGAACAGGAGAAAGTTAGTTAATAGAGAAATAAGATATAAACAAAAACACCCCATCTCTGGAGTGTTCCTGTAACAAGATCAATTCTAATTATAGAACTTGGATCTTCTTTGCTTGCTCTTGCTTCACCTTGGTGAACGTAATGGTCAGAACACCGTCTTTTAGGACAGCTTCGACTTCGTCTTCACGGACAGCAACAGGGAGTGCTAATGTACGGCTGAATTCGCCCCAGTAACATTCCTGGATGTGCCAGTTAGTCGCGTCAGTGTCGTCACCGCTGCTTAGCGTACCGCTTACAGTCAAGATGCCGTCACTAATGCTTACATCTAATTCTTCTTTGTTTACACCAGCTGTACGTGCTTTGACGACTAATTTCTCGTCAGTTTCGTACACGTCAACTGCTAATTGACCAGGGAATTCATCGTCTGGTTCTTCGTTGTCGTCAGCCATAACAGGTGCTGACTGATCATTAACCGTCATGTCGTCGTCATTTAGGAACGCCGCGGCAAGTTCATCTTCGATCAATAGATCGTCATTTTGTTTACGGGCCATGAGTATCCTCCACTTTTCTCTAGGCTACTAGATTGGGACTTTGCCAGACCCTCGCATGGTCTATTGACAAATAGTCTTCTACAGTATAACCAACACCTGCGGTATAATCAACTAAAGGACGACACCAAACGTAAAAAGTACAATGATTGACAAGATATTATCTTTGATTGCCCCTCACCACTGTTGTGGATGCGGTGAAATAGGGTCACTATTATGCCCCAATTGTAAATATGACATCACCTCCGAACCATTCGAGCTTTGTATTGCCTGTGGAAGCCTGGCAAATAGACAAACTGGGGTCTGTCGCAGTTGCCGAGTACCCTATCAAAAAGCCTGGTGCGTTGGTGAGCGCTCCGACAGTCTGCAGCGCCTGATCGGTGACTTCAAATTTCAAAATGCTCGCAGTGCTCATATCCAATTAACTGATCTGTTAGACGATACACTTCCCCAACTGCCTGCAGATACGATTATTATTCCTATCCCAACCGTTCGTTCCCACATTCGCGAACGCGGCTACGATCACATGCTGCTGATTGCGCGTCGCCTGGCTAAACGTCGTGGCTTGAGCGTTCAGACAAGCCTTCAGCGCGCAACCTCGACCAAACAGCGCGGTATTGGTCGTCGAGAGCGTATTGCTCAGGCAAAGATCGCCTTTCGTCATGACGGCCCTCTCAACCCCAATCAGACCTATTTGATTATCGATGATGTCGTCACGACTGGTGCGACGTTAAAGTATGCGGCAATAACACTTCAATCTGCAGGTGCCAAGAACATCTGGGTCGCCTCGGTCAGTCGGCAGCCTTCTCTCGTTTAAACTACTGGTGGCTGAGTCGGTGGGCGTGGATCCAGAGGGTTTACCTCTACCGCTGGCGGGGTTACTCCCGCTTCCTTCTCTCGGGCTAGTTCAAACATGTCTTTTGGTTCTTCGTAATCATCAGTGGCGGCACCCGGGTGCGAACCACCCGCAGGCATCAGGGGTGCCGAAGGAGTTGGCTGCGCAATCTGTTGTTGCCAGTTGTAGCCGTCGTCTACTATTACCGTTCCACTCGAGGCCCGATCGGTATCAACAATGCTCCCCTCAAACTGGCGTCGTCGGTAGGCCAGGAATCCAAGCGTACCAAGGACAAGAATGGCGCCACCACCAACAAGCGTCGCGATAAAGACTAAAATTGAGGTAGTATTTACTCCTTGCTTGGCGGCTGCTTGTAGATTAAAGCTAAAGCTCTGGGTGTCAGGTGCCTTGCCATCGGTCGGGACTGCCATTGCATTGACGGTGAAACTCACACTCTGCGTCGTGTTGTCGGCGGCAGTTATCGTCGCATTGTACGTTCCTTCGGCCAAACTAAACTCAGCAGTGCCGTCTTTGGCTGTTGTACGGCTAATACTGCCAATTTGTATCTGAGCACCCTCGGCAGGAGCAGTATTTTCGGTGATCACCAACGTGACTGGAAAGCCCTTGGTTACTAACAAGCTATCATACGTATTTATCTTTTGATCGGCACCCGTACTGCTGATCGTAAAATAATATTGCACTCCTGGTTTTAGTTTGGCGAGACCCGCCTTGTAGCTACCGTCGGCTTGTTTGATAGCATCAACTTTTGTCGTTGCTGTTGCTCGGCTGGTACCATATACCAACCCTGTTGATGCTTGCTCTTTGCTCAGTTTCCATCCGATAGTTGCAGTGGTGTATGTTGTTGGCGCAGACACATCAGTGATCACCCCTGATAAATCAACTGTTGTATTATCATCTACAGTTGTCGGAGTTGGTGGGGTGACAACAGGAACAGGGGTTGGGGTCGGAACGGGTGTCGGTGTAGGAGTTGGAGTAGGCGTGGGTGTCGGTGTAGGAGTTGGAGTAGGGTTCTGACCAATGATCGTGAACGAACTACCGACAGGATTTGTTGCGGCGTTATCAACATTGCTCCCAGGTGCAAAATTCAATGATGTCACCCCTGGATTGAGTGCCAAGAAGGTGATTGAAAATATCTGAGTAAAGCCGCTCTTGCCAGGATTCTCGGTACCACTAAATCGGACACTCCCTCCACTCGCATCAACACTGATCGAAGGATTGCCATTACTGTAGTCACTGCCAGATGCAGACGTTCCGGTGACTCGCAGTTTAGAAGTATCAAAAGTGACATATCCCGATGTACTGCCATTTGTCACCTGCGCAGCCCTGTAGGCTCTGACATTGATCGTAAAGCTTGTATTGTTATTCACACTCGTCGGGACAGAGCCAAAAATAAGGCCGTTTGAGTCGGCGAATACTGACTGCGCAGGCACAACCGAAAAGACCGTTACCATGGCAACGAACGCATAGAGTAGTCGGCTGATTTTTTGCTTCATATTGTGTCTGTTTTTTGTGTGATTATTCTCAATCAAATTATAGCATAAGCTTTCACTGTTAGCACTAGGGTATTATTATCACTCGACAGTCTATTTTGTATCTGTTATTATGGAATTCGTTCAACATGCCTGGAGAGGTGCCCGAGTGGTTTAAGGGAACAGTCTTGAAAACTGTCGTGTCAGCAATGGTACCATGAGTTCGAATCTCATCCTCTCCGCCAAGAAAAAAAGACGATCAGTTGACCGTCTTTTTTTCTTGGCTTCGTGTCTGAGATTCGAACTCATGGTCGTTTTAGCTAAAGCTAAAACCCGCGAGTATCGCTCCGTTTCACTCCGCTCCTCCGCTTGCTTGAAAAGAAAATACCTTCGGTGCTTTCTTTTCTGCGCTGTGCTTCGCCGAACTCGCCGGTTCTTTCTATTGGAGCCCGGCCCCAGCCGAGAATGATCCAATCACAAAAGCGATCGCAGCATATGCTAGCAGTGCCACAATCACACCGATAATCGCGTACAGAACAGTGTTTTTAGCCGCTGCGACAGCAGTCGATTCACCACCAGAAACAACGTAGCGTAGTCCACCAATGACCAACATAATCACGCTAATCGAACCAATGACGAAGAGCAACGTGTTGGTGATCATGTGGAATGCTCCGCCACCACCTAAAATATCAGCAATCTGGCCATTTCCACGGGCAGAATCAACCCCACTCTGGACGGACAGATCAATGCCGTGTGCCGTAGCAACAGACAATAATGCCGTACATACTGCGACTGCCACACCGGATATAGCGATAGAAATACGCTCTCGAATACTCATAAATTTACTTCCCAAAAATGACTTTATGCCATATTTATTCTATTATAGCAAATATTTGCCAAAATGTCTAGCCCTCTCATCTGTTTTTGTGCTATAATCATCCGAGCTGGAGAGTGTACAAACTGTATTTCGACAGCGAAATAAGCCCATATAGGCATACGTCCAAGTAGCTTCTGCGCGCGAATGCGAATCAAAGGTGAAAATCATCGCCGGAGAGACGTGGATTTTGCAAAGAGTGTATCCTATATGACACGAGATGAAAGCGCCAAGTGGCTTCTACGCGCGGACGCAAATCAATGGATGGAAACCATCCCCGAGATTTGCAGAACAGTAGAGTTCCACAACGCATACATTCCACACAAAAATGGAGGGGTACCCAAGTGGCTTAAGGGGATGGTTTGCTAAATCATTAGTCTGGAGAGATCTGGAGCGGGAGTTCGAATCTCCCCTCCTCCGCCAAATAAAATACGGTAACGCGGCTGCGTTACCGTATTTTATTTGCCTCTGGACGTGAGATTTGAACTTCCTATAAAAGTGGTTTCTGAAGCACAAAATCATAATATTCTACAGGATCTTGATCGTCAGGCAATCGTGTATCATGAGTCGCAATTGGTGCAAATCCAAGTAGTTCATGTGCACGAATCTCATTCTGGTTACCATCTGTAAAGTATAATCCGCCGGGCTCAAGCTTTTTAAAGACCTCACGAGAAACTTATAGACGTTGAGATAACTCCATTAATTCAGCCGGAATTGTCCCCGTGTCAGCTGTCTGCTTCGTTAATTCGTGAACTCTGTCTATCCTATCCCAAACATCCTCTGACGAATCAAGCTCGGCAAAGCTAAGATGCGCCATCAACACCGCGCCCAGCGATCCGTCTGGTATCTGATCCATCTGACGTCCATCGATTATTTGATCCGTCATTTCTTGCAGATTGGCGCGCTCTCCATCACCTAAACCATCAAAACTGTCGAATTCGATGTTGCTAACGATTGGCTTAGTCGGGTAGTTTGCGACCGTCGAGGAAATAAAATCCACTATCTGTTGGACCGCCAATTTCCAATATTGAACCGTGTATATTCTTTAGTGTCTCACCTATGTCTACTCCAGGTGCTTGCCAGTCCTCAATTTTTGCGCCAGCTTCGCGCGCTGCTTTGGTTTGGTTGGCGGTTTCGGAAGGGAAAGGATATTCGTACATCGTAGGTTCTTTCTCAAGATTGCTGACTGACTCGTATGAGTCTGAGGCCGACTCCTTTGCTGTGTTTGCGACAGCTAGAGCTTCAGTCATGCGTTTTTCTTTCAAAGTATTGTTTTTACCGTAAATAGTGTATAAATAATATCATATTTTATTTAAAATGTCAATGTATCCTAAAGAAATGATCACAAGTATTAAAAATTTCATTAATTAATAAATAAGCCCCGTACGGAGGTGAACCTCAACGTACGAGGCAAAGATGTGAAAGGTAACGGAGGTTCCGTCTGTCGTTTTTGTCACTGGGGTGACACGAGGCAGACGGATCCGTTTATGCGGCAATTGCTTGGATGATGGGTTCATCATCGTCACTGCCCAAATCGACTTCGCCGGGTCCATCGCCCATTCGAGGCACGACGATTCCAACAAGACCGAAAACCCCTGCTGCCCATCCGACAATGCCAACGATACCACCAGTAACACCGGCGATAAGTTTGAAATTTGTGGACATCATATGCTCCTTCACTCGCCCCCATGATCGATAATCTTGGGTGGATAAGGTAATCATACCCCTTTTTTAGACTAATGCAACATATATTCTCATTCACACCGCTCATGCTATACTGTATCCATGCAACCACAAAATCAAAATGATTCCGAGCAGATGAGTGAGCCCGCTCCGACCCCTGTTGCCGCTGCTCCAGTTGCCGAAGTACCACCGGTTGATACCGATGCAGAGCTTGATGATCAGGTAGTTCCTGATGATGAGGAACTCGAAGACGACGAACCAGAAGAACAATCTGTCGCACCTCACGTGCCACTCACCAACCCCGTTAGCTGGCAGGCCAAAGAATACATCCACCAAGAGAAAAACACCATGTGGTTTGTGCTTTTCGCAATCGTTTTGGCTGGTTTGATGGCCGCGGCCGTCCTGTTGATGAAATCATGGTCATTTGCCATCCTCCTCGTTGTTATTGCCGCTGTTATTATCGTCTTTGCCAAGCGCCCACCTCGTGTCATGACCTACTCACTCAGTGAAAAAGGCCTCCATATTGGTGACACGCTCCACGCATTTAGCGATTTCAAAGCCTTTGGCGTCATCCGTGACGGCGAAGAATACTCTGTTATGTTGATCCCAACCAAACGCTTCTTGCCCGGCCAAACCGTCTACTTCCCCGAGGCATCAGGCGAGGAAATCGTTGATATCCTCGGTGATAGACTTCCAATGCAAGATCTCAATCTGGATTGGCTTGATCGTTTCGTCCGCAAACTCCGCCTCTAGCGTTTTAGTACGTGGCGCATCGCTGCGTTAGAAATTCCGGTACTCACTCGCCGTACCTTTAGTACGGCTCGTTCCGTTCCTCATTTCTGCCTTGCGCTGCATCCACCTACGAAAACACTTCCCTGAGTTGCTTTTCTCATCTGTTATATGCTACAATAGCCTACGTTCGTGTCGCCTGTCGACACCTGAAAGTACCTTCTAGTTACACAAAAAGCGGGCTATGTATCATACATGGTTCGCGTTTTTGGACCCGTAGCTCAGCTGGATAGAGCGTCGGCTTGCGGAGCCGAAGGCCACTAGTTCGAATCTAGTCGGGTTCACCAAGAAAAATAACTCATCGAAAGATGGGTTATTTTTCTTGGTTTAATCTGCTGTAATCAAACCTACGAACCAAAACCAATGCTAAAATAAGTCCATGACGAACAGCAAAAATCTTACCACTCCCAGAGCAGGCGTCCATCAAGTAATTCTTGATCTTTTGGTAGATAGTTTTGGCAATGTTGTCAGCAACCGAGCATTGGCAGCTGCGGCAGATCAGTCCAATTACACCAGACGTTTACGCGAACTTCGGGCCGAGGGCTGGGCAATCAAATATTCAGCTAAACAAAATGGCTACCAGCTTCTCTCACTTGAACTACGCGGCACATCAGCCGACGAATACGTTAATCTTCGCCTGCGCAGCGAAGTGTTCGAGCGCGATCACTATCAATGCCAAATGTGTGGTTATAACAGGGGCGAATTATTTCTTGATGGAGAAGCCGTCAAGCTCGAAGCCGACCACATCATTCCCCTCGCCGATAAAGGAAAAACAGTGGTCGACAACCTCCAAACTCTCTGTTCGAAATGTAATGCAGGCAAAAAAGCCGTTGCCGCCTACTCCGTACACGACGACACCGCATCAATAGTGATACGAATGAAGAAAGCTCACTTAGAAAAGTTGGAACAAGCAGCAGCAACGGAGGGAATATCTGTCAAAGATATAATACGGACGCGGCTAGAATCTTGAACATGTAAAAAGACGATCAAATGATCGTCTTTTTACATGGCGGAGAGGAAGAGATTCGAACTCTCGGTGGATTTTACCCCACACCGCTTTTCGAGAGCGGCACCTTCAACCACTCGGACACCTCTCCCCGCTTCACCTATTCTAACAGATGAGCGTATACTGGGAGTATGCAAGATTCGATTTTCACAAAAATTATCAATGGCGAGATTCCGTGCCAAAAAATCTACGAAGACGAGCACACGATCGCATTCCTTGATATTCATCCCCACACCTCCGGTCACACGCTGGTCGTGCCTAAAAAACAAGTCGAATTCATCTGGGATATGGACGATACAGATTACCAAGCATTGATGGCAACCACCAAAAAAGTTGGCCTTCGTCTGCGATCTGTCCTCGGTGTCCCCTATGTTGGCGAAAAAGTCATCGGTGTTGATGTCCCCCACGCCCACGTTCACGTCATTCCTTTTACTACCACTGACGAGTACAAACACCAGGCCGACCAAGAGACAGAACCAGATTTCGCTGCTCTTACAGCTCTCGCCGAGAAGCTATCCTTCGAATAGCCGTAGTCGAGTCACTCCACTATCTTCCCGAATAGATACTAAAAGCAAAGTACAATCCGAGAACACATCACGTAACAGTAAATTGACATAACGAAAATCTTATGTTATCATCAGTATGTACTCTCATAAAAAGAAACACACAAAATGTCACTATTCACCACACTTCTCAGCCCCCTTGCAATTATTGTCAGCTGTTTAACAGCGACTAGCCTTTTCGTGCACGATATGCAGATCGACAAGGCTGCCAAATCGTCCCTCGCCCTCCCTGCAGCAGTTGCAACCTATAAAGCAATTGAAGGCGGTGCCCAATTCTCGGAAGCCGGACATGTCCATGTCGAAAGCAGTCTCCTATCGAGCGCCTTCCAATCAGGCACACCTCGAATGTTACCTCGTGACGATAGTCGCAAATATGTTCTATCTAAACGAGTTGTCAGAGGTGTTCATGCCTTTGACGGCTACTACATGCCAATGGATCTCTAATTTAGGAACCTACCCGAGAATATCAAGTTCTCGCATCAGTTGCTGAGCCAAAAGTTGTTTTTCCTCTAGCTGCTTGCGAGATTCTTCTACCAGATGTGCAGGCGCTTTATCGGTATAACTACTATTACCTAGGCGCTCTTCAAGTGTTTCGATAAACTTCCGTGTATCGGTCAAACGCACTTCAAGGTTGGTTTGATGCTCGTATAATATCTCTTCATCGACGTCTAGCCAGGCCTCACGGCCGCTTGCCGCCAAACGCAGTCCACGTGGCACATCAGCCTCCGTAACGTCTCTGACGCGCGCTAAATGCTGAATAAGCTCACTATTATCAGCGATCAGAGAGTCGTTTTGGTATAACAACGAGTATTTCTTGCCTCCAGGCAGTGATGCCATGACAAATCGGGCCTCGGTAATAAGCGTTTGTAGACGATCAAACTCGCCAGCAGCAATCTCGTCAAACTCTACCTTTTCAGGCCACGATGTACTGATCAATAGCTCTTTGTGCCAGCCCAGGGTTTGCCAAATTGTCTCACTGACAAATGGTGCAAACGGATGAGCAATACGCAGGCTTGTATCCAAAACCCAGGCGAGCAATTGCGGGTTTTCTTCCTTTTTGCTGGCTTCGACGTACCAATCGGCGACATCATCCCAGATTGCGTGGTACATGGCGTCGCTGGCCTCGGCGAATCGGTACTTCTCTACCTGATCACCAATAGTGGCAGCCGCATTATTCAATTGGCGGACAATCCAGTGGTCAGCCAGACTTTTGAGCTCTGGCGTTTCCAATTTGAAGTCCTCACCAAGTTTGTCCTCGATATAACGGGCAATATTCCAAAGTTTGTTACAAAAATTGCGTCCCGCAACCACTTTACTGGTAGCGAATGCTTGGTTTTGACCAGCGCTTCGACTGGCAACAACCCCAAGGCGGAGCGCATCAGACCCATAGGTAGCGACTTGCTCCATTGGATTGATAACATTCCCCTTACTCTTGCTCATTTTCTGGCCTTTTTCGTCCAGGATCAGTCCATGTAAATAGACTTCCTTGAACGGAACTTGATCTGTTGTGTACAGCCCAAACATGATCATACGGGCAACCCAGGCATACAAGATATCAGCGCCCGTTTCCATGACATTCATGGGGTAAAATCGTTTCAAATCGCCTTCGTCCAGATAATCAGTTGTCATATACGGCCACTGTCCACTGCTAAACCATGTATCAAACGTATCACCCTCACGTTTGTATGTTGTACCATTTACAACTATTTCCGTTTGATCGACGTGCTCATCAAAAATCCAATCGTTAGGATCATCAACATTTTGAAATGCCGGAATTGGAATCCCCCACGGGATTTGACGGCTCAGGTTCCAATCACGAATGTTTTCGAGGTAATTTACCAAGGTAGATTGCCTTGTGGATGGAACAAATTTGATCTCATTGTTTTTGATCGCCTTGATCGCACGCTCTGCCATTGGTTTCATATTCATAAACCACTGTTCTTTGATCAGCGGTTGAATCGGTAGACCACTCTTGTAGTCGTAACCAACAGAGTGTTCAATCTCTTCTTCTCCGCGACGAGCTTCGGCCGCTTCTAGCGCAGCCAGCACGCGTACTCGGGCGGTTTCAACATCCAATCCTTCAAACTGCGGTGGAACATTAATCATGTTGCCATCAAATCCAATGACTTGGATACGAGGAAGCTTGTGTCGTTCACCTATATCAAAGTCGTTCGGATCATGCGCAGGTGTGATCTTGACCGCGCCAGTTCCGTAGGCAGGGTCAACATAGTCGTCAGCAATCACCGGAATTTCACGATTTGTCAGAGGTAACAGTACCGTCGAGCCAATATATTTTTTGTAACGCTTGTCATCTGGATGAACAGCGACCGCAACATCACCCAGCATTGTTTCAGGCCTGGTTGTCGCAACGACGATTTCCCCTAGTTTATCCAGTGTTGGATAGGCAATTTTCCACAGCGTACCCTTTTCAGTTTTGTAATTTACCTCGATATCGGCGTACCCTGTCTGATATTTTGTACTGTAGTTAACGATTCGCTCACCCCTGTAAATCAGATCATCATCCCACATTTTTTTGAATGTTTTGTAGACACGATCAATCACCTTATCGTCGAGCGTATACAGCAGGTTATCCCATGACACGCTGGCGCCAAGTGCGCGAATCTGTAATTCAGTGTTCTCGCGGTGCATGGCCACAAAATCCCATACTTGGCTGTAGATCTCTTCCCTACTGAAATCAAAGCGAGACTGCCCTTTTTTCTCTAGTTCGCGTTCATAGACAACCCATGTTTCTAACCCGGCGTGGTCCTCACCAGGGACATAAATAACGTCACGGCCTTTCATACGGTAGTAGCGGGCCAGAATATCCTCTAAATCGATCGTCAGGGCATGTCCAAGGTGCAGATTCCCATTGGCATTGGCCGGTGGCATAACGATACTATATGGCTCACCTAACCCTGTAGGATTAAAAGCGCCACTCGTTTCCCACATGGCATAAATATTCGGCTCGTATTGATTGGGGTCGTATGTTTTTGCGAGATTCATAATTGACAGTTCATAATTATTTCACGTGAAAAGTCACATACAGGAATACTAGTGTTTTCTTATGAAAACATTATTAAATCCAAATCTTGTGCCCTCCACGTGTTTGTTTCATCTGTAATTATAGCACAATGCTATACTGATATATATGATTTCAGTGGAAAGTTGTCGCGAAAAACCGACATGGGATGACTACGTTTTAGAAAACGACGGGCACCCATTACAGCTATGGGGCTGGGGAGAAGTTAAAGCCGCCCATAATTGGACTGTTGATAGGGTATTCGTATTCGATAATGACGATATTATTGGTGCTGCGCAGTTACTCATCCGTGTGCTGCCTGGTGGCGTCAAAACAATTGTCTATATACCACGAGGCCCTGTTACAGCTGGCGAGAATAGGGCAGTGGTGCTCGATCAGCTGGCTCATTATGTCCGCAAGAACTACAAGGCAATCGTGCTGACGATCGAACCAGATTGGCAAGAATTCAACACGCCAACGGGATGGAAATCGTCAAACAACACCATTTTGATCCCGCGCACACTTGTCCTAGACCTGACCCAGACCGAGGACGAACTAATGGAGGCGATCTCTCGCAAACGGCGTTATGACATTCGCAGGTCCACCAAGGACGTGGCGGCAATCCGCGAAGTAAAAACCCATGATGAGCTGCGCAAATGTCTGGCAATTTATCGCCAAACGGCCAAACGAGCTGGGTTTGCGCTCCACGGTGATGATTATTACATTGATATTTTCAATGAACTTGGCCAACACTCTCTGTTAGTGGCGGCATATGACGAGGACGATGAGATGATTGCATTTAGCTGGCTGGCCGTCAGTGCAGATGTTGCATTCGAATTATATGGCGGGAACAACCAAAAAGGTCAAAAACTGATGGCCAACTACGCCATCAAATGGTGGGTGATCAAACGCCTCAAACATTGGGGAGTGCCACGCTACGACCTGAACGGCCTGATGAACGACGGTATTAGTCATTTCAAACGCAGCTTTTCAGATCACGAAGACATGCTGGTCGGGACCTATGACAAGCCACTTTCGATACTGTATCCTCTATGGAACACAGCGCTGCCGTGGGCAAAAAAGATCATTCATCTCTTTAAAAAACGTTGATAGTATTACAACGTTTGATTTGACCAAGCTGTTTTGGTCATCGATAGGCTAGGGACGACCTCTAATTCAAAGGGGTCGATTTGCTGTTTCTTTTGCGAGTAATAGTATCCAAGCGTCGCAATCATTGCACCATTGTCTGTACACAGATTAATCGGGGCGTAATCGATCTTAAGTGGTAATCGTTCGGATAATTCGCGGCGTAATTCCTGATTAGCAGCGACACCACCAGCGATAACGACAGATTTGGGCGAGTAGTCACGATAGGCTCGTTCAGCCTTGTCGACCAGTGTTTCGACAGCAGTTTGCTGGAAACTTGCCGCAAAATCTGCCCGCTGGACGTCGTTGAGACGCGCTGCAAGCTCGTGCGAGGGGAAAGTAAAGTCAACGCCTACTTCACGCTGTACGGCGCGTAGGACGGCTGTTTTGAGGCCAGAGAAGCTAAAATCATAGGCACCAGACAACTTTGCCTTGGGTAGTTTGTATTTATGCGGATCGCCAGTGAGTGCTAGTTTGGCAACCGACGGGCCACCAGGGTAGGGGAGACCGAGGATTTTTGCGACCTTATCAAAGGCTTCACCAACCGCATCATCTTGGGTTTGCCCTAGTAATTCATAGTCGCCGTGATCGCGGAACAATACCAACTGCGAATGCCCACCAGACACGATCAATGCCAACATCGGAAATTCCGGTACGCGCTCATTCAGAAAATTAGCGTACACGTGGGCTTCAACGTGGTGAATAGGGTAGAGGGGTTTGTTTTTAAGGACTGCCAATGTGCGTGCGGCTAATGTGCCAACCAACAAACTACCGACCAACCCTGGTGCATACGTGACGGCAATTGCATCAATATCATCCCAGTCGAGGTTCGCATCCGTTAACGCTTGATTGATAACGGGGTTCACGACTTCGATATGACTTCGGGCTGCCACCTCTGGTACGACACCACCGTATGCGGCGTGAATATCAATCTGTGAATTAACCACATTACTTAGTAATCGTCGACCATCTTCAACAATGGCGACAGCAGTTTCATCACAACTACTTTCAATTCCCAGAATTTTCATCATTGACCACTATAGTATATATGCTTGACTTAGGGAATAGAGGTGACTACAGTGAGAGTATTCGAACCGTAGAGATTCGGAGCGTAATGGATGGACTAGGTTGAGTACACCGCTGTGTCGAGCCCGCGGGAGTGCCCGAGGTGGCCGCTACGACCTGATCGTAGTAAAGCAAGCAGTGGGAAAACAGGATCTATCCAGAACATATCTTTTGCAGAAGCCCCTCACAGCGAGGGGTTTCTGTTGTAGTATTGGCTAATTTATGCTATAATTGAACTAACGAAACAATTCGTACCTTGAGAGGAAATTGAATATGGGAATCCCCGTTTATGGT